>NC_018513.1:629755-944633 GCF_000292915.1 Burkholderia cepacia GG4
CGAGCAGTTCGAGCGCGCGGTGATCGCCGAGGCGCTGAACCAGACGGGCGGCGCGGTCGCCGCGACGGCCGACCGGTTGCATGTCGGCAAGGCGACGCTGTACGAGAAGATGAAGCGCTACGGGCTGTCGGCAAAAGGCGAAACCGAGCGCTGAAACACAAACGGACCGCGGAACCGGGCTGGCCGGTCGTGCGGTCCGTGGTGCGGGGCAGGGCGCAGCGTGTGGCCCTGCGAGTCTTGTTGTGCGGCGCTCAGGCCGCGTTGCTGTCGAGCGCCTTCTTGAGCAGCGCGTCGAGTTCCGCGAACTGCGGTGCGCCGACGTAGCGCTTCAGGATCTTGCCGTCCTTGTCGACGACGAAGGTGGTCGGCGTGAGCTGCACGTTGCCGAACTGCTTCGCGACGCTGCCGTCGTCGAGCGCGACCTTGAACGGCAGCTGGCGCGTCTGCGCATAGTTCGCGACGTACATCGGCGGATCGTAGTTCATTGCGACCGCGACGAATTCCAGCCCCTGACCCTTGAAGCGATTATAGGTATCGACCATCTGCGGCATTTCCTGCATGCAGGTGGCGCAGCTCGTCGCCCAGAAGTTCACGAGGTAGACCTTGCCCTTCAGGTCGCCGGCCGTCGACACCTTCTGGCCCGACAGCAGCGTGAACGTGGCGTCCGGCACGGTGGATTTGCCGTTGAACGCGAAGAAGCCGGCAACGGCGATGGCCGCGACGACGACGGCCGCGACGATGTAGCGGGCGGGGCCGGTGCGGCGCTGGGCGGGAGGCGTGGTGTTCATCTGCGGTGCTCTCGGAGTCGGTCGATGACGCGGATCGATGCAAAGGACGTCGAAATTCGGCGCTTATTTTAGCGCGAATGCGGCGCGCGCACCGGCGGCCGCCACACATCCCGGGTGTCTGGTTCGGCGGATAATGGGCGTTTTGCCTGTCCCTGTCACTGCCATGCCGAAGGAAGTCATCGATCCATTGCGCCCCCTTTTTCGTCCGCTGCGACACTTCGCCGCGCTCGCGTGCGTGAGCGCGGCGCTGGCTGCGTGCTCGCCGTCATATGACTGGCGTACGCTGCACAACGACGCCGGCTACACGATCGACCTGCCGGCGAAGCCGACCGTCGAGGACCAGCCGGTGGCGGTCGGCGGCGCGTCGATGCCGATGCGGATGCAGGCCGCGCACGTCGACGGTGCGGTGTTCGCGGTCGGCACGCTGACGCTGCCCGACGACCGCGACGACACGCGCCGTGCGGCGCTCGCGTTCCTGCAGGCCGGGCTGTCGCGCAACCTCGCGGGCACGCCACAGACCGCCTCGGTGCCGGTGCCGCTCGCGGCCGGCGGCGCGGTCAACGGGCTCGAGCTGCGCATCGCGGGCGCGGCCAGCGGTGGCGACCACTCGCACAAGACGATCGTCGCGCGGCTCGTGGCGCGCGGCCGGCATGCGTACCAGGCCGTCGCGATCGCCGACGGGCCGCTCGCGCAGGAACAGTTCGACCAGTTTTTCGGCTCGTTCAAACTCGACTGACGCCGGCGGGCGAGGGCGCTCAGACACGCTGTGACAAGTGAAAGTTCATTCGCAGCTTTCGGCGCTAATCGCCGGATTTTGCGGGGATTTTTCGGCTATCCACAGTGCATGTGGATAACTTTGTTGAAAAGTTGGCTGAATCTCCCGCAAAGCTGCGCCGGGACGGCCTTCCGGGCCGTTTCGTAGCGTGCGTGCTGTTTGGGAAAATTCAATAAAAACAAATGCATACGGATCTGTCGATGAAAGGGCGCCGGAGAACCGTGATCCGGGGCAGGATTCGTGAAATTGTGCATAAGTCAAGTCTTGACAGTCTGGTTTTGTCCTCCGCGCGCATTCACAGTTTCGTGAGCGCGCGCCGGTAGCGGATCGCCTCGGCAATCTGCGCGGCCGTCGGCAACGGATCGCCGGCCAGTCAAAGGCGTAGTTATATTTCTATATGCTTACAAATTGCCACCCGGGCTGCCGCGCCAGCAAAAATTACTATGAGATTTCAGCGTTCCTGCCTAGGTGCGCGGACGGTGGGTCTGAGCACCTGTGGAGTACTTGGCCAAACGTAGACTTCTTGACGCGCGCCCTCATTGGCGTCAACCAGGACAGGAATTTCGTAGACGTCTGTGTCGTTAAAGGGGCCACACGATAGAATTGCGCCAGACCTTTCAGAGTACGCGCCCTATGGCTGGAAATAAGAAAACGCACAATCCAAATAGTCTTAGATTCAGACAGGCGAAGACGCGGGCAGAGAAACTCGGGCAAGTGCCTACGCCGCCTTCCATTGCTCAGCTGTTGGCTTCCAGTGTGCCGGCTGACGCCCGGCGCATACTTGACTTGGGCGCGGGTAAAGGGGCGCTGGCTGGCAGCGTTTTGCGGAGATGCCTGAAGAGTCGCGCGCTCCTTGTCGACATTGATGCGCAGGCTATGAGCCGGCTCGAAGATATCGCACCCTCGCGCACAACGACCGCGAATCTCGACGTGTTGCGGTCTCCCATCGTTCCCCAATTGCGGGTGGGGAGAAGCCGTCCCGATGTCGTCGTATCTAACCCTCCCTATGCGATGGCTCGACTTGGCAAAGCGTCGATTGACCGCGTTCGATGCATCTTTCCTGAGGTGCAGGACCAAGGCGGTTGGTTAAGAAGTGACGTTGTATTCGCGGCGCACGCTTGGTCTTTGCTCGGCCGAAACGGTTCTTTTGCGCTCATAGTCGCATCGCCCATCGTTACCCAGCCGGCGTTCGCATCTGTGCGGCGGCAGCTTATTTCAGGTCTTTCAAACCTCACGGTGACTCAGCTTGAGCCTAAGACATTCGAAAAGGCGGAAGTTGATGCCTTCTTAATCACCGGTCGCAAAACCCCTTCACGTGGGCAGAACGTTACGCTTCAACGTTGCTCTCAGGATGGAGTTGTTGTCGGGGAGCGCGCTATATCAATTGAAGATGCAATGCGGAGAATGGATTTCGGATACCACGAAGCCATGACAACGATGAACGCCGACGCAAGACATGTTATCGGCACGTTAGCTACATTGCAGGCTGCTGTTATCCGAGGTAGTCGCTCCAAAAATCAATATGCTGGTATGGGACTGCAGGCATTTCACACATCCCACTTTACGACTGACGCTGAGGAGCTTCATTTAACGGGGGGGCAGGATGGATTTCAAAATGCGTATAGAGGGGACATTTTGGTTGCTCGTGTTGGGTCGCGCTGCCTAACGCGGCAAGCTCGGGTTACGGCCGGCGAGGGGCTCTTTACCGATTGCGTTTATCGGATTCGTGTGCCTGACGCACATCGTGCGCTTGTTTGGAGCACGCTGAACAGTGATTTTGGCCGCGAGTGGCGTCAAGCGCATGCGGTGGGGAATTGTGCTAAGCATTTGACGGTTGGAACCCTGCTGACGATGCCAGTGCTAGCATAATGAAGTGACAACTCTAAGAACTATTAGACCAATGACCTACGCAGATGGCCAATCGGCTTTTGAAGGCGGGGAGTTCCAGCGGCCGGAGCGGTTACCTACGCTCAAACTCGCATTGGCTCACTGTAACTTTCTTGAAGCCAAGGAAAAAGCGGGCTGCCCTACGCACGCACAAATCGACCAAGCCATACAAGCCAATGCGAATTGGCCGAATTGGTCGCTCAATCTCCCTGAGGCGTTACTCTTTCAGGGGGAGAAGGAAGAAGAAGAGCAAGAAGTTTGGTTTGTGCGGAGAGCTCGGGACCTGTTCCATGAGACAGAGGTTGAAGAACTCTTCGTCGAAGAGAAGGTAGCCGAGTTTATCCAACGCGATGCCACGAGGACCCTTTGGGTGACTGATGGTATGAGGGATGATGGCGAACAGTTGGTTACCAGCGACTGTGACATTGGTGATTTGTACCAGTCCCTTGGGCTGTACAACCGTACCTTGTCTGCTGGAGACAAGGTGGTGATAGCCTATCTGAATAGTCGTGAGAGATATCGCCCCACTGTAGCGGATGCTGGCGGCGCATTCTATTGGCGTGATGGGCATGAAGGAGCCACCCACGGGCTCACCGTTCACCTTACGACCGGTCGGCCTGCACTTCGTGAGTGGGTCTCCCGTGCCGACAAGCTGAACGTACTGCCAGAGCGAAGTCTCATGCGGAATGTCGAGCGAGAGGTGAACACCACTGATGCGGGTCTGCACGACGACTATTGGCAGGCCGGGGTGCAGCGCATCACTCAATGCAGGGGTCAGCATGACCATTAGTACTGGGCAAGACATAGTCAAAACGCTGGGCTTGCTTCACGGAGACCCGAGTGTCGGACGAGGAACAACCGTCGAGGAGGCGCTCGTAAATGCGGTGCTGTCTGCGGTGCCGGAGCCGGTCAAGGCAGCCGAACTCATCATGTCGGCATTGCGTATCGCGTGGGAACAAAGGAACGGCGAGTTCATGAAGCGCTTGGCCCGTGTCCTTGGGGTGCTACGGCGAAGAGCTCCCGACGCCGCCGCAATCAAATGTGATTGGGTAATCGACTTCCTCAATATGTCGGGGCCGGACCTCGTTAAGGTGATTGAAGCTGCGCCGGATACCGTGGCAGCGCTCGCTGCAATTGCCGCGGGCACGCAAGAGCCGGCAAAAGTTGGATGGCGAGAAATCGTTGTGGCGGCGCGTGGCGCCGCCGAAAGGGCGAGCGAGATACCGCCCCGCGACGCCTACGCTCTCCGAGACATTTGCTTCTATGCTGCGATGGGCAGCTTTAAGGCCGACGACTACTCCGTCTATACGGGAGCGGCGGAGGGCATGCTGGAGGCAGGGGTGGAGTTCGGAGCGGAGCTGTTCACAGTTGTTCGCGAAATATTGGCTCGCAAAGAGGAGCAGTTTGCAATGCCTGCTGTCGTTTCTTGTGGTCGTCTACTCAGTGCCAATGTGGGGCTGCGGATGCCTTCTGAATTCGATAACGTGAAGCAGCGTGTTGAGCGCGTCGTTGCGAAGGCTCTAAGCAAGACTTATGGACGAGAGCAAGGTGACAAGCTCATCGATTTCCAGGCGAAAGTGGCGATAACTGCTAACACCGCCTCTCCCCGTGACTTGGTTCGAAAAATGGCAGTGGCGGCAGCATGAGTGAAACTAGATTTGTTGCCTTTTATTCGTTCAAAGGCGGCGTCGGTCGAAGCATGACGCTGGCAAATGTCGCTTATCATCTGGCAAAAGATGCGAAGCGGGTTTTGGTTATCGATTTCGACCTCGAGGCGCCTGGGCAGATTTATAGTGACCTATTTCGAGGAATTTCGGTTACGAAGGGCGTTTTAGAGCTTCTGACCTCTTTCGTCAGTGCTTCGTATACTGAAGATGACACGAGGAAATTTCTGCACGACTTCGACCTTGCTCAATGGGTGGCAATAAGCCCTATCGCTTCGGAGAACGACGCGTCGACATCGTTGGGCACAATTGCGTTACTGCCAGCGGGGAGCTTTGAGGATCCGTTATACGACCAACGTTTGGCGGATTTCAAATGGGATACCTTCTATAAGCAGAAAGGTCGTGCCTTCATCGAGATTCTGAAAGAGCGAATTCGCGCTGCGGGTTATGACTACGTTCTACTGGATAGCAGAACAGGCCTGACGGATATCTTCTATGTAACAGCGTTCGATTTCGCCGACACGGTAGTGATGATGTCCGGTATGAATCGCCAGAATGTAGCAGGCATCCGGAAAGCGTACGAGCTGTTGCAGTCGCCGGAGGCGTTGAGTCACTACGGACATCGCCAGCTTCTTCTCGTCGCGTCCCCTGTCCCTGATGTTCCGCTGGATGACAGGAGAAGGCGCCAGAATGACATTCGCATTGAATGGCCCGAGGCTCCGCCGTTCGACGTTTACATTCCATACGTCGCTGAACTGGCCTTAACCGAGAGGCTTTTATCGCGTGAGGCCGACGACTTGGGGCAGCCCACGCCATATGGGCAACAATGTGCCGATCTGACGAGTCGTATTGTGAATCGGACCGCGTCTGCACCGTCGTCCGGCATCAAGCCAAGCAATCCATTTTCCATTGTCCGTCGAGATTATATTTCCGAGGATGACTTAGTCAGATACTACGTTGACCCGGGCAACGTCACAGTTGGCGCGCTTCAGGAGTTTCCGCCTGTCATCGTCACCGGCGCGCGCGGCTCTGGCAAGACTACGTTGGCATCGATTTTTTCCTTGGACGCTTGGCATGCGCGGGCTCGCGCGGATGGCACAGTCTCGCCTCGCGATATGCCATCACAAATTGGTCTGTATTTTCGTATCGACGCAGACATCCTTCGTGGTTTCGCGCCTTCGGACGAAGAGAGCAAGCTTAACGAGCGACTCTTTAATCAATACCTCGACTTGACCATCACCCAAAAGGCAATTCGAGTTTTGGACAAAGTTTGGCCATTGGAGAAGTGGCTGGACGAACAGCGATTCTTCACGCGGATGTATTCGCAGTTTGGGGTCGTGCCCGATAGTGGTGCTCTGAATAAGTCATCATTTTTGGATTTTATTGAGTCGCAGTTGACGCTTGTCACGCTGATTCTCAATAATCCGGATAGAAATTTCAATCAGCTTGTATTTGTTCAGCCTAATGCTTTGCTTAAAATATTGGCAAGTGAGGTCGGGCAATCTGAGTTGATGAGAGGGCGATATCTCGCTATCTCTATCGACGAATTTGAGAATTTTCTTCCGTTCCAGCAGCGAGTTGTTAATACGCGCCTCAAGCAAACGAAACGGGAGGATGGGGTCACGTGGCGCCTCTTTGCACGCTCGGAGGTTTTTCTAACGTCTGAAACTCTTGCTCATGAGCAGCGAATTGAAGAAACGCATGATTTTCGGTCGTACTCGCTTGACGATGTGACATTCGATGAGTTCGAGGTCCATGTTACGCGTGTAGCAAATCGGCACCTTGAGCTGAGTCCGTTTTTTAGGGCGCTTGGGATTAACGACATACAGCAACTGCTTGCCTCTATGTCGGACGAAGAGGAGGCTCAGCTTTTAAAAGCGTCAGGGCGTAAACTGAGACCGCTTCTCGACTGGGTGCATAGATATTACCCGGGTGATGAGAAGATTATTTCGGAATTTGTTGAGGGCGAGCCAAATTTCTTGCGTGCCGCGACGGCTGTTGTCGTCATGAACCAGGGGGCAACTACCGTCGGACTGAAGAGCCCTCCATCGGTTATCGCAGAGTTCCAACAGGACGGGGCTGCTTCACGCAATTGGTACTCCAACTATAAGCGGGGCGCATTGTTCTGGCTCTGCACCTTGTACCGAAAGAACAAGCAATACGCTGGTACCGCCGCTCTATTGGGTTTGTCTGGGCGGAACATGCGCTACTTCCTGGATTTCTGCAATCGAGTGGTCGCTGAATGGCTTACGACATACGATTCGCGAGGTGTGGCGCCCCTTCTCCCGATATTGCCCCAAATTCAGGACCAAGCAATTCGAAGTCAAGCGCTTGATTATCAGCGAAATGTTCAGCGTACCGATAAGAGCGCAAGGCAGTTGTATCAGCTAATTGAACGCCTGGGAAGAGTATTTGAGGCTGCTCACAAGAGTCCCAAGCAAAGTGAGCCAGAGATAAATCACTTCTCAATTAAAGAGACAGTGGCCCTTAGTGATGAGAAGATTGCTGAATTAGATAAATATCTGCGCGATGCTGTTTTTGAGGATGTGTTAAAGCAGCTGCCAGGAACGAAGCAGAAGAATCTTCGTAGTGCGCGGTTAGATGCATGGCAGTTGGCGCCAAGATTTGCACCACTCTTTGATTTGTCGACTCGAAAGAAAAAGAGTCTGGATTTGACGGATGAAGACCTTTACATAATTTTTTCTGGATCCGATGACGACTGGGGGCGATTGTTTAATCGATTCAGAAATCGATTCAATGTTGGCGAGGTTGTTGCGAATGTTGTCACCGAAAATCAAGAGTCGTACACGATTCAGCCCAAGCTTTTTTAGTGATGCTCGATGAATTATCTTATTAAAGGTATCTCTGACCCGGCAGAGCCGCGTAGTCGAGTTGTTAGCCGTAAGCTCGCTACAAGCAGATGGTTGGAAATTTCTCAGAAGGGCTCCGGTTCAGACCTATCATTCGAGATTTCGCTTGATTTGGAGGCGAAGCGTATTCCGTGGCGTAAATTTTTTGCCACGATGGCTACGCTGCTTGAGGACGCTGAACGCCTCGACGTCGATATAACGATGCTGTGCTGTGAAACGATTTTTCATGTCGTTAAATACGCAATCAGTGCTGGAATTCCAGTAACGTATCATTACGTCACGCCAGCATCGTATTCGTTCTCGCAGGACCCCTTCCAGTTGCACGACCGTAGCGACATATGTCAGTTACCAGGTTTTGTCGCGCGAGTTCCGGAGACGGAGGGGCAGAAAGTACATCACGTAATAGCGCTTGGTTTCGACGGGGGACGTGCGCAGAAGTTCATCGAGCGCTATTCGTGGCGAGCCGAGGACACCATTGCGCTAGTTGTTGACCCTGAGTTTGTTCCTGAGGGGCGTGCGCAGGCGCTAGCGGCTGCGAGACCATGGCTCGACGAATTCAAGACAATCAACCCGAAGGTACTGCAGTCGGTTGCAGTCAAACCGTCAGCGATTGCCCGCGTACTGGCGCGAACATTGCGGGACTGCAAACAGCTGGATTTGGTTTTGCTTGGCCCGAAACCATTAATGTTGGGTGCAGCGATGTTCTGCAATTGGCTCGACGATTTGGAGCGACTTCACGTGAGAGTGCTGACCGATTTCGCCGTTCCGACAGCAGCTAGGTCAAGCGGCATCGGGTCCTGCTTTTCCATAGGCCAAGCCGAAATATTGGAAGCCCTCACCAGATGCGCGCCACAATTGGGCCCTCGGAATGCACTCTAAGTAATGAAAAGTGGGCCAACATGGGGGCGACATAATCACACCGCCTCGCATCCCTGTTTCTGCTCCTATTTAGATATCGTCGACGACACTGCCCGTTGATAGATTGTCGAGCTCGTCTGCAAGGCCCCGACCACGAAACCGTGAAGGCGGCTTCGAAGCTCCCGAAACTCGAAAGGTGCTCAAGTGCACGAAGTGTCTATGGTAGAAATACCTGGATACGCGCTGCGGTAGCGGATCGAAATTTGCGAGTGAGATGGGAGCGGACGCGGGAAGTGCCGAAGCGTTGGCTGACTTCGGTCTGCGCGTCGCAACGAGCGCGTATGACGCTTGCGATGTCGATGCGATGCGCGAGGTCCATGCGACGCTCTTTGCGCTATATGAGCTGAATGTTGCCGATCTCGGCACCGGACAGGCATGCAACCAGTTCGATCCGGTACTGATCGCTTCGAGAGATCGTGGCTTGACGCCGAGCGCAACCAGTGTCGATCGACTGCGCATCGAGAGCAGGCACGGAGCGTAGCGGATGGGGTGCAAGCAATGTGGTCGACATCCAGCGCGGGTATGTGATAGGCAGTGGGCGACATCCTGGCGCCGCCGGCGGTCAACAGCCGCGGCTATTCGTCGTCACGGAAAATCATCGTCGAAGAGTATGTCGGCGGCGATGAATTCAGTGCCGAGATGGTCTGGGATCCGCAAGCCGCACTTGGCAAATTTTGTCCCTCCGAAGGCGCTCACAGTGTCGTGAGCGCGCGCCGGTAGCGGATCGCCTCGGCAATCTGCGCGGCCGTCGGCAACGGATCGCCGGCCAGGTCGGCGATCGTTCGCGCGACCTTCAGCACGCGAAAATACGCGCGCGCCGACCAGCCGAAGCGCTCGCCGGCCTCGCGCAGCAGCCGCTCGCCGTCGTCGGTCGGCCGGCACAGATCGTCGGTCTCGCGCCCGCTCAGCATGTGATTCGTCTTGCCCTGCCGGTCGAGCTGCCGCGCACGCGCTTGCGCGACCCGGGCGGCGACCGCGGCGCTCGGCTCGCCGGGCGCCGTCGCGCGTGATGCGAGTTCGGCCGGCGACAGCGCGGGCAGGTCGATCTGGATGTCGATGCGATCGAGCAGCGGCCCCGACAGCTTGCGCAGGTAGCGCGTGGCGAGGTCCGGCGAGCAGCGGCAGCGCCCGGACGGATCGCCGTGCCAGCCGCACGGGCACGGATTCATCGCGGCGATCAGCTGGCACGCGGCGGGGAAGTCGACCTGCTGCGCCGCGCGCGAGATCGTGATGCGGCCGGCTTCCAGCGGCTCGCGCAGCATCTCCAGCACGTGCCGGTCGAATTCGGGCAACTCGTCGAGAAACAGCACGCCGAGGTGCGCGAGCGTGAGCTCGCCCGGTTGCGGCGGGTTGCGGCCGCCGACCAGCGCGGCGGCGCTCGACGAATGATGCGGCGAGCGGAACGGCCGCCGCCGCCACTGCGCGGGCGAGAAGCCGATGCGGCTCGCGGAAAGCAGCGCGGCCGACGCCAGCGCTTCGTCGTCGGTCAGCGGTGGCAGGAGCCCTGGCAGCCGCGCGGCCAGCATCGACTTGCCGGCGCCGGGCGGCCCGACCATCAGCATGTGGTGCCCGCCCGCGGCGGCGACCTCGAGCGCGCGCCGGGCACCGCGCTGGCCGACCACGTCCGCGAGATCGGGCGCGGGCGGTGTCGGCAGGCCGTCGAGGCACGGCGCCGCGACCGGTGCGAGCCGGCCGTCCGGCGCACCGGCGAGGTGTGCGCACAGCGCGGGCAGGTCGGGCGCGCCGAACACCGTGACGCCCGGCACGAGCGCGGCCTCGGCGGCGCTGTCGAGCGGCAGGTAGAGCTCGGGCGGACGGGCTGCGGCCGCCGGCCCGGACGGCGCGACGGCCGCGGCGTGAGACCCGAGGCCCGTGCCGGTCCCTGCGGCGGCGGGCCCGAAGCCAGATCCGGTCTCCGCGGCGCTGGAGCCGAAGTCCGCTCCAGTCGCCGCGGCGCGCCAGTCCCGTGCCGCGCCGCACGCCATCGCGAACGCGCCCCGCATCGGCCGCAGCGCGCCGGTCAGCGACAGTTCGCCCGCGAATTCGCGGCCGGCCAGCGCGTCGGCCGGAATCTGGCCGTTCGCCGCGAGGATGCCGAGCGCGATCGGCAGGTCGAAGCGGCCCGATTCCTTCGGCAGGTCCGCTGGCGCGAGATTGACGGTGATGCGCCTGACGGGGAACTCGAACCCGCAGTTCTGCAGCGCGGCGCGCACGCGCTCGCGGCTCTCGCGGACTTCGAGATCGGGCAGGCCGACGATCGAGAACGACGGCAACCCGTTGGCGAGATGGACTTCGACGGTGACGTCCGGCGCGCGGCCGGCCGCCGGCGCGCGACTGCGCACCACGGCGAGCGACATGGCGAGGCTCCTGCAAATGAATCGGCCGGGCAACGGCCATTCAGGCCGCATGCCGCGGGAATCGGAGGAATCGGTACGCGCTTGCCGGCGTGGCGCGGAAAAGAACGAGGAACCACGAACAGCGAAGCGCTACAAACAGCGAAGAGCGAAGA
Organism: Burkholderia cepacia GG4; assembly: GCF_000292915.1. NCBI lineage: Bacteria > Pseudomonadati > Pseudomonadota > Betaproteobacteria > Burkholderiales > Burkholderiaceae > Burkholderia > Burkholderia cepacia. Next base: position 641,167 of record NC_018513.1, read on the forward strand.
GCGGAGAACAGCGAAGAGCGTAGAACAGCGAAGAGCAGAGAGCAGCGAAGAACGGAGAACGGAGAAGAGCGAGGAACGGCGAAGAGCGGGCGATTGCGAGGAACGACGGAACGGCTGACCGGCCGACTTCGGGTGTCAGGCGCGGGCCGCACGAGGCGGCCCGCGCCCGGACCTGTCGGTCGGGTGGGGCGTCAGGCCTGGGACGCTGCGAGCTTCTGCTCGAGTTCCGCGACGCGCTTCTCGAGTTCCTCGAGACGCACGCGGGTGCGGGCGAGCACCTGTGCCTGCGTGTCGAACTCCTCGCGCGTGACGAGATCGAGCTTCGAGAAGCCTTGCGACAGCATGGCCTTCACGTTGCGCTCGACGTCCTTGGCCGGCGAGTTTTTCAGCAGGTCGCTGACGCGCGACTGCAGGTCGTTGAAAACATCGCTGGGTTGCTTCATGAGATTTCCCTTCCTTGCACAAAAAATGTGCATCTTCAGTTGCGTACGTGCCCATGATGCACGCATGACCGGAAATGGTGCGCCCGCGGCGCGAATTCCGGGCATGGCGCCCGCATGGGTGAATGGCCCGGTGATCCGGGACGTGCGTGCACTCTAGCAATGATCCTTTCGGCGCGCCAGCAAACCTGGGCCACGTTGACCATTCGGCCGGGCTTCCGCACCTTTCCGTACCTTTCAGCACGCGATGCAACCCCGTTTCGGAGCCGTTCGACGCGGCGCTCGAGCGAACATGGCATGCGAGTTGCTGAGGAGAGTCCGTTACAACATTCCAACCAATTCGACGGGACCACCCAGCGAGAGGACTTCATGAAACTCATTACCGCAATCATCAAGCCGTTCAAGCTCGATGAGACGCGCGAGGCGCTCTCCGCGCTCGGCGTCTCGGGCATCACGGTGACGGAAGTGAAAGGGTTCGGGCGGCAGAAGGGGCACACCGAACTGTACCGGGGCGCCGAATACGTGGTCGATTTCCTGCCGAAGATGAAGATCGAGGCGGCCGTGTCCGACGATCTCGTCGACCAGGCGGTCGAGGCGATCGAGCGGGCCGCACGCACCGGCAAGATCGGCGACGGGAAGATCTTCGTCACGCCGATCGAGCAGGTGATCCGGATCCGGACCGGGGAGACAGGCGCGGACGCGCTGTAACAGACCAAGACAAGCGACAAGAGGAAACCCGAGATGCGCAAACTTCTGATGTCCCTGCTGATGGCCGGCTCGCTGATCGCGGCCGGCGTCGGCCCCGCGCTCGCTGACGACGCGGCTTCCGCCGCGGCTGCGTCCGCGCCCGCCGCAACGGCGTCCGATGCATCGGCAGCCGCCGCGCCGGCCGCTTCGGCGCCGGCCGCCACCGACGCATCGGCAGCCGCCGCTGCTGCCGCTCCCGCTTCGGGCGCCGCCGGAGCATCCGCTGCCGCCGCCGCCTCGGCGCCGGCCGCACCCGCCGCGCCGACCGAGCCGTTCTCCGTCGATTCGTCGAAGATCAGCGCCGGCGACACCGCGTGGATGCTGACCTCCACCGCGCTGGTGCTGTTCATGACGATCCCCGGCCTCGCGCTGTTCTACGCGGGCATGGTCCGCAAGAAGAACGTGCTCGCGACCGTGATGCAGAGCTTCGCGATCACCGCAGTGATCACGGTGCTGTGGACGGTGGTCGGCTACAGCCTCGCGTTCACGCCGGGCAACGGCTTCATCGGCGGGCTGTCGCGCGCGTTCCTGCACGGCATGACCTACGTGAAGGGCGACAAGGCGACCACGCTGACCGTCAGCCACCTGGCGACGACGATTCCGGAGTCGGTCTACTTCGTCTACCAGATGACGTTCGCGATCATCACGCCGGCGCTGATCTGCGGCGCGTTTGCCGACCGGATGAAGTTCTCGGCGATGCTCGTGTTCATGACGCTCTGGTCGCTGATCGTCTATGTGCCGATCGCGCACATGGTGTGGGAGCCGACCGGCTGGCTGTCGACGGACGGCGTGCTCGACTTCGCGGGCGGCACCGTCGTGCACATCAACGCCGGTATCGCGGGCCTCGTGTCGTGCCTGATGCTCGGCAAGCGCGTCGGCTTCGGCCGTGAATCGATGGCGCCGCACAACCTCGTGCTGACGATGATCGGCGGCTCGATGCTGTGGGTCGGCTGGTTCGGCTTCAACGCGGGCTCCGCAGTCGCGGCCGACGGCCGTGCCGGTTTCGCGATGCTGACGACGCAAGTCGCGACGGCGTGCGCGGCGCTCGGCTGGATGTTCGCCGAGTGGCTCTCGCACGGCAAGCCGTCGGTGCTCGGCATCGTGTCGGGCGCGGTCGCGGGCCTCGTCGCGATCACGCCGGCTGCCGGCTTCGTCGGCGTGACCGGTGCACTCGTGATCGGCATCGCGGCCGGCGTCGTGTGCTTCTGGTCGGCGACGTGGCTCAAGTCGAAGCTCGGCTACGACGATTCGCTGGACGCGTTCGGCGTGCACGGCGTGGGCGGGATTCTCGGCGCGTTGCTGACCGGCGTGTTCGCGGTCAAGGACATCGGCGGCGCCGACGGCAGCCTGCTGCTGCAGGCGAAGGGCGTGCTGATCACGCTGGTGTACAGCGGCGTGCTGAGCTTCGTGCTGCTGAAGCTGATCGACCTGACGATCGGCCTGCGCGTGACCGAAGAAGAAGAGCGCGAAGGCCTCGACGTGGTGCTGCACGGCGAGCACGTCGAATAAGTCGTACGGATGACGGCGGGCTGCCGCGCAGACGGCGCCCGCCTGGAATGAGCGCAGCGATTTCAGCCCGTCCACCCACGGGCTTTTTTTTCTCCTGTCTCCTGCTGCCGTAGCGCATAACCCTTCGCTCTATCGGGTCAATAGCCGAAAACTTCCTCCAAATCCTTGTGAAGCCGGGAACAATCCCCAAATGGGCAAGGCAATTGCTCTACAATCTTCATTCTCCCGCTCGCGAGTGATTCATGGTTCCCCACCTCGTTACCGCGTTGAACGGTCCGCTGCTCGAACTCGAGCAGAAGATCCTCGACGCGACGCCTGCGATCGAACGCTGGTTCAGGCTCGAATGGCAGGAACACACCCCGCCGTTCTATTGTTCGGTGGACCTGCGCAACGCCGGCTTCAAGCTGGCGCCTGTCGACGCGAACCTGTTCCCCGGCGCGTTCAATAATCTGCCGTCCGAAGTGCTGCCGCTCGCCGTCCAGGCCGCGATGGCCGCGATCGAGAAGATCTGCCCGGACGCGAAGAACCTGCTCGTGATTCCCGAGCTGCCGACCCGCAACGCGTTCTACCTGGAAAACGTCGCGCGTCTCGCGACGATCATGCGCCAGGCCGGCCTGAACGTGCGCTTCGGCTCGCTCGACCCGAGCATCACCGACATGACGCCGATCACGCTGGCCGACGGCCAGAAGATCGTGCTCGAACCGCTCGAGCGTTCGCAGCGCCGCCTCGGCCTGAAGAATTTCGATCCGTGCTCGATCCTGCTGAACAACGACCTGTCGGCCGGGATTCCCGGCGTGCTGGAAAACCTGCACGAGCAGTACCTGCTGCCGCCGCTGCACGCGGGCTGGGCCGTGCGCCGCAAGTCGACGCACTTCTCGTGCTACGACGACGTCGCGAAGAAGTTCGCGAAGATGGTCGGCGTCGATCCGTGGATGGTGAATCCGTATTTCGCGCATGTCGAAGGCGTCGACTGGCAGGGGCATGAAGGCGAGCAGGCGCTCGCCGACGCGATCGACGGCGTGCTGAAGAAGATCGCGCGCAAGTACCGCGAATACGGGATCAGCGAAAAGCCGTACGTCGTCGTGAAGGCTGACGCCGGCACCGCCGGGCGCGGCGTAATGACCGTGCACGACGCGGCCGAGATCGGCCGCATGTCGAAGGCCGAGCGCGCGCAGATGGCCGAGTCGAAGGCCGGCCTCGCGGTGCGCGACGTGATCGTGCAGGAAGGCGTCTATACGTTCGAGCGGGTCGGCGACGAAGTCGCGGAGCCGGTCGTGTACATGATCGACCGCTACGTGGTCGGCGGCTTCTACCGCACGCACGGCGGCCGCGAGCGCGATCAGAACCTGAACGCGCCCGGCATGCACTACGTGCCGCTCGGCTTCGAACACACGGCGCTGCCGGATGCAGGCGCCAAGCCGGGCGCCGCCCGCCGAACCGTTTCTACATGTATGGCGTCGTCGCGCGCCTGTCGCTGATCGCGTCGTCGATCGAACTGGAAAAGACCGATCCCGAAGCCATCCAGGTGTAACGGCTTCGCTACGTACAGGACCCGCATGGACATTCTCTTTATCGCCGACCCGCTCGAGCGCTTCAAGATCTACAAGGATTCGACCTACGCGATGATGGCGGAGGCCGCGCGGCGCGGGCATGCGGTGTACGCGTGCGAGCCGCGCCACCTCGCGTGACGGGTTCTGCCGTCGAGGCCGACGTGCGCCGTATCACGATCTCGGCGGCGGGACGACCTGCATCGCGAGACCTGGTTCGACGCCGGTTCGGTCGACGCGCGCCGCCTCGAATCGTTCGACGCGGTGCTGATGCGCAAGGATCCGCCGTTCGACATGGAGTACGTGACGTCGACCTGGCTGCTCGAGCTGGCCGAGCGCGCCGGCGCGCGCGTGTTCAACAAGGCGCAGGCGATCCGCGATCATTCGGAGAAGCTCGCGATCGGCGAGTTTCCGCAGTTCGTTGCGCCGACGCTCGTCACGCGCGATGCGAAACGGCTGCGCGCATTTCACGCCGAGCACGGCGACGTGATCCTGAAGCCGCTCGACGGAATGGGCGGGATGGGCGTGTTCCGCGTGAAGCCGGACGGGATGAACCTCGGCTCGATCGTCGAGATGCTGAGCCACGACGGCACGCGCTCGGTGATGGCGCAGAAATTCATTCCCGAGATCAAGGCCGGCGACAAGCGCATCCTGCTGATCGGCGGCGAGCCGGTGCCGTATTCGCTCGCGCGGATTCCGCAGGGCAGCGAGGTGCGCGGCAATCTCGCCGCGGGCGGGCTCGGCGTCGCACAGCCGCTGACGCCGCGCGACCGCGAGATCGCCGAGACGCTCGGGCCGGTGCTCGCCGCGCGCGGGCTGCTGCTGGTCGGACTCGACGCGATCGGCGACTGGCTGACCGAGGTGAACGTGACGAGCCCGACGTGCTTCCGCGAAATCATGGAGCAGACGGGCTTCGATGTCGCCGCGATGTTCATCGACGCGCTGGAGCGGGCGGCCGCGTAGCCCGCTTCCCGCGCAACCCCGGCGGCGGCCGCGCAGGTCCCCCGTCGCCGGAGCGGTTCGACCGGCCTGCTACAATGCCCGCTTGCCCGGTGCCGCGACCAGCGCGCCGAAGGCCCGGCGGTCGGGCCGAAACCGTTGCAAGGCTGAACATGAAACGCTTCCCTCACTCGCTATGCTCGTTGCTCCGCCGCGGGGCGTCGGCCCGCCAAGGGCGGCCGGGAGCGATCTGACATGGCCGGGATTCTGATCATCGCGCACGCCCCGCTCGCCACCGCGCTGCGGGACTGCATCGCGCACATCTACGGCGGCGTGCCCGCGCGCATCGGCTGTATCGACGTGCTGGCGGACAGCGACCCTACCCAGGTGATGGCGTTCGCGCACGCGGAACTCGCGCGGCTCAGGGAAGAAAACGGTGTTGTCGTGCTGACCGACATGTACGGCGCGACCCCCGCGAACATCGCGGGCCAACTCGCGAAGCTCGAGAACGTGCGCGTGCTGGCCGGCGTGAACCTGCCAATGCTGGTGCGGGCCGTCTGCTACCGTACCGTGCCGCTCGACAAACTCGTCGACAAGGCGCTGTCCGGCGGCGCGAAGGGCGTCCATGAGGTGTCGGCCGGTACGCCGCCGCCGCCGACGGAAACCGGCTGCGGCCAATGCGCGCCGATTCCGCCCGAGCCGCAACCGCGCACCGAATCGCACTGACCGTCCCGCTTTCCGTTTTAGACCGACCCGCCGACGCACGTCGCCGACGGCCTCGACCGACCCGACCGAGAACCATGCTTCAACAAGAAACCACCATCGTCAACAAATTGGGGCTCCATGCACGCGCATCGGCCAAGCTTACGCAACTGGCCGGCAACTTCCAGTCGGAAGTCTGGATGACGCGCAACGGGCGCAAGATCAACGCGAAGAGCATCATGGGTGTGATGATGCTCGCGGCGGGCATCGGCAGTAGCGTGACGATCGAGACCGAAGGTCCCGACGAACACGAAGCGATGGACGCGCTGCTCAAGCTGATCGCGGACAAGTTCGGCGAAGGTCAGTGATCCCCGAGCGGGATCGTTGCCGTTTCGAAGCAGAATGCCGCGTTTTTCGCGGCATTTTTTTCGTCTGAAGCATTGATGCGAAAAGCGCAATGCTGCGCTGCACGCAGTCAGCAGGGAGTCGCGGAATTTATAATCGCTAACCGGGGTCATAAGCGCATCGCAGCAGTGTGCCGCGGCTTTACATGTACAGAGGAGGTGCGCGTGTCCTTCACGCTGCATGGTATTCCCGTCTCACGTGGTATCGCGATCGGGCGAGCGTACCTGATCGCGCCGGCGGCGCTCGACGTCGCCCATTACCTGGTCGAGGCGGACCAGATCGACGCCGAGATCGAGCGTTTCAGTACGGCGCGCGAGGTCGTGCATCGCGAACTCGAGGCGCTGCGCGCCGACCTGACCGACGACACCCCGACCGAAGTGGGTGCGTTCATCGACGTGCACGCAATGATCCTGAGCGACGCGATGCTCGTGCAGGAAACCATCGACCTGGTCCGCACGCGGCGCTACAACGTCGAATGGGCGCTGACCGAGCAGCTCGAACTGCTCACGCGCCACTTCGACGACATCGAGGATGAATACCTGCGCGAGCGCAAGGCCGACATCGAACAGGTGGTCGAGCGCGTGCTGAAGGCGCTCGCCGGCGCGCCGTCCGCGTCACAGGCGCTCGGTCGCGCGGCCGCGCACGGCCAGAACGAGATGATCGTCGTCGCGCACGACATCGCGCCGGCCGACATGATGCAGTTCAAGTCGCAGTCGTTCCAGGCGTTCGTCACCGATCTCGGCGGCCGCACATCGCACACGGCGATCGTCGCGCGCAGCCTCGGCATTCCGGCCGCAGTCGGCGTTCAGCATGCGAGCGCGCTGATCCGCCAGGACGACCTGATCATCGTCGACGGTGACCAGGGGATCGTGATCGTCGATCCGGCGCCGATCGTCCTCGAGGAATATTCGTACCGCCAGTCCGAGAAGCTGCTCGAGCAACGCAAGCTGCAGCGCCTGAAGTTCTCGCCGACGCAAACGATGTGCGGCACCAAGATCGAGCTGTACGCGAACATCGAGCTGCCCGACGACGCGAAGGCGGCGGTCGAGGCCGGCGCGGTCGGCGTCGGGCTGTTCCGCTCCGAGTTCCTGTTCATGCATCAGAAGGAGATGCCGGAGGAGGAGGAGCAGTTCGCCGCGTACAAGCGCGCGGTCGAATGGATGAAGGGCATGCCGGTGACGATCCGCACGATCGACGTCGGCGCGGACAAGCCGCTCGAGGCACTCGACGAGGGCTACGAGACGGCGCCGAACCCGGCGCTCGGCCTGCGTGCGATTCGCTGGAGCCTGTCCGAGCCGCAGATGTTCCTCACGCAGTTGCGTGCGATCCTGCGCGCGTCCGCGTTCGGGCAGGTGAAGATCCTGATCCCGATGCTCGCGCACGCGCAGGAGATCGACCAGACGCTCGACCTGATTCGCGAGGCGAAGCGCCAGCTCGACGACGCGGGGCTCGCGTACGACCCGAACGTCCGAATCGGCGCGATGATCGAGATTCCGGCCGCGGCGATCGCGCTGCCGCTGTTCCTGAAGCGTTTCGATTTCCTGTCGATCGGCACGAACGACCTGATCCAGTACACGCTCGCGATCGACCGCGCGGACAACGCGGTCGCGCACCTGTACGACCCGCTGCATCCGGCGGTGCTGCACCTGATCTCGTACACGCTGCGCGAGGCGAAGCGCGCGGGCGTGTCGGTATCGGTGTGCGGGGAGATGGCGGGCGATCCGGCGCTCACGCGCCTCTTGCTCGGGATGGGGCTCACCGAGTTCTCGATGCACCCGAGCCAGTTGCTGGTCGTGAAGCAGGAGATCTTGCGCGCGCACCTGAAGGCGCTCGAGAAGCCGACGGCCGACGTGCTCGCCGCGTTCGAGCCGGAGGAAGTGCAGGCGGCGCTCAAGCGCCTGTCGGTCGCGGAGCCGCGCGCGGACGCCGCGGCCTAGGCGGCAGCGTCGCGAAGCGCTCGCGAACGTAGCAAAACGTCACGCATGCGCCGCTCGGCGCATGCATCCAGCGTGCGTCAGTGCCGGCCCGCGCACACGGGGCAGTCGGCTTGGCGCGCGATCTTCATCGTCGTCCATTCCATCCGCAGCGAATCGAGCATCATCAGCCGCCCGTTGAGCGTCGTGCCGATCGCGCCGATCACGCGCAGCGCCTCGGCGGCCTGCATCGCGCCGATGATCCCGACCGTCGGCGCGAACACGCCCATCGTCGCGCACGCGACTTCCTCGAACGGCTGGTCTTCCGGGAACACGCACGCGTAGCAGGGCGCAGCCGGGTCGCGGAAGTCGAACGTGCTGATCTGGCCGTCGAAGCGCAAGGCGGCGCCCGATACGAGCGGCACGCCGTGCGCGACGCACGCGCGGTTGATCGCATGGCGCGTCGCGAAGTTGTCGGTGCAGTCGAGCACGACGCTCGCGCGCGGCACGTGTTCGTCGAGCCATGCATCGTCGACGCGTGCCGCGACCGCATGCACCGTCACTTCCGGGTTCAGCTGCGCGAGCGTGTCGCGCCCCGATTCGACCTTGCTGCGGCCGACCGATGCCGTCACGTGCAGGATCTGCCGCTGCAGGTTCGTGAGGTCGACCGTGTCGGCGTCGACGAGCGTGATCGTGCCGACCCCGGACGCCGCGAGATACATCGCGGCCGGCGAGCCGAGACCGCCGGCGCCGACGACGATCGCATGCGCGTCGAGGAAGCGCTGCTGCGCCTCGATGCCGATTTCGTCGACGAGGATGTGGCGGGAGTAGCGAAGGAGTTGATCGTCGTTCATGGGGAAGTCTCGGGCGAGGCGAACGAGCCTGCGTATCGGTTTATTCTAGGCCCGCATGAAAAACGGGCCATCGCGGTCTTCCCGCGATGGCCCGTCGGATGCCGGCCGGCGCTTACTGCGGCGCCGACGCGGCCTTCGGTGCGGCCGGCTTCGACGCTTTCGCGCCGGACGTGGCCTTGCTGGCCGGGGTCTTCGCCGTGCTCTCGGCGAGCAGCGACTTCGATTCCTGCACCGGCTTGCCTTCGAGCTTGTTGAGCGCCTGCTGCATCATGAAGTCGTCGGCGCTGCCGAACTCGATCGGCTTGCGATCGCGGTCCTTCTGGCGTTGCTCCGGCGTCTTCTTGTCGTTCTGCTCTTCGAGGATGCGCAGCTGATCCATCCGGCGCTGCTCGCGATCTTCCTGTTCCTTCTTCTCGTTCGGGTCCTGCGTGTTCGCGAGGTGGTTCGTGTAGTCGACCTCGCGCGTCACGAGCACGTCGTCCGGATCGCCGTCCGCGTACTGATCGACCGGCACGTCGGGCGTGATGCCCTTGTTCTGGATCGAACGGCCGCTCGGCGTGTAGTAGTACGCGGTCGTCAGGCGCAGCGCGGTGTCGGCCGTCATCGGACGGACCGTCTGCACCGAGCCCTTGCCGAACGTCGTCTTGCCCATGATCTGCGCGCGCTTCGAATCCTGCAGTGCGCCAGCGACGATTTCCGACGCGGACGCCGAATACGCGTTCGTCAGCACGATCATCGGCACGGTCTTGAAGACCGGCGGCAGGCCCTTCAGCGGATCGCCGTCGAAGGACGGCAGGCGGTAGTTGTCGTAGGTGTCGCGGTAGACCTGCTTCGAATCCGGGATCTGGCCGTTGGTCGAGACGACGACGGAGTCGGGCGGCAGGAACGCGCCGGCGACGCCGACCGCGCTCTGCAGCAGGCCGCCGCCATTGTTGCGCAGGTCGACGATCAGGCCCTTCAGGTTCGGCTGCTGGCGTGCGATGTCTTGCAGCTTCGCGGCGAGATCGGGCGTCGTGCGCTCCTGGAAGCTCGTGATCCGGATGTACGCGTAGCCCGGGTCGAGCAGCTTCATCTTCACGCTCTGGACCTTGATGATCGCGCGCGTGACCGTGACCGGGAACGTGCGGTCGTCGCTCTTGCGGAAGATCGTCAGCGTGACTTTGGTGCCCGGCTCGCCGCGCATCTGCTTGACGGCCTTGTCGAGCGTCATGCCGCGCACCGGCTTGTCGTTGATGCGGGTGATCAGGTCGCCCGGACGGATGCCGGCGCGGAACGCAGGGGTGTCCTCGATCGGCGAAATCACCTTGACGAGGCCGTCTTCCTGCGAGATTTCGATGCCGAGACCCGCGAAGCGGCCCTTCGTCTGCTCCTGCAGCTCGTCATAGTCGGTCTTGTCGAGGAACGACGAGTGCGGGTCGAGGCTCGACACCATGCCCTTGATCGCCGCCGTCAGCAGCTTCTTGTCGTCGACCGGTTCGACGTACTCGCGCTTGATCTGGCCGAACACTTCCGCGAACAGGCGGAGCTGGTCGAGGGGAAGCGGCGCCGTGGCGGTCTGCTCGGCCGACGCCGAAATTTGCAGCGTGGCGAATACGCCCGTGGCGAGGCCCGCGGCAATCAGGCCGATGTTCTTCAATTTCATTCGCATAGAGAGTCTGGTGCGGTCGGGAAGCGCGTGGCGGTAGCGGGGATGTAGCGGACAAGTATAACTGTTCGCCCGATTACTCAGTGGAACGGTGCGAAATGGCCCCGGAGGCCGGGGTTCCGGCGGGGTGCCGCCGGACGCGCAGCGGATTCGAAAGCGGATTCGACAGCACCGGGGCCGCGAAGGTTCGCACCGCAGGCCGCGCGCGGGGCGGGCCGGGCATGCCGCGCTGACGGCGGCCCGCCCGGCGGGACGGGCGTCAGCCCGCCTTGCCCTGCTTCGCGACGGCGGCCTGCGCCTGCGCGATCGCGTCCTGGTCGCCCAGGTAGTAGTGCTTGATCGGCTTCAGGTTCTCGTCGAGTTCATACACGAGCGGCACGCCGTTCGGGATGTTCAGGCCGACGATGTCGCTGTCCGAGATGCCGTCGAGGTACTTGATCAGCGCGCGCAGCGAGTTGCCGTGCGCGGCGATCAGCACCTGCTTGCCGGCGCGGACGGCCGGCGCGATCGATTCGTTCCACAGCGGCAGCACGCGCGCGACCGTGTCCTTCAGGCACTCGGTGAGCGGCAGCTGCTCGCGCGGCACCTTCGCGTAGCGCGGGTCGTTGAACGGCGCGCGTTCGTCGGTCGGCTCGAGCGCCGGCGGCGGCGTGTCGTAGCTGCGGCGCCACACGAGCACCTGGTCGTCGCCGAACTTGGCGGCCGTTTCCGCCTTGTTCAGGCCCGACAGCGCGCCGTAGTGGCGCTCGTTCAGGCGCCACGAGTGGACGACCGGCAGGTACATCTGGTCCATCCGGTCCTGCACGTGCCACAGCGTGCGGATCGCGCGCTTGAGCACCGACGTGTACGCGATGTCGAACGTGTAGCCGGCCTCCTTGAGCAATTCGCCGGCCTGGTAGGCCTCGTTGCGACCCTGTTCGGTCAGGTCGACGTCGACCCAGCCGGTGAAGCGGTTTTCCTTGTTCCACGTCGATTCGCCGTGGCGGATGAGAACGAGTTTGTACATGGATCTTGCGGTCGGTAGTGAGGGGAGCGGGGCGCGTCGCGCGGTACCCGGTCCGGGTCCGCCATCGCGCAAGACGGTTATTTTATAATGGCGGGATTGTCCTTTTCCGATTTCTCTTTTTCCGGCGGAATTCCGTGACGTTCTTTACCGATTACACGAACCTGGCCCTTATCGCGATCCTGCTGGTTTCCGGCGGCCTGCTCGCATGGCCCGCCCTGCGCCGCGGCCGTGGCGGCCTGTCGGCCGCAGAGGCGACGCAACTCATCAACCGCCGCAACGCGATCGTGATCGACGTGCGTGCCGCGTCCGACTTCGCCGCCGGCCACCTGCCGTCGGCACGCCAGGTCGCCGCCGGCGAGATCGGCGCGAAGATCGCGCAGGTCGCGAAGAACAAGAGCACGCCCGTGCTGCTCGTCTGCCAGAATGGCCAGCAGTCGCAGAAGGCGGCGCGCGAGGTCGAGGCGGCAGGCTATGCCGAGGTACACGTGCTCGAGGGCGGCGTGGCCGCCTGGCAGCAGGCCGGGATGCCGGTCGTCAAACAAGGAGCAGCGAAGTGAGCAAGGTTTTGATGTACAGCACGCAGGTGTGTCCGTATTGCATCCAGGCCGAGCGCCTGTTGAAGCTGCGCGGTGTCGAGCAGATCGAAAAGGTGCTGATCGACCGCGATCCGGCCCGCCGTGAGGAAATGATGGCGCGCACGGGCCGTCGCACGGTGCCGCAGATCTACATCGGCGACACGCACGTCGGCGGCTACGACGATCTGTCGAAGCTCGACCGCGAAGGCGGCCTCGCGCCGCTTCTGCAAGCGGCCTGATTAGGGCAGAATGGCCGCCGGCCGCGCCGCGGCTTGAGCGCGCAGGATTCAACCGAGGCGGCCGGCGTGAAGCCGGGCCGCCGCGTTACCACATTTAGGGAAACACCATGTCCGACGTCGAAAACCAACCGTTCTTCAACATCCAGCGCGTCTACCTGAAGGATATGTCGCTCGAGCAGCCGAATTCGCCGGCGATCTTCCTCGAGCAGGACATGCCGTCGGTTGAAGTCGAAGTCGACGTCAAGGCCGAGCGCCTCGCGGAGAGCGTGTTCGAAGTCGTCGTGTCGGGTACCGTCACCGCGAAGGTGAAGGACAAGGTTGCGTTCCTGATCGAAGCGAAGCAGGCCGGCATTTTTGACATTCGCAACATTCCCGACGAACAGCTCGACCCGCTCGTCGGCATCGCCTGTCCGACGATCCTGTTCCCGTACCTGCGCTCGAACATCGCCGACGCGATCACGCGTGCGGGCTTCCCGCCGATCCACCTGGCGGAAATCAACTTCCAGGCGCTGTACGAGCAGCGTCTCGCGCAGCTTCAGCAGCAGCAGGCCGGCGCAGCAGGCGCGCCGAACGGCACGACGCTGAACTGACGTTTCACTCCGGACCGGTGCTGGGTATGAAAGTAGCCGTTCTCGGCGCCGGTGCCTGGGGCACCGCGCTCGCGGGCCATCTGGCCGCGCGGCACGATACGCTTCTATGGGCGCGTGACGCCGCGCTGATCGCCGGGCTGCAGGCCCGGCACGAAAACGCTCGCTATCTGGACGGCATCGCGCTGCCCGATGCGCTGCGCTACGACGCCGATCTCGGCGCCGCGCTCGCGCACGGCGCCGCGGACGACGCACTGTGCGTGATCGCCGCGCCGGTGGCCGGGCTGCGCACGCTGTTCGGTGCGATGCGCGACGCGGGCTGCGTGCCCGCGCATGTCGTGTGGGTCTGCAAGGGCTTCGAGGCCGACACCCATCTGTTGCCGCACCAGGTGATCGCGACCGAGCTGCCCGGGCAGCACAGCAACGGCGTGCTGTCGGGGCCGAGCTTCGCCCGCGAGGTCGGGCTCGCGCTGCCCGTCGCGCTGACGGTCGCGAGCGCGTCCACCGATTGCCGCGAGCGCACGCTCGCCGCGTTCCATCACGGCGCGATGCGGATCTATACCGGTGACGACGTGGTCGGCGTCGAGGTCGGCGGCGCGGTGAAGAACGTGCTGGCGATCGCGACCGGCATCGCCGACGGGCTCGGGCTCGGGCTGAACGCGCGTGCCGCGCTGGTCACGCGCGGACTCGCCGAAATGTCGCGGCTGGGCGTCGCGCTCGGCGGCCGCGCAGAAACCTTCACGGGGCTCACGGGCCTCGGCGACCTGATCCTCACCGCGACGGGCGACCTGTCGCGCAATCGCACGGTCGGTCTGCAGCTGGCGGCAGGCCGCTCGCTGAACGACATCCTCGGCGCGCTCGGCCACGTGGCCGAAGGCGTGCGCTGTGCGCAGGCCGTGCTCGCGATCGCGCGCGCGCAATCGATCGAAATGCCGATTACCGAAGCCGTGTGCGGCGTGCTGTTCGACGGCGTCGCGCCGCGCGATGCGGTCAGCGGCCTGTTGCGGCGCGACGCGCGCGCCGAATGACACCGACGAGTCGCACCGGTTCTCGCGACCGGGCGCGCTCGCGCAAAGCGGGCGACGCGAAAGCGCACTACGCTTGAACAGTCTCCGGCGTTTCGGGAGGGTGTCATGCTGCAGATCGGTTCCACCACGTTCGACGCGCAAGTCGTCGACATCACGACGCTCGACGTCGACGCGATCGTCAACGCCGCGAACGGTTCGCTGCTCGGCGGCGGCGGGGTCGACGGCGCAATCCATCGCGCGGCCGGCCCGGGCCTCCTGGCCGAGTGCCGCACGCTCGGCGGCTGCGAGACCGGCGACGCGAAACTCACGCGCGGCCACGGGCTGCCGGCGCGATACGTGATTCATGCGGTCGGCCCGGTGTGGTACGGCGGCGGGCGCGGCGAGCCCGAGCTGCTCGCGTCGTGCTACCGGCGCGCGATCGAGCTGGCCGAGGAGGTGGCGGCGACGTCGATCGCGTTCCCCGCGATCAGCTGCGGCGTGTACCGCTATCCGGCCGACGAAGCCGTCGACATCGCGGTCGGTACGGTCGCCGAAATGCTGCCGCAGGCGCCGAACCTCGCGCGCGTGGTGTTCGCGTGCTTTTCGTCCGACATGTACGACCTGTATCGCGCGCGGCTCGCGCGCATCATCATCTAGTGGAAGTGGAGCTGGCCGCGCGTCATGCGCCGCCTTCGAAGCCGGCCTGGCGCCAGGCCTCGAACACGACCACGGCGACCGTGTTCGACAGGTTCAGGCTGCGGTTGCCCGGCTGCATCGGCAGGCGCACGCGCTGTTCGTTCGGGAAGCCCTCGAGCAGTTCGGCCGGCAGGCCGCGCGTCTCCGAGCCGAACACGAACCAGTCGCCCGGCACGAACGCGTGGTCGTGGAAGCGGCCCGAGCCGCGGGTCGTGAACGCGAACATCCGCGCGGGATCGGGCGCTTCGGCCGCGACGAACGCGTCCCAGTCGCGGTGCACGCGCATTTCCGCGTATTCGTGATAGTCGAGGCCCGCGCGGCGCATCTTCGCGTCGTCGAGCGGAAAGCCGAGCGGCTCGATCAGGTGCAGGCGCGCGCCGGTGTTGGCGCACAGGCGGATCACGTTGCCGGTGTTCGGCGGAATTTCGGGGGCGACGAGGACGACGTTGAACATGGTTGGGTCTGGCTGGGCCGGCCGGGGCGGAGCAACCTGCATTCCGTCCCGGCCGGCCGGTTCGTGATGGCCGGGGCCGCGTTCGGGCGGCCGGCCTCTCTATCTAATTAATCCCTGGCGGTGCGCAGCGCAACCAGATTCGTCACGCGCGCGGCACCCGCCGTCTTCAATGCATGCGCGGCCGCCGCGAGCGTCGCGCCGGACGTCATCACGTCGTCGACGAGCGCCACGTGGCGGCCGACGACGTCGCCCGCGACCGCGAACGCCGCCATGACGTTGTCGCGTCGCGCGCGCCGGTCGAGCCGCGACTGCGGCGCGGTTTCGGCCACGCGCGCGAGCAGCGCGGCGTCGGCACGGACGCCGAGCCGGCGCGCGAGCGGACGCGCGATCGCCCACGCCTGGTTGTAGCCGCGTGCGACGAGCCGTCCTCGCGACAGCGGCACCGGCGCGATCACGTCGAAGCCGCCTGCGCCGCGGATCTCGGCCGTGTCGTCGACCCGCTGCGCAAGCCGGGCCGCGAATTCCGCGCCGAGCGCGAGCCGCGCATGAAACTTCAGGCCGCGCGCGAGGCCATCGAGCGGAGCGCGGTAATCGGCGAGCGCGAGTGTCGCGTCGAACGGCGGCGGTGTCGCGCGGCACGTGTCGCACTGGTATGCACATGCTGGTCCGGCGCTGGCGTGTCGGCCATCGGTGCCGCGCCGACGCTGCCGCCCGACACCCAGCGGCACCGCGCAGACATCGCAGCGCAGCCGCGCTTCATTCCAGTACGCGGCGTCGCAAGCGCCGCACATCACCTCATGTGACAAATTGCCGCACAGCGCGCATCGATTCGGTAGCGCGAGCGCGGCGACGTGCGCGGCCAGCGCGCGAACCTGCGACAAAACGACGCGCATCGGGCGCGGGGTGGAACTGCGATCCATCGCAAACACTCCTGGCAACCCCGCCTCGATGAAGGCTCCGAGGCGAGCGAGTATACTTCGGGCTCTTCGCCAGTGTGCCCGACATGTCCCCAGCTTCGACTTCAACCGGCCGTCCGGCCAATGACGCCCGGCGTTTGCGGCGGATCTTCGATCGCCGTGCCGCCGCGTTCGACGCGGTCGCGTTCCTGCCGCGCGAGATCGCGCAGCGGATGAACGAGCGCCTCGAATACATCAAGGTGAGCCCCACGGCCGTGCTCGATGCGGGCTGCGGCCCGGGCGACGACCTGCCGGCGCTGCGTGCGCGCTTTCCCGAAGCCCCGGTGTTCGGCGTCGACCTGTCCGGCGCGATGCTCGCGCGG
Organism: Burkholderia cepacia GG4; assembly: GCF_000292915.1. Classification (NCBI taxonomy): domain Bacteria; kingdom Pseudomonadati; phylum Pseudomonadota; class Betaproteobacteria; order Burkholderiales; family Burkholderiaceae; genus Burkholderia; species Burkholderia cepacia. The sequence continues at coordinate 657,711 of NC_018513.1, forward strand.
GCAGGGCAGCGCGAGGTCGAGCAGACGAACTGGCGCCGCTGGCTGCCCGCGTCGCTCGGGCGTGCATTGGGCCAACGCGGCCCGCGCGTCGCGCAGGCCGACTTCTCGGCGTTGCCGTTCGCGGCCGGCGCGTTCGACCTGATCTGGTCGAACCTCGCGCTGCACTGGCATTCGCGCCCCGACGCGGTGCTGCCCGAATGGCAGCGCGTGTTGCGCGTCAACGGCCTGCTGATGTTCAGCACGCTCGGCCCCGACACGCTGCGCGAGCTGCGCGCGGCCTGCGCGGACGCCGAAGCGGCGCTCGGCATTGCGCCGCCCGCCGCGCGCGTGATCGATTTCGTCGACATGCACGACCTCGGCGACATGCTCGTCGAGAGCGGCTTCGAGATTCCGGTGATGGACCAGGAAGTGCTCACCGTCACCTACAAGACCCCCGATTCCCTGCTGGCCGACGTGCGCCGCTGGGGCGCGTATCCGTTCGACCGCGCGGCACCGGAGCGCGCGACGCGGCGTTTTCGCGCGGCGCTCGACGACGCGCTGGAAGCGCGCCGGCGCGCGGACGGAACGATTCCGCTGACCTTCGAGGTGATCTACGGCCACGCGTGGAAGGCCGTGCCGCGCACGACTGCCGAGGGGCACGGGATCGTGCGCATCGAAGATATCGGAAAGGGACGTCCGAAGAATCGGTAAAGCGGTAAAGAGGGGTTTTGTTATGTCTGAAATTAGCGGTGCAAAGCGGGGTCGAATTAGCGCGAAAAACGGCCGGGAAGCTTGTCACGCTTGGCTCACCGGCCGATAGCCGCTTGCTTGTGGATGCCATTGAACCCGCCTATAATGCGTCAGCTTGTCGTCCTGGGGTCCCCGCAATACGGGGCGGCGAGTCCGATGCAGGCATGCATCGCATGCCATTCGCGTGAGGCGGCGATGGGAGCAGCGAGGGGTTCGGCGGAGACGACGAACGGCGAACCGGTTCTTGCGGACTGGCTGATGAAACGCAATTGTTCGGTGTCGCCGCGCCAGTTCGTGCTGTTTTACGCGTCGCTCGCGAGCTTCTCGCTGGTGATCGCGGCATTGCTGATGTGGCGGGGGGCTTGGCTCGTCATGCCCTTCACCGGAATCGAAGTGCTGGCGGTGGGCGTCGCGTTTGCGATCTATGCCCGTCATGCGGTCGATTACGAGCGCATCAGGCTGTTTCCGCATCGGCTCGTGATCGAGCGGATGGATGCGGAGCGGTTCACGCAGATCGAATTCAACCCGCGCTGGGTGCGGGTCGAGCCGGGGGCGACGCCACGCGATCCGATTCGACTGGTATCGCGCGGGCAGACCGTCGTAATCGGGCAGCATCTCGCGCAGCACAAGCGTGCGCAGTTCGCCGACGAACTGCGCGTGTCGCTCAGGCGCTGCGGCTGACGAGGCGCGGGCACCGGCCGAAACGGGCCGGCGGCTTGCGACGGGGGAGGGTTTGAATGGAAATTTTGGGTAAGGATGCTATGAAAACAATCAAGCGAGCCCTCACGGGCGTGCTGGCATGCAGCGGATTGCTCTTTGCCGGCGCTGCCCTGGCGGTCGGTGATAGCCCGGGCGGCCCCCGCGTCAACGAGATCAACTTTCAGCCGCCGGTCACGAAGATCGCCGAGGAGCTCTACGATCTCCACACGATGATGCTGATCCTGTGTACGGTGATCTTCGTCGGCGTGTTCGGCGTGATGTTCTATTCGATCTTCGCGCACCGCAAATCCAAAGGCCACAAGGCCGCCAATTTCCATGAAAGCACGACCGTCGAAATCATCTGGACGATCGTGCCGTTCATCATCGTCGTGCTGATGGCGCTGCCGGCCACGAAGGCCGTCGTCGCGATGAAGGACACGACCAACGCCGATCTCACGATCAAGGTCACCGGCTACCAGTGGAAGTGGGGCTACGACTATGTGAAGGGCCCGGGCGAGGGCATCGGCTTCCTGTCGACGCTCAGCACCCCGCGTGACGAAGTGATGGGCAAGAAGCCGATCACCGAGACGTACCTGCAGGAAGTCGACAACCCGCTCGTCGTGCCGGTCAACAAGAAGATCCGCATCATCACGACCGCGAACGACGTCGTTCACTCGTGGTACGTGCCCGCGTTCGGCGTGAAGCAGGATGCGATCCCCGGCTTCGTGCGCGATACGTGGTTCAAGGCCGACAAGGTCGGCACGTTCCGCGGCTTCTGTACCGAGCTGTGCGGCAAGGAACACGCGTTCATGCCGGTCGTGGTCGAAGTGCTGTCGGAAGACGACTACGCGAAGTGGGTGACCGCGCAGAAGGCCAAGCTGGCCAGCGCAGCGGTCGATCCGAACAAGGTTTACACGATGGCCGAACTCGTCGCGCACGGCGAGGAAGTCTACAAGGCGAACTGCGCGGCCTGCCACCAGGTGAGCGGCAAGGGCCTCGGCGCCTTCCCGGCGATGGACGGCAGCCCGATCGTGAACGGCCCGATCGCCGGCCACGTCGAGCGCGTGCTGCAGGGCAAGGGTGCCATGCCGTCGTGGGCGTCGCTGTCGGACCTCGACATCGCATCGGTCATCACTTACGAGCGCAACTCGTGGGGCAACCACAAGAACGATCTGCTGCAGCCGAAGCAAGTGGCTGACGCGCGCAACGGCAAGATGCCGGAAGACACGGCAGGCGCAGCGGCGCCGGCAGAAGCGGCTCCGGCGCAAGCCGCGTCGGGCGCGGCCGAGCAGCCGGCGGCAGCGTCGGCATCGGCCGCGGCTGCACTGTCGACGATCTACTTCGAGACGGGCAAGAGCGTGCTGCCGGCCGACGCGAAGGCAGCGATCGCCGCAGCAGCCGACTATGCGAAGGCACATCCGGACGCGAAGCTCGCGCTGTCGGGTTTCACCGACAAGACGGGCTCGGCCGACGCGAACGCCGAACTCGCCAAGCATCGTGCACAAGCCGTGCGCGACGCACTGAAGGCAGCAGGCGTGGCGGAAGACCACATCATCATGAAAAAGCCGGAAACGATCACGGGCGGGGCTGACGCGAAGGAAGCCCGGCGGGTCGAGATCGGGCCGGCGGCTTGACGTGTCGCTGAGTTAGTCGACGTATTCGCATTAGGAGATTCTCATGTCTAGCATCGGGCACGACGTAGCCGCGGACCACGCGCACGACGACCACGCGCACGAAATGCCGCACGGCTGGCGTCGCTGGCTGTTCGCCACCAACCACAAGGACATCGGTACGCTGTACCTGTTGTTCTCGTTCATCATGTTCCTGTCGGGCGGCGTCATGGCGCTCGGCATCCGTGCCGAGCTGTTCGAGCCGGGCCTGCAGATCATGCGTCCGGAGTTCTTCAACGAACTCACGACGATGCACGGCCTGATCATGGTGTTCGGCGCGATCATGCCGGCCTTCGTCGGCTTCGCGAACTGGATGATTCCGCTGCAGATCGGCGCATCCGACATGGCGTTCGCGCGGATGAACAACTTCAGCTTCTGGCTGCTGCCGGTCGCGGCCGTGCTGCTGGTCGGCTCGTTCTTCGCGCCGGGCGGCGCGACGGCCGCCGGCTGGACGCTGTACGCACCGCTGTCGACGCAGATGGGCCCGGGCATGGACTTCGCAATCTTCGCGGTGCACATCATGGGCGCGTCGTCGATCATGGGCGGGATCAACATCGTCGTGACGATCCTGAACATGCGCGCACCGGGCATGACGCTGATGAAGATGCCGATGTTCGCATGGACCTGGCTGATCACCGCGTACCTGCTGATCGCCGTGATGCCGGTTCTGGCAGGCGCGATCACGATGGTGCTGTTCGACCGCCACTTCGGCACGTCGTTCTTCAACGCGGCAGGCGGCGGCGACCCGGTGATGTACCAGCACATCTTCTGGTTCTTCGGGCACCCCGAGGTGTACATCATGATTCTGCCGGCGTTCGGGATCGTGTCGCAGGTGATCCCGGCGTTCGCACGCAAGACGCTGTTCGGCTATAGCTCGATGGTGTACGCGACGGCTTCGATCGCGATCCTGTCGTTCATGGTCTGGGCGCACCACATGTTCGCAACGGGCATGCCGGTCACCGGTCAGCTGTTCTTCATGTACGCGACGATGCTGATCGCAGTGCCGACGGGCGTGAAGGTGTTCAACTGGCTCGCGACGATGTGGCGCGGTTCGATGACGTTCGAAACCCCGATGCTGTTCGCGATCGGCTTCCTGTTCGTGTTCACGTTCGGCGGTCTGACGGGCCTGATGCTGGCCATGGCGCCGCTCGACATCCAGTACCACGGCACTTACTTCGTGGTGGCGCACTTCCACTACGTGCTGGTGGCCGGGTCGCTGTTCGCGCTGTTCTCGGGCTGGTACTACTGGGCGCCGAAGTGGACGGGCTGGATGTACAACGAGACGCGCGGCAAGATCCACTTCTGGTCGTCGATGATCTTCTTCAACCTGACGTTCTTCCCGATGCACTTCGTCGGTCTCGCGGGCATGCCGCGCCGCTATGCGGACTACCCGGCGCAGTTCACGGACTTCAACCAGGTGGCGACGATCGGCGCATTCGGCTTCGGCCTCGCGCAGGTGTACTTCCTGTTCGCGGTCGCGCTGCCGGCCTACCGTGGCGGCGGCGAGCTGGAAAAGGCGTCGGACAAGCCGTGGGATGGCGCGACGGGCCTCGAGTGGACGGTGCCGAGCCCGGCTCCCTTCCACACGTTCGAGCAACCGCCGCACGTCGAATAAGTTTCACCGCGCGTTCCGCCGCTGCCTGCCGTGCAGGCAGGCGCGGCGGGCGCCGAATTGAAATTTCAGCGAAGTTTCAGATGAACCGGAATCCACAAGAAAGACGAACGCCCGAGCAGATCCGCGCGGGCAACAAGCGGCTCGGCCTCATCCTGCTCGTCATCGCCGCCGTTTTTTTTGTGGGTGTCGTGATCAAGCAGTGGTGGCTGTCCACTCACTGATGCAGTAACTGACGCAGTAGCGAGGAAGTAGTCGTATGTCGAAGCCGGAAGAGGGCGCCGTCGATCGCGCGTTCAATCGTTCGATGCTGGTGAAGCTCTTCGTCGTGGCCGGATTGATGTTCGGCTTCGGCTTCGCGCTGATTCCGATGTATCGCGCGATCTGCCAGATCACCGGCATCAACAACCTGGTGCAGCGCGATGTCAGCGAACGCGAGGTGAAGAACTCGCAGGTCGACACCAGCCGGACGGTGTCGGTCGAGTTCGATGCGAATGCGCGCGGCCCGCTCGGTTTCAAGCCGGAGCACAACAGCCTCGACGTGCATCCGGGCGAACTGACGACGATCGTGTACGACGTGACGAACGGGCAGGGCCGGCCGGTGGTGGCGCAGGCGATTCCAAGCTACGCGCCGAAGCAGGCGACGGAGTTCTTCAAGAAGATCGAGTGTTTTTGCTTCACGCAGCAGACGCTGGCCGCGCACGAGTCGCGCAAGATGCCGGTGGTGTTCGTGATCGATCCGAAACTGCCGAAGGACGTGAAGACGATCACGCTGTCGTACACGTTCTTCGAGCTGAATACGCCGGCCACGCCGGCGCCGGCACCGCGCAGTACGGCGGCGCAGGGCGCGGCGAAGCCGGACGCATGACGACGGAGACGGGGCGATGACGGAGACGAAGCGGAGCGGGTCGTTCGGCCAGGCGTTGCGAGCAGTGTTGTGGTCGTTCTTCGGCGTGCGCAAGCGACGCGACCTGGAGGCCGATGCGACGCAGCTCAATCCGCTGCACGTGCTGATCGTCGCGCTGATCGCGGCCGGCGTGTTCATCGGCGTGCTGATCCTGATCGTGCGCGCGGTGGTGGGCTGAGGGCCGAGGCCCGCGGCTGGAAAGAATGCGGTGCGTAGCGCCCCGGCGCTGCGTGCGGGAAAGAGCGGCGGCGGTCGCGCCGCGCAAGAAATAAAGCCGGAGCGGTTTCCGGTACACAAATTGGACTGAAGTGGAGAATCAAGCATGAGCGGTCAAAACCAGACCCCGTACTATTTCGTGCCGCATCCGTCGCAGCATCCGATCAGCGCGGCCGTCGGCCTGCTGGTCATGCTCGGATCGGTGGCGCTGTGGATCAACGGTCACGACTGGGCTCCGTACACGGCGCTGCTTGGCCTGCTGTGGTTGCTCTTCACGCTGTATCACTGGTTCGGCGATGCGATCGCCGAGTCGGAAGGCGGTCATTACGGCAAGAACGTCGACAAGTCGTACCGCTGGAGCATGAGCTGGTTCATCTTCTCGGAAGTCATGTTCTTCGGTGCGTTCTTCGGCGCGCTGTTCTATGCGCGTGAAATCGCGCTGCACCAGCTCGGCAGCCTCGACTACAAGCTGATCTGGCCGGATTTCTCCGCCGTGTGGCCGAACGAAGGCCCCGCCGCGCTTGCCGGTCACTTCAAGACGATGGGCCCGTGGCCGATTCCGACGCTGAACACGGCATTCCTGCTGTCCTCGGGCGTGACGCTGACGATCTCGCACCACGCACTGCGCGACGATCATCGCAAGAAGGCAATCGCCTGGCTGGCCGCGACGCTCTTGTTCGGTATCTGCTTCCTGTTCCTGCAGGGCTTCGAGTACTACCACGCGTACAACGAACTGAACCTGACGCTGAACTCCGGCGTGTACGGCTCGACGTTCTTCCTGCTGACGGGCTTCCACGGTTTCCACGTGTTCCTCGGCGGCACGATGCTTGCGGTGGTGCTGGTGCGGATGATCCGCGGCCACTTCAAGCCCGATCACCACTTCGCATTCGAAGGCGCCGCGTGGTACTGGCACTTCGTCGACGTCGTCTGGCTCGGCCTGTACGTCGTCGTCTACTGGCTGTAAATGGAACAACGGCCCGCGCAGCGATGCGCGGGCCGTTTTCGTTGGCGGGGACGGGGCAGCAGCGTGCTGCTTGCGGTCAACGCCACCTCGGCGCCGCCGCGACTCAGTCAGGCGGCGCTTTTGCTTGGTGGCGCCGCAGTGCGGCGATATGTCACAGCGACTGCCGCAGCGACGGCTGCCGCCGCATCGGGTGCCGCCGCGAATGCATCAACGTCCGATCGGCAGGCCGGTCGAGTGGATCCAGCCCATCCAGTTCGCGAACAGGATGAACAGGAACAGCGTGACCGACAGCCCGACGCGGGTGGCAAGCGACCACACCATGCGTTTCGTATGGCCGCGGTCGTGCATCATGAAGTAGAGCGCCGAGCCCATGCTGGCGATGATGAGGACGAAGGCGATGGGAACGAGGATGTGCATGACACGAACCGGACGACGGCAATTCGAAAGGAAGAGGATAATTATCGCACTTCGCTTTCGCGCATGCGCCTCGCGGGTGGCGCGATGAAGATCCGCTGGTTGCCTGCGCTGCTGATTCTCGTCGTGGTCGCGGTCACGATACGCCTCGGTTTCTGGCAGCGCGACCGCGCGCATCAGAAGGAAGCGCTGCAGGCGAGCGTCGTGCGCTACGAGCATGCGGCGCCCGTCGACGTCGGCGCGCAGCCGATGCCGCTTGCGTCGATCGAGTTTCACCGCGTGCGGGCCAAGGGTCGCTTCATAGCGGAGCAGGTGGTGTTCCTCGACAATCGGCCGTATAACGACCAGCCGGGTTTTTACGTCGTGATGCCGTTTAAACTCACGGGCGGCGGCGTCGTGCTGGTGAACCGCGGCTGGCTGCCGCGCAACATCGCCGATCGCACGGCGATCGAGCCGTTCCCGACGCCCGACGGCGACATCGAGATCGAGGGCATCGCGCGTGCCGACGCGTCGCGCGCATTCGAGCTCGGCGAAGGTGGCTCGGCCGCGCACCAGAAGATCCGGCAGAACCTGGACGTCGCTGCGTATGCGAAGGAAACGGGGTTGCCGCTGCAGCCGTTCGTGATCCAGCAGACGAGCGACGACGGCGACAAGCTCGTGCGCGACTGGCCGGCGGCGACGACCGGCGTCGAGCGCAATTATGGTTACATGTTTCAGTGGTGGGGCATGGCTGCGGCCGCGCTCGGTTTCGGCCTGTACGCCGCGCGGCGTGCGGCGAAGAAGTCGGCCGGCGCGTGAGCGCGATGCCCGGACGCGGCGGCAGCGCCGCGGGTTCGTTTCGAGAGGTCTGATTTGTCCATGCAATCTTCCCGTCAGGGTCCGGCCGCTGCGCCGATCTCGCCGGCGGCCCGCAAGCGCGGCCGCTGGATGCTCGTGCTGCTGGGTCTCGTGTGCGCAGCACCGATGATCGCGTCGTACTTCACCTATTACGTGATCAAGCCGAAGGGCGGCTCGACCAACTACGGCACGCTGATCGAGCCGCAGCGCCCGATCCCGGCCGATCTGCAGGTCACCGACGAAACCGGCAAGACCGTGCCGCTGGCGTCGCTGCGCGGTGTGTGGCTGTTCGTGATGACCGACCGCAGCGCATGCGACGACGCGTGTGCGCAAAAGCTCTATTTCATGCGCCAGATCCGCGTCACGCAGGCGGGCGAGCGGCACCGGATCACGATGGTGTGGCTGCGCAGCGATGCGGGCGCGGTGCCACCGAAGGTGCTGGAAGCCTATCCCGACACGCGCCGGCTGGTCGCCGATCCGGCCGCGGTCGCCGCGTGGCTGCCGGCCGACACCGGCACGCAGGACCGCGACCACATCTACATGGTCGATCCGAACGGCAACCTGATGATGCGTTTCCCGAAGGACCCGAACCCCAGCAAGATCAAGGCGGACGTCACGAAGCTGCTGAAGTGGTCGAGCATCGGCTAAGGCGAGACTACGAGGCAACCATTCGATGTCGTATCTACTGCAACTCGGCCTGATCGGCTTCTGCATCGCGCTGCTGCCGCTGTCGTACGTGTGGGTGAAGGCCGACGACAACAAGTTCCGCAAGCTGGTGTGGCTCACCACGTTCCTGACGCTCGATCTGGTGATGTTCGGCGGCTTCACGCGGCTGACCGATTCGGGCCTCGGCTGCCCGGACTGGCCCGGCTGCTACGGCACCTCGTCGCCGTTCATCGCGCATGCCGCGATCACGGCCGCGCACCAGGCGATGCCGACCGGCCCCGTCAGCATGACGAAGGCGTGGATCGAGATGATCCACCGCTATTTCGCGATGGCGATCGGCGTGCTGATCATCGCGCAGGTCGTGATCGCATGGGCTGCGCGGCTGCGCCGCCGTCCGCTGCACGTGTCGCCGTGGTGGCCGACGAGCCTGCTGCTGCTGATCGTCGTGCAGGGCGTGTTCGGCGCATGGACGGTCACCATGAAGCTGCAGCCGGTGATCGTCACGACCCACCTGCTGCTCGGCCTCACGCTGCTCGGCACGCTCGGCTGGCTCGCGGCGCGGCAGACGCCGCTGCCGTCGCATGACCCGGAGGCGGGCCGCTACCGCGCGGCCGCGCTCGCCGCGCTGGTGCTGCTGGTCGTGCAGATCGCGCTCGGTGGCTGGGTGAGCACCAACTACGCGGTGCTCGCGTGTACCGATTTCCCGACCTGCAACGGCCAGTGGATTCCGCCGATGAACTTCGGCCAGGGCTTCCATCTGTGGCGCGCGCTCGGGATGACGAAGGACGGCGAGGCGATCACGCAGGACGCGCTGGTCGCGATCCACTGGACCCACCGCACGTTCGCGTTCGTCGTCGTCGCATATCTGGTCGCGTTCGCACTGAAGATGCGCCGCTTCGAGTCGCTGCGGCGGCCCGCGGACGGCGTGCTGCTGGTCGTCCTGCTGCAGTTCGTGACGGGCCTGACCAACATCGTGCTGCAGTGGCCGCTGCCGGTCGCCGTCGCGCACAACGGCGGCGCCGCGATCCTGCTGCTGCTCGTCGTCATGTTAAACTTTCGCATCCTTTCAAGCCGCCCCGGCCGTGTCGTGCAGCCTGCGCGCGACGCCGCCCCGGCGTGACCGTCCCCATGCAAAGCACCCTCTCCCAATCGCCCGGTAGCCGGTTTTCGCAGTACATGGCGCTGACGAAGCCGCGTGTCACGCAGCTCGCGGTGTTCTGCGCGGTGATCGGCATGTTTCTCGCGACGCCGGGCATGGTGCCGTGGCATGTGCTGATCGGCGGCACGGTCGGCATCTGGCTGCTGGCCGGCGCCGCGTTTGCGATCAACTGCCTCGTCGAACAGAAAATCGACGCGATGATGCGCCGCACCGCGTGGCGCCCGTCCGCGCGCGGCGAGATCACGACCCCGCAGATCCTGCTGTTCTCGGCCGTGCTCGGCAGCGTCGGCGCATGGACGCTCTATACGTTCACGAACCCGCTGACGATGTGGCTGACGATCGCGACGTTCGTCGGCTATGCGGTGATCTACACGCTGCTGCTCAAGCCGATGACGCCGCAGAACATCGTGATCGGCGGCGCGTCGGGCGCGATGCCGCCGGCGCTCGGCTGGGCCGCCGTCACCGGCGCGGTGCCCGGCGACGCGTGGATCCTCGTGCTGATCATCTTCGTGTGGACGCCGCCGCATTTCTGGGTGCTCGCGCTTTACCGCCGCAAGGATTACGAGAGCGCGGGGCTGCCGATGCTGCCCGTCACGCACGGCGAGAAGTTCACGCGGCTGCACATCCTGCTGTACACGGTGATCCTGTTCGCGGTCACGCTGATGCCGTTCATCTCCGGGATGAGCGGGGCCGTCTACCTGACGAGCGCGGTGCTGCTCGGCGCGGTGTTCCTCGCGTATGCATGGAAGATCTACCGCGACTATTCGGACGAACTCGCCCGCAAGGCCTTCCGCTATTCGATCGTCTACCTGTCGCTGCTGTTCGCCGCGCTGCTCGTCGATCACTATGCACGCCCGCTGCTCGGCGTGTAACCGCACGGTTTGAACGCAATGCTCCATTCACGGTTCGGGCGCCGCGCGCGCCAAGGCTGGATGCTCGCGTGCGCATTCGCGGCAGCCACGCTGCTCGCGGGCTGCGACAACGCGCCGAAATTCCAGAATCTCGACATCACCGGCAACACGCAGTTCGGCAGCGATTTCTCGCTGCCCGACACGGCCGGCAAGGTACGCACGCTCGGCGACTTCAAGGGCAAGGCTGTCGTGATGTTCTTCGGCTATACGCATTGCCCGGACGTATGCCCGACGACGATGGCCGAATTGTCGGAAGCGCTGAAGCAGCTCGGCCCCGACGCCGCGAAGCGCGTGCAGGTGCTGTTCGTCACCGTCGATCCGGAGCGTGACACGCCCGCGCTGCTCGGCCAGTACGTGCCCGCGTTCGATTCGTCGTTCATCGGGTTGCGGCCGGCCGACGAAGCGGCGCTGAAGAAGGTCACGAAGGATTTCCGCGTGTACTACGCGAAGGTGCCCGGCAAGACGCCCGGCAGCTACACGATGGATCACACCGCCGCGAGCTACGTGTTCGATCGCGACGGCAAGCTGCGCCTGTTCGTGCGCGACGGCCAGGGCCCCGGCCCGTGGGTTCACGACCTGAAACTGCTGGTCGACTGAGCGGCGCGCGCCGCATGATCGCCCGGGCGTTCTGCCCGGCGAAACGCGTGACGGCCGCAACGCGCCGTCACGCATTCCTCCTGGTTCCCCTCGATTGACATGCTCCGCCTCACCGGGCGGCGTGCGTGCGCACATGCGCGATTGCGTGCGTCATGGCAGCGCGGGCACGTTGAAGCCCTGCGCGGCACGCGTGATCCGGAATTCCGTCACGCGATAGGTCGCGAGCCCTTCGATCACGAACGGATCGGTCTTCAGGATCGCATCCAGTTCGTCGCGGTCGATGCGGGCCGCGAGGATCACGCCGCCTGCGCGCGGCACCTTCGGCCCCGCCGCGATGAAGATGCCGCGCTCGAGCAGCGGCTGCAGATACGCGCGATGGCGTTCGAGCGCGTCGTCGATGCGCTCGAGCGACGCGGTGTAGTGGATGTCGATGACGTACATGGATGGCCCCGGAATGTCGCCGACGCCTTGCGCGCCGGCCAGCCGGTCTTTGTAGCACAGCGCCCGTTCCGTGTCGTGCCGTGCGGCGTGCGCCGGCTGCGTGTATTCAAGTTGTAAGTCTCACTGCCGTAAATACGAGAGCAACCGTTTGCGCGCGACCGGCCGTTCGCGCGCATCACGGGCATCGACTTCGACAACAAGGCACGCAGATGAGCAGAATGACGTTGAACCGCAAGCTATGGCTCGCGCTTGCGCTGGTATGGATCGGTCTACTCGGCGTCGGCGCATGGAGCGCATACGAGACGCGCGCGACGATGCTCGCCGAACGCAAGGAAGGCATCGCGAACCTCGTCGATTCGGCGGCCGGCATCGTCAACGCGTATCACGCGCTCGCGCAGAACGGTGCGCTGCCCGAGGCCGACGCGAAGCGCGACGCGCTCGCGAGCCTGGCTGCGATGCGCTACGGCGATTCGGGCTATGTGTTCGTGATGGATTCGAAGCCCGTCGTGCTGATGCACCCGACGCTGCCGAAGCTGGTCGGCACGCAGGTTGGCGACTATCTCGATCCGGACGGCAAGCCGCTGTTCGTCACGATCCTGAACGCCGCGAAGGCGACCGGCAGTGGCTTCGCCGAGTATCGCGGGCGGCTGCCCCACAGCGAGACCGCGGCGCCGAAGATCAGTTACGTCACGCGCTTCGCACCGTGGGACTGGAACATCTCGAGCGGCGTGTTCCTGAAGGACATCGATACCGTCTACTACCGGACGCTGTTCGGTCACCTCGCGGTCGTGTTCGTGATCGGCTTCATGATCAGCGCGGCGATGCTCGTGATCATCCGCAACGTGCGCGGTAGCCTCGGCGGCGAGCCGGACGAGGCGGCCGCGCTGGCGGCCCGCATCGCGCAGGGCGACCTGACGCAGCCAGTGCCCGTGCGCGCGAGCGACAGCACGAGCATGATGGCTGCGATGCGCGACATGCAGGCACGCCTGCAGGCGACGATCGGAGGGATCCGCCAGTCGGCGGAGTCGATCGCGTCGGCGAGCCGCGAGATCGCGTCCGGCAACAGCGACCTGTCGCAGCGCACCGAGGAGCAGGCCGCGTCGCTGGAAGAAACGGCCGCGAGCATGGAGCAGCTGACCGCGACGGTGAAGCAGAACGCGGACAACGCGCGGCAGGCGAGCGGGCTGGCGAACAACGCGTCGGAGATCGCGCGGGCGGGCAACGACGTCGTGAACCGGGTGATTGGCACGATGGGCGAGATCGACGACAGCTCACACAAGATCGCCGACATCATCGGCGTGATCGAGGGCATTGCGTTCCAGACCAACATCCTCGCGCTGAACGCGGCAGTCGAGGCCGCGCGCGCCGGCGAGCAGGGGCGCGGCTTCGCGGTGGTCGCGGGCGAGGTGCGTTCACTCGCACAGCGCAGCGCGACGGCCGCGAAGGAGATCCGCGAGCTGATCGTCGATTCGGTCGAGCGCGTGCGCAACGGCTCGACGCTGGTCGGCCAGGCCGGCACGACGATGGGCGAGATTCTGCAGGCGGTGGCGCGTGTGACCGACATCATGGGCGAGATCGCGGCCGCGTCCGAAGAGCAGGCGAGCGGCATCACGCAGGTCGGGCGCGCGGTCACGCAGATGGACCAGGTCACGCAGCAGAACGCGGCGCTCGTCGAGGAGGCCACCGCAGCGGCCGCGTCGCTGCAGGAGCAGGCCGGGCGGTTGCGCGATGCGGTCGGCGCGTTCCGGGTCGGCGGTCGCGTTCATTGAAATGCAACTAACGGCCGAGCCGTGCGCGTTCCGCCAGCACGCTCGCGGGGCATACCCATATGAGTGGGATGTATTTCACTTCCGGCCGATCCTGTGACACCATTTGCCCCTTCCTGCGAGTCGGGGCATACCCGTATCGCGCCCCATTTTCAGTTTGCAAGAAAGCGAGAAACAGATGAAGCGTCGCAGTCTCCTGAAGGTATTTTCCGTGCTGGCCACCGGTGCCGTGCTGACGCTGTCGGCGGGCGCGCACGCCGAAGACAAGGTGATCAAGGTCGGCACGGTGGCCGGCCCGGATTCGGAAGTGTGGCAGGTCGTGCAGAAGGTCGCGAAGGAGAAGGAAGGCCTGACCGTGAAGGTCATCGAGTTCAACGACTACGTGCAGCCGAACGCGGCGCTCGACTCGGGCGACCTCGACGCGAACAGCTTCCAGCACCAGCCCTACCTCGACAGCCAGGTGAAGCAGCGCGGCTACAAGATCGTGAGCGCGGGCCTGACCTACATCTCGCCGATCGGCGTGTACTCGAAGAAGTTCAAGGCGCTGAAGGACCTGCCGCAAGGTGCGAAGCTGGCGGTGCCGAACGATCCGTCGAACGAGAACCGCGCGCTGCTGCTGCTGCAGACGCAGGGCGTGATCAAGCTGAAGGCGGGCGCCGGCACGGGCGGCAACAACGCGACGGTGCTCGACATCGCCGAGAACCCGAAGAAGCTGAAGATCTCCGAACTCGACGCCGCGCAACTGCCGCGCGTGCTGTCGGACGTCGACGCAGCCGTGATCAACACGAACTATGCGCTGGCCGCGAACCTCCAGCCGACCAAGGACGCGATCGCGCTCGAATCGCTGACGAGCCCGTACGCGAACCTGATCGCCGTGCGCGCGAAGGACAAGGATCAGCCGTGGGTGAAGAAGCTGGTCAAGGCGTACCAGTCGCCGGAAGTGAAGGAATTCATCAAGAAGCAGTTCAAGGGCTCGATGGTCGCGTCGTTCTGAACGCGATCGGTTGACCGAACGAAGGCCTGCACGTGTGCAGGCCTTTTTTTATGTGCGATGGGCGGCGTCCCGTTGCCGCTGCGCATGCGTTGCCTGCCCGCTTTGACGTGCTTTCGAGATCCGGACGCGACGCGAAGATCACACATCGCAATTGCATTTGTGTTCACCGATAAACACCGTTTGGCCACGGTTCGTTACGGTGGCATCGAGCCTGCGCGCCGCCGCTCGAATGCAGAATCGGTATGCGCGTTTTCTCTCCGGCATCCCGTTGTGCCCCGTCATTGTTCACGCTGAGCCAAATAACAAAAGGTTGCGGGATATTCCACTATCGTTACGGAGCGAACGGCCAACGGATCGGCAAGAATTCGTCTGCGTGGCAGTCGTATATCTTCGTTAGGCTGAAAAGGTAGCTTTAAAAATCGCGCGCGAGGATGTCGACCTGGGATTCGATGCGGCTGAAGTCGAAGAGGTAATGAGGGAGTATTCGGAAGAGTTTAATGTCGATATGAGCGGGTTCGACATCAAAAAATACTACCCGGACGACGATTTTTTGCTTCTTGACCTGATCAATCCGTTCAGGAAAAGAGTCGTTCATCACGTTCCGGACCTGAACGTCCGAATGTTGATCGAATCGGCCAAGGCAGGGCGCTGGCTCTACAGCTGACTGATCACCGGGTCGTATTTGTTTGCGTCCTGACAGCTGCGTCGCGCGGGCCGTTTGGGGCAGCCGGCCGCGCGGCGCCTGGCCCGCGCCGCCGGCTCACATCTCGCCGCGCCGCGAGCAGATCGCCATGATCTGCTGGATCGCGTAGTTGTCGCGCACGCCCGGCAGCGACTGCACGATGCACTCGTGAACGCGCCGCTCGCGCGGCAGCAGCATCGCGTTGTTGCGGTACAGCGCGTCGCACGAGCGCTGGATCAGCTGGGCGGCCGCGCCGTTGCGGCTCTCGCGCAGCGCATTGAGCTTGCAGTCGTCGTATTGCGCGCTGCCGTCGGTCAGCGCGAATGCCGCGCCCGGCAGCGCCAGCGCGATGGCCGCGCACGCGATCGCATGGATCCCTCGTTTCATGCACCCTCCGATGGTGTGGATTGGGTCGGCGGACAGCATAACGTAAAGCGGCAAGGGCGGCTGACGCGTTGCGCCGGGATCGGCGCAGACCGCCGCCGGCCGGGCTTCGCGCGCGCTTCGTGGCCGCGCGCCGGGCGGGCTGCGGGCGTTCCGGGCGAAAGCGTGGAGTCAGGCGGTGGTCTGCGGAAATGGTATCCTCGTGCGTTCGCCGCCGCGCGCCTTCCCGGGGCCGCGCGGGGCCGTTGCCGCCCGGTTGCGCGCGCCTCGGCACCTGCATGACGGCGGCGGGAATCCATCATCCAGAACCGACATAAATACGGGGGAGACTCACCCATGAAGCGTTACAGGACTTTCGCGATCCGTTCGATCACGGCCGGCGTCGCCGCACTCGCGCTGGCAGGCGCCGCGCACGCACAGACGGTCAAGGTGCTGTCGATCGTTGACCACCCGGCACTCGACGCGATCCGCGACGGCGTGCGCGCCGAACTGAAGGCGGAAGGCTACGGCGACGACAAGCTCAAGTGGGAATACCAGAGCGCGCAGGGCAACACGGGTACGGCCGCGCAGATCGCGCGCAAGTTCGTCGGCGACCAGCCCGACGTGATCGTCGCGATCGCGACGCCGGCCGCGCAGGCGGTCGTCGCGGCGACCAAGAGCGTGCCGGTCGTCTACTCGGGCGTGACCGATCCGGTCGCCGCACAGCTCGTGAAGGGCTGGGGCCCGTCGGGCACCAACGTGACGGGCGTCTCCGACAAGCTGCCGCTCGATCGCCAGGTTGCGCTGATCAAGCGCGTCGTGCCGAAGGCGAAGACGGTCGGCATGGTCTACAACCCGGGCGAGGCGAACTCGGTCGTCGTCGTGAAGGAACTCAAGGAAATCCTCGCGAAGCAGGGGATGACGCTGAAGGAAGCGGCCGCGCCGCGCACCGTCGACATCGGCCCGGCCGCGAAGAGCCTGATCGGCAAGGTCGACGTGATCTACACGAACACCGACAACAACGTCGTGTCCGCGTACGAAGCGCTCGTGAAGGTCGCGAACGAAGCGAAGATCCCGCTCGTCGCCGGCGACACCGACAGCGTGAAGCGCGGCGGCATCGCGGCGCTCGGCATCAACTACGGCGACCTCGGCCGGCAGACCGGCAAGGTCGTCGCGCGCATCCTGAAGGGCGAGAAGCCGGGCGCGATCGCGTCCGAGACGAGCAGCAACCTCGAACTGTTCGCGAACACGGGTGCGGCGGCGAAGCAGGGCGTGACGCTGGCGCCGGATCTCGTGAAGGAAGCGAAGACGGTCATCAAGTAAGCCGCGGCGGGCCACCGCCGCGCTGGCAGGCCCGATCCGGGCCTGAACGAAACCGCCGGACGGGCGGCTCCGACCCGGGGCCGCCCGTTCGCTTCGCCCGGCCGTATACGTCCGGCCGGGAAGCAACAGGATTTCCCCATCATGTCTTTGTTCTCGTTTCTGGGCGCGCTGGAGATCGGCCTGATCTTCAGCCTCGTCGCCCTCGGGGTGCTGATTTCGTTTCGCATCCTCAACTTCCCCGACCTCACCGTCGACGGCAGCTTTCCGCTCGGCGGCGCCGTCGCCGCGACGCTGATCTCCGCCGGCCATGACCCGTTCACGTCGACCGTGTTCGCGATCGTCGCGGGCGCGCTGGCCGGCTTCATCACGGGCTGGCTCAACGTGCGCCTGAAGATCATGGATCTGCTCGCCAGTATCCTGATGATGATCGCGCTCTACTCGGTGAACCTGCGGATCATGGGACGACCGAACGTGCCGCTGATCACCGAGCCGACGATCTTCACCGTGCTGCAGCCCGACTGGATGCCCGACTACGTGCTGCGCCCGGCGCTGCTCGCGATCGTCGTGGTGGTCGCGAAGCTCGGCCTCGACTGGTTCTTCTCGTCGCAGCTCGGCCTCGCGATGCGCGCGACCGGCGCGAACCCGCGGATGGCGCGCGCGCAGGGCATCGCGACGGGCCGCGCGACGCTCGCCGGGATGGCCTTGTCGAACGCGCTCGTCGCGCTTGCCGGTGCGCTGTTCGCGCAGACGCAGGGCGGCGCCGACATCTCGATGGGGATCGGCACGATCGTGATCGGGCTGGCCGCCGTGATCATCGGCGAGACGCTGCTGCCCGCGCGCCGGCTGGTGCTGACGACGCTCGCCGTCGTGCTCGGCGCGATCGTCTACCGCTTCTTCATCGCGCTCGCGCTGAACAGCGAATTCATCGGCCTGAAGGCGCAGGACCTGAACCTCGTGACGGCCGCGCTCGTCACGATCGCGCTGGTGCTGCCGGCGACGCGCAAGAAGCTGTTCGCGCGCAAGAACGGAGGGGCATGACATGCTGTCCGCACAAGACCTGAAACTCACGTTCAACCCCGGCACGCCGATCGAGACGCGCGCGCTGCGCGGGCTGTCGCTCGAGATTCCCGACGGCCAGTTCGTCGCGGTGATCGGCTCGAACGGCGCCGGCAAGTCGACTTTCCTGAATGCGGTCAGCGGCGACCAGCGCGTCGATGCCGGGCGCATCGCGATCGACGGCACGGATGTCACGCGCCAGCCCGCGTGGGACCGCGCGCACCTCGTCGCGCGCGTGTTCCAGGACCCGATGGCCGGCACCTGCGAGGCGCTGACGATCGAGGAGAACATGGCGCTCGCGATGGCGCGCGGCGGGCGGCGCGGCTTCAGGGCCGCGCTCGACCGGCCGTCGCGCGAGCTGTTTCGCGACAAGCTGCGGCTCCTGAACCTCGGCCTGGAAAACCGGCTGACTGACCGGATCGGGCTGCTGTCGGGCGGCCAGCGGCAGGCGGTGAGCCTGCTGATGGCGTCGCTGCGGCCGTCGCGGATCCTGCTGCTCGACGAGCACACGGCCGCGCTCGACCCGAAGACGGCCGCGTTCGTGCTGGAACTGACCGCGCGCATCGTCGCCGAGAGCAAGCTGACGACGATGATGGTCACGCACAGCATGCGACAGGCGCTCGACTACGGCGACCGCACGGTGATGCTGCACCAGGGGCAGGTCGTGCTCGACGTGTCGGGCGACCAGCGCAAGGGGCTCGACGTGCCGGATCTGCTGCAGATGTTCGAGAAGGTGCGGCACGAGCAGCTCGACGACGACGCGTTGCTGCTCGGCTGACGCGCGGCGGGCGGACCGGCGCGATGTGCGGTGGGTGGCATCGTGCCGGTTTGCTTGCCGGTCCGGCCGCGCGATCCGGTTCGCCGGCGTCGCCTCGGGGCCGGATGGTTGCGGCGGGTGTTCGGGCGTTCGGGCGTTCGGACGGTGTGAGCCGGCCACGCCCCGGGGCGGCGCGCCGTAACATGACGGGTGCGCCGGCTTTCCCCTTGTTTTTCCTCTGACGAAAATACCGGTTTCGTACCAGTACTGTGCGACGCGAGCGCATTGCCATATACTGTATATCCATACAGTTGTGGGTGGCGTCATGCTCGCATCCTCCATTTCTCCCGAATCCCTTCATCCATCGCTCTGGCGCGGCTCGCAGCTCGCACGCGGCGGTCCACGCACGATCGACACGGGCTTTGCGCCGCTGTCCGCCGAGCTGCCGGGCGGCGGCTGGCCGGTCGGCGGGCTCGTCGAACTGCTGGCCGCGCAGCCGGGCTGCGGCGAGATGCGGCTGCTCGCGCCCGCGCTCGCGCGTACCGTCAGCGTGCGGCGTCCGCTCGCGCTCGTCGCGCCGCCGCAGTCGCCGCATGCGACCGCGCTGGCCGGTCTCGGCGTGCCGTCCGACGCGCTGCTGTGGCTGCGCGCCGGCAGCCGCACCGACGCGTTGTGGGCCGCCGAGCAGGCGCTCAGGACGGGCTGCTGTGGTGCGCTGCTGCTCTGGCAGGACGCGCGGCCCGATGCGCTGCGGCGCCTGCATCTCGCGGCCGCGCGCACCGGCGACACGCTGTTCGTGATGCTGCGCCCGCTGTCGGCCGTGCGGCAGCCGTCGCCGGCCGTGCTGCGCATCGCGCTGCATCCGGTGCCGGGCGGCGTGTCGCTCGATATCGTCAAGCGTCGCGGGCCCGCGCGCAGCGAGCCGCTCGCGCTCGATTTGCCGTCGCCCATCGTGGAGAGCCGCTATGCGCGTCTTGCTCGGCATCCATCTGCCGCGCCTGCCGCTCGACGTGTGCGCCCCGCCGCCGTCTGACGGCGCGGCGGACGACGCAGGCTGCGCGGTGCTCGAGCAGGGCGTCGTGCTGATTGCCGACGCGCCCGCGCGCCGGCAGGGCGTGCGCGCGGGCATGAAGCGCGGCGGCGTGCTGACGCTCGCACCCGACACCCGGCTGGTCGAACGCGATCCCGCCCGCGAGGCCGATGCGCTGCGCGCGGTCGCGCTCGCATTGCTGCGCTTCTCGCCGTGCGTCGCGCTCGACGACGAAGCCACGCTGATCGTCGACGTCGGTCCGAGCCTGCGCCTGTTCGGCGGCCTGCCGTCGCTGTGCCGCCAGGTGCGCGCGACGCTCGCGGCGCTCGGCTATGCGGCGCGCCTGTCGGCCGCGCCGACCGGGCGCGGCGCGTGGCTGCTCGCGCGCACGTCGGCGCGTGCCCGGATCCGGCGCCGCGTGGCCGGGCCGGCCTCGCTCGTTCGTGCGCTCGATCGTTTGCCGTGCGTGCTGCTGCCCGATGCGCGCTCGTATGCGGGCTGGTTCGACGGCCTCGGCTGCCGCACGCTCGCCGATCTGCGCGGCCTGCCGCGCGCGGGGCTGCAGCGCCGCTGCGGTCCGGCGCTGCTCGCCGCGCTCGATCGCGCGTATGGCGACGCGGTCGAGCCGCTCGCGTGGATGGCGGTACCGCCCGTGTTCGACGTACGGCTCGAATTGCCGGAGCGCGTCGAATACGCGGAAGCCGTGCTGTTCGCCGCGCGGCGGCTCGTCGTGCAGTTGTGCGGGTGGCTGGCTGCGCGGCAGTTGTCTCTGGCCGCGATGACGTTCGATCTCGAGCACGAACGTGGCCGCCAGGCTGTGCCGCCGACGCCGCTCGAACTCGCGTTCGCCACGCCGGTGCGCGACGAGACGCACTTCATGCGGCTGCTCGGCGAGCGGCTCGCGCGCGTCGAGCTGCCGGCTGCGGTGATCGCGGTGCGGCTGAAGGCCACGCGCGTCGAATCGGTCGCGCCGCCGGCCGACGATCTTTTCCCCGAGCCGGGCGGTACGCGCGAGACGCGCGCGCGGCTGTTCGAACTGCTGGTCGCGCGGCTCGGCGCGGAGAACGTATTGCGCGCGGCGCCCGTCGCCGATCACCGTCCCGAGGCCGCGAACCGCTGGCTGCCGCTCGATGCGCAAGCGGGCAAGCCGGCCGGCGGGCCACCCGCCGTGCCGCCGCGTCCCGCATGGCTGCTGGCCGAGCCGCAGCCGCTCCTGATGCGCGAGAACCGGCCGGTGTTCCATACGCCGCTCAGGATGATGTCGTCGGCCGAGCGGATCGAAGCCGGGTGGTTCGACGGGCAACTGGCCGCACGCGATTACTACGTCGCCCAGGACGAGGTCGGTGCGTGCTACTGGGTGTTCCTGGAGCGGTCGGGAAGCCAGGCCGCGCCGCGCTGGTTCCTGCACGGCTTGTTCGGGTGAGCGGAGATGGTTGCGGAATTCAGTTGGCTGCCCGATTACGCGGAGTTGTTCTGCCGTTCGAACTTTTCGTTTCTGCATGGCGCGTCGCATGCGGAAGAGCTGGTCGAGCGTGCGGTGGAACTCGGCTATCGCGGGATCGCGATCACCGACGAATGCTCGCTCGCAGGCGCACCGCGGATGCATGTCGCGGCGAAGGCGAAAGGGCTGCCGCTCGTCATCGGTTCGTATTTCGACGTCACGCCGGATGAAGTCGCACCGGGCCACGATCCGGGCCCCGGCGCGTTCGGGCTCGTGCTGCTCGCGCAGAACCGCGAGGGTTACGGCAATCTTTCCGAGCTGATTTCGTGGCGGCGGATGGCAGCGCCGAAGGGCACCTACACGTTGACGTCGCGGATGCTGTCGGCACCGCCCGCGGAGTTTGCGCATCTGCGCGGCATGCCCGACTGCTTCGCGATTCTCGTACCCGCGTATCCGGTGCGTGCGGACGTGCTCGATGCGCAGGTCGCATGGTTTCGCACGACCTTCGGCGAGCGTGCGCGGCTCGGGCTCGTGCAGTTGCAGCGCGCGCTCGATGGCGCGCAGCGCGAGGAGATTCGCGCGGCCGGCGAGCGGCGCGGTGTGCGCATCGTCGCGCTCGGCGACGTGACGATGCACCGGCGCTCGTGCAAGGCATTGCAGGACGTGATGACGGCGATCCGGGTCGGCATGCCGGTTGCAGAGTGCGGGTATGCGCTGGCGCCGAATGCGGAGCAGCACCTGCGTTCGCGGCAGCGTATCGGGCAGTTGTACGCGTCGGACGAGATCGCGGAGACGTGCGCGATTCTCGACGCATGCGATTTCGAACTGAGCTCGCTGCGCTACGAGTATCCCGACGAGATCGTGCCGCAGGGGCTGACGCCGACGCGCTATCTGGAACAGGAAACCATCGCCGGGGCGGCCGGGCGTTATCCGCACGGCATTCCGGAAAAGGTCGGGAAGCAGATCAAGTATGAACTCGACCTGATCGCGAGGCTCAGCTACGAACCGTTCTTCCTGACTGTCTACGACATCGTCAAATACGCGCGCAGCCGGAACATCCTGTGCCAGGGCCGCGGCTCGGCCGCGAACTCGGTCGTCTGCTACTGTCTCGGCATCACCGAGGTGAATCCCGAACAGAGCACGATGCTGTTCGAGCGCTTCATCAGCGAGGAGCGTGGCGAGCCGCCGGACATCGACGTTGACTTCGAGCATCAGCGCCGGGAAGAGGTGATCCAGCATATCTACGAAAAATACGGCAAGGATCGCGCCGCCCTCGCAGCGGCCGTATCGACATACCGCCCGCGCGGCGTGCTGCGCGAAACCGGCAAGGCGCTCGGCGTCGATCCGATGCTGGTCGATCGCGTCGCGAAGGGGCATCGCTGGTTCGACGGCAGCCGCGACCTGCTGCAGCAATTCGCGACGACCGGACTCGATCCCGACACGCCGCTGATTCGCGCGTGGGCCGAACTGGCAGGGCGCTTGCTCAACTTTCCGCGTCACCTGTCGCAGCACTCGGGCGGCTTCGTGATCAGCCGCGGCAAGCTCACGCGGCTCGTGCCGGTCGAGAACGCGGCGATGGACGGGCGGCGCGTGATCCAGTGGGACAAGGACGATCTTGAATCGCTCAAGCTGATGAAGGTCGACGTGCTCGCGCTCGGCATGCTGTCGGCGCTGCATCGCGCCTTCGACCTGCGCACCGCGTGGCGCGGGCTGCCGGAGGACGGCCAGCCGTTCACGCTGAAGCACATTCCGCAGGATGACGAAGCAACCTACGACATGATCTGTCGCGCCGATACGGTCGGCGTGTTCCAGATCGAGTCGCGCGCGCAGATGTCGATGCTGCCGCGCCTGAGGCCGCGCAACTACTACGACCTCGTCGTCCAGGTCTCGATCGTGCGGCCCGGGCCGATCCAGGGCGGTGCCGTGCATCCGTATCTGAAGCGGCGCAGGATCGTGGCCGGCGAAGAGGAGGGCGAAGTCACGTATCCGAGCGAGGCGCTCAAGGAAGTGCTCGTTCGCACGCTCGGGGTGCCGATCTTCCAGGAGCAGGTGATGCAGATCGCGATCGTCGCGGCGGGCTTCACGCCCGGCGAGGCCGACGAGCTGCGCCGCGCGATGGCCGCGTGGAAGCGCAAGGGCAATCTCGAGAAGTATCACGACAAGATCGTCGGCGGCATGCTCGAACGCGACTACACGCGCGAGTTCGCCGAGCAGATCTTCGAGCAGATCAAGGGCTTCGGCGAATACGGCTTCCCCGAGAGCCACGCGGCCAGCTTCGCGAAACTGGCCTACGCGAGCAGCTGGCTCAAATGCCACGAGCCCGCGATCTTCGTCGCGGCGCTGCTGAACAGCCAGCCGATGGGTTTCTACCCGCCGTCGCAACTCGTGCAGGACGCCAAGCGTCACGGCGTGCAGGTCCTGCCGATCGACGTGACGCAAAGCAACTGGGAAGCATCCCTCGAAGCACTGCCCGACCAGCCGCCTCCCCACGGCCAGCCTGCGGTGCGACTCGGCCTGTCGCTCGTCCGCGGCCTCGGCGAAGCCGCCGCGCGCCGCATCGAAACCGCACGCACCGCCGGCCCGTTCGACAACGTCGACACCCTCGCACGCCGCGCGCAGCTCGAACGCCGCGACCTCGAAGCGCTCGCCGCCGCGAACGCGCTCGCGACGCTCGCCGGCCATCGCCGCGACGCGCTGTGGCAGGCCGTCGCCGCGGCGCCGGAGCGCGACCTGCTCGCCGCGGCGCCGATCGACGAAGTGGAGCAGCCCGCGCTCGGCGCGCCGTCGGAAGCCGACGACATCCTCGCCGACTATCACACCACCGGCCTCACGCTGAACCGTCACCCGGTCGCGCTGCTGCGGCCCGTGCTGCGCGCACGGCGGCTGTCGTCCGCGGCCGAACTGCGCGACCGTCCCGACGGCAGGCTCGCGCGCGCGTGCGGGCTCGTGACTGCCCGGCAGATGCCGGGCACCGCGAAAGGCGTGATGTTCATGACGCTCGAGGACGAAACAGGCTGCGTGAACCTGATCGTCCGGCCCGAGCTGCTCGCGCGGCAGCGCCGCGAAACGCTCGATTCGCGGCTGCTCGCCGCGTCCGGCGTGTGGCAGGTCGTGAGCGACGTGAGGCACCTCGTCGCGCAGCATTTCGAGGATCTGACGCCGCTGCTCGGCGGCCTGCGCACGTCGAGCCGCGAATTTCACTGACGCAGCCCATCGGCTGCCATCAGATGCATACCAGTCGGCCTAACTGGTTCTATCCGGGGCTCATTTTCGACACCCAAAGCCCGGCAAATCAGGCGCCGGAACTGTCCCCCTGCAACCCACCTCGGGTAAATCCCTATCCCGCATCGCGTTGTAAACAAAGGCTTTCCCGTTGCTAAAACGCTTGCCGGGCAAGGCTTCCGGCGATTTTTGCACCGCTAATACCAGTTCGTTGACTGGTATTATGGTGGTTATATAATGCGTTCACTTTCGACGGTCCGCGATCGTCGTCCGACACCCGGAGGCACATGGAAACCGGCTGGTCCGAACTGGCGCCCGATCCCCTCGACGACACGCCGTTGTATCTGCAGCTCGCCCGCAACCTGGCGAGCGCGATTCACGCCGGCGCATGGCGGGCCGGGGAGGCGTTGCCGTCGGAGCGGCTGCTGTCGGGGGCGGTCGGCGTGTCGCGGATCACGGCCCGCCGGGCGCTCGCGCTGCTGGTCGAGCAGGGGCTGATCAAGCGGACGCGTGGCGCGGGCAGCTTCATCACGCCGCGGGTCGCCGATCCGCTGTCGCGTCTCGTCGGCTTCACCGCGAAGATGCAGCAGCGCGGTTTCATGCCCGATTCGGTGTGGCTGTCGCGCAAGCTGCGCGCCGCGCGCCGCGACGAGATCACGCGTCTCGGCCTCGCGCCGGGCGCGACGGTCGCGCGGCTCGAACGGCTGCGCCGGGCGGACGGCATCGTGATGGCCGTCGAGCATTCGACGCTGCCGGCCGCGGTGGTGCCGGATCCGCAGGCGCTCGGTGCGTCGCTGTACGAATACCTCGACGCGCGCGGGATGACCGTCGTGCGCGCGCTGCAGCACTTTCGCGCGGCGAACGCGACGCACGAGATCGCGAAATGGATGGCGGTGACGCCGGGCTCGGCACTGCTCGTGATCACGCGCATCGGCTACGGCGCCGACCAGCGCGCGATCGAAGTGACCGAAACGTATTGCCGCGACGACTATTACGACTTCGTCGCCGAACTGAAACGCTGACGCGCGAGACTGCCCGCGCGCCACGCGCAACGAAACGCAACGGATTTTGCAAATCACGACGCGGATGCTCGCGTCACCAGATCATCAAGAGAAACGTCATGCTGACTGGCAACATCCTGACCCCCGACGGCTGGATTCACGGTTCGCTCGATAGCGCGAACGGCCGCATCACCACCCTCGACGGCACGCCCGCCGATCCGGCGAAGAACGACGCGCCGTACATCCTGCCCGGCTTCATCGACCTGCACGTGCACGGCGGCGGCGGCGCCGACGTGATGGAAGGCGGCGACGCGATCGAGACGATCGCCCGCACGCACGCGCAGTTCGGCACGACGAGCCTGCTCGCGACGACGATGACCGCGCCGCGCGACGAACTGATGCAGGTCGTCGCGAACCTCGGCACCGTCGCCCGCACCCGCACGGCGGGCGGCGCGCGCGTGCTCGGCGTGCACCTCGAAGGGCCGTACATCAATCCCGGCAAGCTCGGCGCGCAGCCCGACGCGGCCGTGTCGGCCGTGCTCGACGAAGTGCTGAAGTACCTGTCGATCGCGCCGATCCGCGTGGTCACGCTCGCGCCGGAAATCGCCGGCCACATCGAGATCATCGGCGAGATGGCCGCGCGCGGCGTGCGCGTGCAGCTCGGCCACTCGCTCGCGACCTACGACGACGCCGTTGCCGCGCTCAAGCACGGCGCGTGCGGCTTCACGCACCTGTTCAACGCGATGTCGCCGCTGCATCACCGTAACCCGGGCCTGGTGGGCGCGGCGCTTGCTCATGCCGAATACGCGGAAATCATTCCGGATCTGCTGCACGTACACCCGGGCGCGATTCGTGCTGCGCTGCGCGCGATCCCGCGCCTGTACGTCGTGACCGACAGCACATCCGCCACCGGCATGCCCGACGGCGAATACCGGCTCGGCAGCCAGCACGTGACCAAGTGCCTCGGCGGCGTGCGGCTCGCCGACGGCACGCTCGCCGGCAGCACGCTGACGATGGACCAGGCGCTGCGCAACCTCGTATCGCTCGGTTTGCCGATCGCCGACGTGTCGAACCGGATGTCGCGCTACGCGGCCGACTACCTCGGTGTCACTGATCGCGGCCGCCTCGTGCGCGGCGCATGGGCCGACCTCGTCGTGTTCGATCGCGACCTGAACCTCACTGCGACCTACGTCGAAGGAGAATCGATTGTCGAATATGCTTAAGGAAGCGCGCGAGTCCGCCCAGGTCGTCGCCGCGCAACTCGCCGACACCACGCGCGTCGAAGCGCTCGCCGGCCAGCTGCTCGATCACCCGCCGGCCGTCGCGCTGACGGTCGCGCGCGGCAGCTCGGATCACGCCGCCAGCTATTTCGCGAGCCTGACGATGAGCTGCCTCGGCGTGCCCGTCGCGTCGCTGCCGATGTCGGTCGCGACACTGCAGCAGGCACCGCTGAAGGTGCAGGACCAGCTCGCGATCGCATTCTCCCAGTCGGGCAAGAGCCCCGACCTCGTCAACACGATGGCCGCGCTGCGCGAAGCCGGCGCGCGCACCGTTGCCGCCGTGAACGTGCTGCCGTCGCCGCTCGCCGACGCGTGCGAGCACCAGCTGCCGCTGCTGGCCGGCCCCGAACTGTCGGTCGCCGCGACCAAGAGCTATATCGCGATGCTGTCGCTGTCCGCGCAAATCGTCGCGTACTGGCAGCGCGACGCCGCGCTGACGACCGCGTTGCGCGGGCTGCCCGACGCGCTCGCGCAGGCCGGCCGGCTCGACTGGTCGCCAGCCGTCGCCGCGCTCGCCGGCGTCGAGCGGATGATCGTGATCGGTCGCGGCCTCGGCCTCGCGATTGCGCAGGAAGCCGCGCTGAAACTGAAGGAAACCTCAGGCATCCAGGCCGAGGCGTTCTCGAGTGCCGAAGTCCGTCACGGCCCGATGGAGCTGATCGACCGCGACTATCCGCTGCTCGTGTTCGCGCCGCCGGGGCCCGAGCAGGCCGGGCTGCTGCAGCTCGCGCAGGACATGCGCGCACGTGGCGCAGCGGTGCTGCTCGCGGCGCCCGCCGGCACGCCCGGCGCGACCTTGCCGCTCGCGCAGTCCGCCCATTCGGCGCTCGACCCGATCGCCGCCATTCTTTCGTTCTACGTGATGGCGGCGGATCTCGCCGTCGCGCGCGGCCGCAATCCCGACACGCCGCGCCATCTGAACAAAGTCACCGAAACGCACTGATAGCCGAGACAGCCGATGAGACGCGCCGAGGAGTCCCAGTTGAAGAGTTCCACCCATGATCAGATCGTCCTGCTTGCCCCGTTGACCGGGCCGATCGTCGCGCTGGCCGATGTGCCCGATCCGGTGTTCTCCGGCGGGATGTTCGGCGACGGCATCGGCATCGACCCGCTCGCGGGCAAGCTCGTCGCGCCGTGCGCCGGCGTCGTGTCGCATCTCGCGCGCACCGGCCACGCGGTGACGATCACGACGCCGCACGGTGCCGAAGTGTTGCTGCATATCGGCATCGACACCGTCGAGCTGAACGGGCAGGGCTTCACCGCGCACGTCGAAGCCGGCGCGCGTATCGAGGCGGGTGATCTGCTGATCGAGTTCGACCAGGACGCGGTCGCGCGCAGCGCGCATTCGCTGGTGTCGGTGATCGCGATCGCGAACTCCGACGCGTTCGACGTCGTCGAGCGCGCGAGCGGATTCGCGACGGCCGGCGAGACACCGCTCCTGACGCTGCGCGGCAAGGGCGAAGCCGCCGTGCAGGCGGCGCAGGCCGGCGCCGCGGCGATGAACGAAGTGCGCCGCGAGATCGTGCTGACGCAGCCGGGCGGCCTGCATGCACGCCCCGCCGCACGGGCGCGTGAATCCGTGCGCGGCTTCGACGCGACGGTCGACGTGCAGTTCGACGGCCGCAAGGCGTCGATCGCGAGCGTCGTGGGCCTGCTCGGCCTCGGCGCGGGCGAGGGTGCGACGATCGAACTGGTCGGCCGCGGCGCGCACGCGCAGCAAGCCGTCGACGCGGTCGAGCACGAGCTGCTGCGCGAAGCGCACGGCGAAGTCGAGGAGAAGCCGGCGCGGCTGCATTCGCCTGCGCCACAGGCGGCCGTGCACCACACCGGCGCATCCCTCGACCCGAACACGCTCGCAGGCGTGTGCGCGGCGCCCGGCATCGCGGTCGGCACGCTGGTGCGGCTCGACGATGCGGACCTCGTGCCGCCCGAACAGGCGGCCGGCACGCCCGCATCGGAAAGCCGCCACCTCGACCAGGCGCTGAAGGCCGTCGACGCCGAACTCGACGAAACGGTGCGCAACGCGTCGGCGCGCGGCGCGGTCGGCGAGGCGGGCATCTTCGCGGTGCATCGCGTGCTGCTCGAAGATCCGACGCTGGTCGACGCGGCGCGCGACCAGATCAGCCTCGGCAAGAGCGCGGGCTTCGCATGGCGCGCGACGATCCGCGCGCAGATCGACACGCTGTCGAAGCTCGACGACGCGCTGCTCGCCGAGCGCGCGGCCGACCTGCGCGACATCGAGAAGCGCGTGCTGCGCGCGCTCGGCCACACGAGCGGCGCGACGCGCGCGCTGCCCGACGAGGCCGTGCTCGCCGCCGAGGAATTCACGCCGTCGGACCTGTCGTCGCTCGATCGCCAGCGCGTGACCGCGCTCGTGATGGCGCGCGGCGGCGCGACGTCGCACGCGGCGATCATCGCGCGCCAGCTCGGCATTCCGGCGCTCGTTGCGGTCGGCGATGCGCTGTACGCGATTCCGGACGGCACGCAGGTCGTCGTCGATGCGAGCGCGGGCCGTCTCGAACACGCGCCGACCGCGCTTGACGTCGAACGCGCGCGGCACGAACGCCAGCGCCTGGACGGCGTGCGCGAAGCGAACCGGCAGACGGCCGGCGCCGCCGCCGCGACCACCGACGGCCGCGCGATCGAGATCGCCGCGAACATCGCGACGCTCGACGACGCGCACACCGCGGTCGACAACGGCGCGGACGCGATCGGCCTGCTGCGCACCGAGCTGATGTTCATCCATCGCCAGGCCGCGCCGACCGTCGTCGAACACCAGCAAAGCTACCAGTCGATCGTCGACGCGCTGCAGGGGCGCACCGCGATCATCCGCACGCTCGACGTCGGCGCCGACAAGGAGGTCGACTACTTGACGCTGCCGCCCGAACCGAACCCGGCGCTCGGCCTGCGCGGCATCCGCCTCGCGCAGGTGCGCCCGGACCTGCTCGACGATCAGTTGCAGGGCCTGCTCGCGGTGAAGCCGTTCGGCGCCGTGCGCATCCTGCTGCCGATGGTGACCGATGCGGGCGAGCTCGTGCGGCTGCGCAAGCGCATCGACGAATTCGCGCGCGCGCAGGGCCGCACCGAGCCGATCGAGGTCGGCGCGATGATCGAGGTGCCGTCCGCGGCGCTGCTGGCCGACCAGCTCGCGCAGCACGCGGATTTCCTGTCGATCGGCACCAACGACCTGACGCAGTACACGCTGGCGATGGACCGCTGCCAGGCCGACCTGGCCGCGCAGTCCGACGGACTGCATCCGGCCGTGCTGCGCCTGATCGACATCGCGGTGCGCGGCGCGGGAAGACACGGCAAGTGGGTCGGCGTGTGCGGCGCGCTGGGCGGCGATCCGCTCGCGGTGCCGATCCTCGTCGGCCTCGGCGTGACCGAACTGTCGGTCGACCCGGTCTCGGTGCCGGGCATCAAGGCGCGCGTGCGCCGTCTCGATTACCAGCTGTGTCGCCAGCGTGCGCAGGATCTGCTCGCACTCGACTCGGCACAGGCGGTAAGGGCAGCAAGCCGCGAGGTCTGGCCGCTCGACTGAACGTCGACGGCGGGCGCGCGACTCGTTTCACTACGAAAGCAATTAGGTCAACGACGCTTAATGACGAGACATGGATTGGAGGACTGAATGGACGGGAATCCGTTTCTGAAGATACAGGGCCTGGGCCGGGCGCTGATGCTGCCGATCGCGGTGTTGCCGGTTGCCGGCATCCTGCTGCGACTCGGGCAGGCGGATGTATTCAACATCAAGATGATCGCCGACGCCGGCGGGGCCATCTTCGACAACCTGCCGCTGCTGTTCGCGATCGGCGTGGCGGTCGGTTTCGCGAAGGACAATAACGGCGTGGCGGCACTCGCGGGCGCGATCGGCTACCTGATCGAAACCGCGATCATGAAGGACATCGATCCCAAGCTGAACATGGGCGTGCTGTCCGGGATCATTGCGGGCGTGGTCGCGGGCTTGCTGTACAACCGCTACAAGGACATCAAGCTGCCCGACTACCTCGCGTTCTTCGGCGGCAAGCGGTTCGTGCCGATCATCACCGGGCTGGTGTGCGTGATACTCGGTATCGTATTCGGCTACGTGTGGCAGCCGGTCCAGCATGCGATCGACGCGGCCGGCCAGTGGCTGACGACGGCAGGCGCGATCGGTGCGTTCGTGTTCGGTTTCCTGAACCGCCTGCTGCTCGTCACGGGCCTGCACCACATCATCAACTCGCTCGCGTGGTTCGTGTTCGGCAACTTCACGCCGCCGGCCGGCGGCGAGATCGTGCACGGCGACCTGCACCGCTTCTTCGCGGGCGATCCGACTGCGGGCACCTTCATGGCCGGCTTCTTCCCGATCATGATGTTCGGCCTGCCGGCCGCGTGTCTCGCGATGCTGCACGAAGCGCCGAAGGAGCGCCGCGCGATGGTCGGCGGCCTGCTGTTCTCGATGGCGCTCACGTCGTTCCTGACCGGCGTGACCGAGCCGATCGAATTCAGCTTCATGTTCCTCGCGCCGGTGCTGTACGTGATCCACGCGGTGCTCACCGGGCTGTCGCTCGCGATCTGCCAGGTGCTCGGCTTGAAGCTCGGTTTCACGTTCTCGGCCGGCGCGATCGACTACGGGCTGAACTACGGCCTGTCGACGAAGGGCTGGCTCGCGATTCCGCTCGGCATCGCGTACGGCGCCGCGTACTACGGGCTGTTCCGCTTCTTCATCCGCAAGTTCAACATGGCGACGCCGGGCCGCGAACCGGCCTCGGCCGATGCGGCGACCGATTCGTACGCATCGGGTGGCTTCGTCGCGCCGGCTGGCGGTGCCGCTGCGGCCGCTCCGCGCGCGCAGCGCTACATCGCCGCGCTCGGCGGTGCGGGCAACCTGACGGTCGTCGACGCGTGTACGACGCGCCTGCGCCTGACCGTCGTCGATGCGGCGAAGGTGTCGGAGCCGGAGCTGAAGTCGATCGGCGCGCGCGGCGTGCTCAAGCGCGGCGGCAACAGCGTGCAGGTGATCATCGGGCCCGAGGCCGACATCATTGCCGACGAGATGCGTTCGGCCATCGGCAGCGGCGCGACCGGCGCTGCGCAGACGGCCACGGCCGCGGCTGCGCAGCCGGTCGCGGGCGCGGTAGCCGGCCCGCTCGATCCCGATCCGCTGCGCTGGCTCGCGGTGTTCGGCGGGGCGACCAACGTCGCAGCGCTCGACGCGATCGCGACCACGCGACTGCGCGTCGTCGTGCGCGACGCCTCGGCGGTCGATCGCGATCGCCTTGGCGCGCTCGACGTCGCATGGGTGTCGCCGGACACGTTCCACATCGTCTGCGGCAACGTGGCGGCACGTTATGCGGAACAGCTCGGCGCGCGGCTGCCGCCGACGGGCGGCGGTGCGGCCGTACAACCGGCCTGATCCGATGAGGCCGGTCCGATCTGCGTAGCGGATCCGGGCCGCCGGTCGGTAAAGCGAAAACGGCTTGCGTGCGTCGCAAGCCGTTTTCATTTTTGGGGCGGCGATCCGGCTGGGGGGATGCCGTGTCGACACGGCAATCGGTTGCCCCGGACTGCCCGGACGAAAAAAACCTCGCATGTAGCGAGGTTCGTTCCCGACGGCGGGCGGCGGGGCGATCATTCGCCCGCCGCGCATGCGTCAAGTATTAGTCGCGGCGTGCGCGCACCGGCGCTTCCGGCGACTTCTGCCGTGCTTCGAGCCACATCGCGTTGACGATGCCGAACGACAGCGCGACGCCGATACCGAGAATCCAGCTGAAATACCACATGATCCGACTCCTTGCGAAACGGTGGGCGAGGGCGCGTGAGCGCCCCGGCCGGGTTCAATACATCGAGTGCGTGTTCTCTTCGAGCGTCTGGCGCGTGACCTTGCCGCGCATCACGCGATACACCCAGCTCGTGTAGATCAGGATGATCGGCAGGAACACGATCACCGCGAACAGCATCACCTGCAGCGTCTTCTGGCTCGACGTCGAATCCCACACGGTCAGGCTGCTGCGCGGGTCGAGCGACGACGGCATGATGAACGGGAACATCGAGAAGCCCGCGGTCAGGATCACGCCGACGATCATCAGGCCCGTGCAGAAGAACGCCGTCTTTTCCTGCTTCGAGCCGGCCAGCAGCAGCGCGAGCAGGCCGCCCGCGATTCCGACGACGGGCGCCGCGATCATCCACGGATACTCGCTGTAGTTCGCGAGCCACAGGCCCGAGCCGGCGGCGACGTCCTTCAGCAGCGGGTTCGCGACCGTGTTGGTGGGCGCGGCATGCGTGATGTGGAAGCCGCCGATATACGACGCGACCAGCACGCCGGCCAGTACGAACAGCACGACCGCGAGGAATGCCGACACGCGCAGCGCGATCGACGCGCGGCGCGCGATCACGCCGTCGGTCTTCATCTTGATGAACGCGGCGCCGTGCGCGACGAGCATCGTGAGGCTGACGAGCCCGCAGAGCAGCGCGAACGGGTTCAGCAGCGCCCAGAAGCTGCCGTAGTAGGTCACGCGCAGGTCGCTGTCGAACTGGAACGGCACGCCCTGCAGCAGGTTGCCGAACGCGACGCCGAACACCAGCGCCGGCACGAAGCCGCCGACGAACAGGCCCCAGTCCCAACCCGCGCGCCAGCGCGGGTCAGGCCGCTTGCTGCGGTAGTCGAAGCCGACCGGCCGGAAGAACAGCGCGAACAGCACGAGCAGCATCGCGAAGTAGAAGCCGGAGAACGACGCCGCGTAGACGAGCGGCCACGCGGCGAACATCGCGCCGCCGGCCGTGATCAGCCACACCTGGTTGCCTTCCCACGTCGCGCCGACGGTGTTGACGATGATGCGCCGCTCGTCGTCGGTCTTGCCGAGGAACGGCAGCAGCGCGGTCGCGCCCATGTCGAAGCCGTCGGTGACGGCGAAGCCGATCAGCAGTACGCCGACGAGCAGCCACCAGATCAGCTTGAGAGTTGCATAGTCCATAGCGATTCCTTGTTCCGTTGCAGGGGCGTGCTCAAACCGCGGCGCGCTCGCCGGCAGCGGCGAGTTCGTGGTGATAGCGCCCGGTGTGCAGCGACGACGGGCCGAGACGCGCGTACTTGAACATCAGCTTGATCTCGATGACGAACAGCACGGTATAGAACAGGACGAAGCCCGCGAGACTCAGGTACAGGTCGCTCGGCTTCAGGCTGGACGCGGACAGGTGCGTCGGCAGCACGCCGGCGATCGTCCACGGCTGGCGGCCGAGCTCGGCGACGATCCAGCCGAATTCGATCGCGATCCACGGCAGCGGGATGGCCCACACCGCGTAGCGCAGGAACCAGCGCCGGTTGTCCTGCAGCAGTTCGCGGCGCGCGCAGAACCAGAACGCGGCGACGAAGGTCGCGACGAACAGGAAGCCGAGGGCGACCATGATCCGGAACGAGAAGAACACGGGCGCGACCGGCGGAATCGTCTTCTTCGCGGCGGCCTTGATCTGCTCGGGCGTCGCGTCCGTCACGTTCGGCGTGAACTGCTTGAGCATCAGCCCGTAGCCGAGATACTGCTTGTGCTGGTCGAACAGCTCGCGCGTCGCCGCGCTGGTATCGCCCTGCTTGATCTTCTGCAGCGCGCCGTACGCAATCATCCCGCTCTGGATGTGCTCCTCGCTGTGCTTCGCGAGGTCACGCAGGCCGATCACCGGTTCGTCGATTGAGCGCGTCGCGATCAAGCCGAGCGCGTACGGGATCTTGATCGCGTAGTCGGTGCGCTGTTCTGCCTGGTTCGGGATGCCGATCAGCGTGAACGATGCGGGCGCCGACTGCGTTTCCCATTCGGATTCGATCGCGGCGAGCTTCATCTTCTGCACTTCGCCGGTCGTATAGCCCGATTCGTCGCCGAGCACGATCACGCAGAGCGTCGCCGCGAGGCCGAAGCCGGCCGCGACCGCGAACGAGCGCAGCGCGAAGTCGACGTCGCGCTTCTTCAGCAGGTACCACGACGACACGCCGAGCACGAACATCGCCGCCGACACGTAGCCGGCCGACACGGTGTGCACGAACTTCACTTGCGCGACCGGGTTGAACAGCACGTCGAACAGGCTCGTCATCTCCATGCGCATCGTCTGGTAGTTGAACTCGGCGCCGACCGGGTTGTTCATCCAGCCGTTCGCGACGAGGATCCACAGCGCGGACAGGTTCGAGCCCAGCGCGACGAGGAACGTGACCATCAGGTGCTTGACCTTCGACAGGCGGTTCCAGCCGAAGAAGAACAGGCCGACGAAGGTCGATTCGAGGAAGAACGCCATCAGGCCTTCGACCGCGAGCGGCACGCCGAAGATGTCGCCGACGTAGTGCGAGTAATACGACCAGTTCGTGCCGAACTGGAATTCGAGCGTGATGCCGGTCGTCACGCCCATCGCGAAGTTGATCCCGAACAGCTTGCCCCAGAACTGGGTCATGTCCTTGTAGACCTGCTTGCCGGTCATCACGTAAACGGCTTCCATGATGACGAGCAGCCAGGACAGGCCGAGCGTCAGCGGCACGAACAGGAAGTGGTAGAGCGCCGTGATGCCGAACTGCAGACGCGACAGATCGACGACTTCACTACTTATCATGGTGGTCTCCCTCGGTAGATGCAGGCGCCGGCACCGAGAGCAGCTTCTCGGCGACGGCGGCAGGCGGCAGCGACATGTGCTCGGCCTGCGGATGATTGAAGAATGCGTATTTGAGCGACATCAGGAGGATCAGCTTGACGATCAGCACCAGGGTGATGTCGCGGGCGAGGGTCGGGCCGCGTGCCCACGCGGCGATGCGCGCGCGCCAGCCGATCGTGCCGGCCGCCTGCCGGGGAGGCGGCGCAGGCTCTTTATTGATCGAGATCAAGGCGATTATCCTGAATCGATTTACATCGGTTTGGGGGGCGACTTTACGTCGGATTTATGACGGCACTGAAGCTGTTTTTAATCCTTTTAAGCCGACATGCCAATTTTAAATTGCCGGCTTTCCGATGCCGAGTGCTGCACTGCGGCAGACCGTCGCGAACCACGGGTCAAAACTTGAGGTAGATCAAGGATATGCGGAAGGGGCTGAAAACCGGTCGATACCCGATGAATCAGGTCGATTAATAAGGGGAGGGGTGGACCAAACAACAGGCGAAAAAAAACCGCTGCCGGTCGGGCAGCGGTTTTCGATGAGGCGCTCTAAATCGCCAGGGATTTACGCGTATTCGGCGAGGGCGGTGCGCATCTTTTTCATTGCGCTCGCTTCGATCTGGCGGATGCGTTCCGCCGACACGCCGAATTCGGCGGCGAGATCGTGCAGCGTCGAGCCGCCCGAGCCGTCGTCGTCGACGTGCAGCCAGCGCGCCTCGATGATCCGGCGGCTGCGTGCGTCGAGCGCTTCCAGCGCCTGTGCGATGCCGTCCGTCTGCAGCATGTCGCGCTGACGCGCGGCCAGCACGGCGGTCGGCTCGTTGTGCGAATCGGCCAGGTAGGCGATCGGCGCATACGACTCCTCGCCGTCCTCGACCTGCCCTTCGAGCGCGATGTCGCCGCCCGACAGGCGCGTTTCCATCTCGGTCACGTCTTCGCGCTTGACGTTGAGCTCCTGCGCGAGGCCGTCGATTTCCTCGGGCGTCATCGCCTGCATGCTCTTCTTGTGGCTGCGCAGGTTGAAGAACAGCTTGCGCTGCGCCTTCGTCGTCGCGACCTTCACCATCCGCCAGTTGCGCAGGATGTACTCGTGGATCTCGGCCTTGATCCAGTGGATCGCGTACGACACCAGACGCACGTTTTGCGCCGGATCGAAACGCTTCACCGCCTTCATCAGGCCGATGTTGCCTTCCTGGATCAGGTCCCCGTGCGGCAGGCCGTAGCCGAGATAGTTGCGCGCGATCGACACGACGAGCCGCAGGTGCGACAGCACGAGACGGCGTGCCGAGTCGAGGTTGTTGTCGTCGCGGAATTCGGTCGCGTACTGGCGTTCCTCTTCGGCGGTCAGCAGGGGAATCCGGTTGACGGCCTGGATATACGCGTCGATGTTGCCAAGCTGGCCCGGCAACATCGATTGAGTTGCGAGCGCCAGCGAGCCTGCCGATTCGGCCTTGGCCGGCGTCGGGCTCAGGGTGTTCGGAAGGGTCAGAGCGTGGCTCACTAAAAAAACTCCTTTGGAATCAGGGACAAACCCTTGGTCTCGGATGAGATTCCGAGGGCCATCTTAGCACTCCCGCAATCCGAGTGCTAATTCCTTAGAGGGTGCGGGGGCATCGGAGTTCCCGATTTTCTATCGAACTTGTCGAGTCGATAGTCTAATTTGCGACCGGGATGGCGTGATGAAGTTCCGTAAGTTATTGTTTCTGATGGTAATCAGTAGACGATTTCGATTTTTGTAGTTTTGGAAGCAAACAATTTCGTTTCGTGATGCCGATCCGAAAAGTCCTTTACCATACCATTCAGTTCGCTCGGGCCAGGCCGCTGCGGCAGGCTCCATTCAACCCACAAAGTTGGAGTGTCAGATGAACAATAAGAAGAATCGCCGGCCTCGTAGCCGGTTTGCGCTGCACGCGATGCTGGCGGCGTCGCTGCTGGGCGGATCGGGTGTCGCGTTCGCGGATCGGTGGGGGATCCAGGCGGGCGGCGGGTTTTCCGATCGGCACGGGATCGACAAGGGCGATCTCGGCGTGGTGTGGGATCCGGGCTGGAACTGGTGGGAAATCGGCGGCTGGCACTTTGCGTTCGTGGTGGAAGGGCACGCAGGCTACTGGCACACGAGCGGCAACGTTCACAGCAGCATCGGCGAATTCGGGGTGACGCCGATGTTCCGCTTCATCAAGAGCGCGGGGCAGATTCGCCCGTTCATCGAGGCCGGCGGCGGCGTCCGGGTTCTGACGCATCCGACGATCTCGGACAATTTCTCGCTGTCGACCGCATTCCAGTTCGCGCCTACTGCGGGCGTGGGCGTGCAGTTCGGCCAACGGCAACAGTATCAGGTCGGCTACCGTTTTGAACATGTGTCTAACGCGGGTATCAAAGAGCCGAATCCTGGTATAAATTTCCACCAGTTCTACGTGCAGTACAACTTCTGATCCGCACGCCCGCGCACGGCGGGCGCGTTGCCGAGGAGTCAGGCGATGGCGAAGGTGATCGATGCGATCCGCGCGCTCGAGCGCGATCGGTTCCGGGCGATGGTGGACGGGGACGGCGAGGCGCTCGACGCGCAATTGTCGGACAAGGTGTTCTTCGTGCACACCAACGGCAAACGCGAATCCAAGCAGCAGTTCATCGACGCCATCGTCGCCGGTCGCCGGCGCTATCGCCAGATCGAGATCCAGTCGCAGGATCTGCTGCCGGTCGGCGACGCAACCTGTGTCGTCACCGGGCGCGCGTTGATCGAGATGGAAACGAACAACGGCGGGCTGGTCTTCCCGATCGCCTATACCGCGGTCCATACCCATGAGCAGGGCCGCTGGCGCCTGCTGGCATGGCAGGCGACGCGGTGCGCAACCGAGACATGAGCGCGCGTGGCGCTCCTTTTCATGTCCCGACCGAAGCGGCCTTCTGGGCCGCTTTTTGTTGGCCCGTGCGGCGCGGATCGCGCGGCGCACGGGCGGTCACGCTCCGCTCGCTGACGTTCAAACCCTGAATCGAAGCCCGACGGTCAGGCCGCCGCGCGGCGGTCGGCGCAGTGCCAGGCCGAGCGGTTGATCGCGCTGACGACCGCGTCGAGCGCGGCGCTCGCCGTATCGGCGTGCAGCCCGACGCCATGCCGCAGCGGCGCATCGCCGACCCGGCAGCCGACCGATACCGCGATCCGTCCGTCCGTCGTGCGCGCGTGTTCGCACGACGCGACGTCGATCGTCGCGCCGGCCACCGTCGCGAAGGCTGCCGCCGCGCGTTGCACCGCGTCCTCGGGCGTCGCGTCGGCCGGCGGCGCACCGGTGATCTCGCGGTTCTGCCAGCGCGCGCCGTCGCCATGGCGCGTGGCCGGGCCGTCGGTCTCGAAGAATTCGCGGGCGAACAGCGCGCAGATCGCGTCGCCGGTCACTTCCTCGCCGGATGCGTCGGCGAGCGTCTGCACCGCGTGGCTGAATTCGATCTGCACGCGGCGCGTCGGCGTGAAGCCCATCCCGCGTTCGAGCAGGAACGTCGCGCCGCCCTTGCCGGACTGGCTGTTCACACGGATCACCGCGTCGTAGCTGCGGCCGAGGTCGGCCGGGTCGATCGGCAGGTACGGCACTTCCCACACCGCGTCGGGGCGCTGCTGTGCGAAGCCCTTGCGGATCGCGTCCTGGTGCGAGCCCGAGAATGCGGTGAACACGAGGTCGCCCGCGTACGGATGGCGCGGATGCACCGGAATCTGGTTGCAGCGCTCGACCACGCGGCGCACCGCGTCGATGTCGGAAAAGTCGAGGCCCGGGTCGATGCCCTGCGTATAAAGGTTCAGCGCGAGCGTGACGAGATCGACGTTGCCCGTACGCTCGCCGTTGCCGAACAGGCAGCCTTCGATGCGGTCGGCGCCCGCAAGCAGCGCGAGCTCGGCGGCCGCAACGGCGGTGCCGCGGTCGTTGTGCGGATGCACGGAC
The DNA here is from genome assembly GCF_000292915.1 of Burkholderia cepacia GG4. Lineage (NCBI taxonomy): Bacteria > Pseudomonadati > Pseudomonadota > Betaproteobacteria > Burkholderiales > Burkholderiaceae > Burkholderia > Burkholderia cepacia. The sequence goes on from NC_018513.1 coordinate 696,975, forward strand.
AGCACGATGCTGTCGCGGTACGCGAGGTTGCGGTCCATCCACTCGATCTGGTCGGCGAACACGTTCGGGCTCGCCGCCTCGACGGTCGCCGGCAGGTTGACGATCATCTTGTGATCGCGGGTCGGCCGCCAGGCCTGCGCGACCGCGTCGCAGATCTCGCGCGCGAACGTCAACTCGGTCATGCTGAAGGTTTCCGGCGAGTACTGGTAGGTCCAGTGCGTGCCGGGGCGCGCGGCGGCGTGTTCCTTGATGAGTCGCGTGCCCTCGACCGCGAGCGCCTTCACGTCGTCCTTCGACATCCCGAACACGATGCGCCGGAACGACGGGCAGACCGCGTTGTACAGGTGCACGATCGCGCGCGGCACGCCGTCGAGCGCGTCGAAGGTGCGGGCGATCAGGTCTTCGCGCGACTGCACGAGCACTTCGATCGTCACGTCGTCGGGGATGCGCTGCTCGTCGATCAGCTTGCGGACGAAATCGAAGTCGGTTTGCGACGCCGACGGAAAACCGACTTCGATCTCCTTGAAACCGATCGCGACCAGCATCTCGAAGAACTCGAGCTTCTGTTCGATGCTCATCGGCTCGATCAGCGACTGGTTGCCGTCGCGCAGGTCGGTGCTCATCCAGACCGGCGCACGCTCGATGGTGCGGGTCGGCCAGCGGCGGCCATTGATGCGGACGGGCTCGAACGGACGGTACTTGTCTTGCGGATTGCGCTTCATCTTCTGGACCTCGGGTCTCAAGTCGCGAGCGAAGACGGGCGGCATGGGCGACGGTTGGCGCTGCCTCGCACCGTGGCGCCGGATCGCGCTGCGGATGCGGATGATCTTCGCGAATCGACCGACGGATAGACGGACGAATGCTGACGACTTCGGGTTGTAAAAACTGCGAGAAGGGTGCTGCGAGGAACTGCTGGGAGGGACCGTGCGGACAGCACACGGCGCTACGAAAGCCTTAGGCTAGTCGTAGCGATAGCGGCCGCGCTAGGCGGCCGGAGGTAATTCGGAGGGTGTTCGGAAAGGAACGCATGAGGGCAACTCTATGCCAGGATGCGTGCGCGTGTCAAATGGTCGGTGGAAAGACCGGCACTACAGGGGGCCGGCCAGGGGGCGATCACGGCGCGATCCGGGTGATCTGCACGATCGTCGCGACCTGCCGCGCGAGCGTGTCGGGCACCGGAATCTCGCCGCGCAGCACGGCGTCCGTCCACGTGGCCGTCGTCGCCGCGTCGCGCGATTCGGGCAGTTCGACGGGCGGCGCGTCGGTCGACGAGCGTTCGGGCTCGATCAGCGTATCGCACACACCGTCGTGCAGCCAGTCGACCTGCACCTGGCGCCGCGTATCGGCGACGGCCTCGCCTTCGGTGCCGCGCGCGAGCAGCGCGCCGCCGAGCGCGGCGTCCGGATGATCACGGAACAGCTGCGCGAGGCTGTCGCGGTACGGCGGATGCGTGTAGTTCACGAGCCGCAGGCCGGCCGGCGCGAACGGTTGCAGGATCTTCACGAGCGTGTGCGTCGAATTGCGCACGCCGAGCACACGGCGCAGCGACAGCAGGCGCGCGATGCACGGCGCCAGCGCGTCGATCGGTGCGAACGCGACGCGGCGCTCGGCGAGCGTGTCCTCGATCGCATCGTGCGACGTCGACGGCGCGATCGACAGCGCCGAGAAGATCTCCGCGCTGGTCACCCGGCCCGGATCGCGCTCGACGCCGTGCACGAGCACCGGCACGCCTTCGCGCGCGAGCAGCAGCGCGAGCAGCGGCACCAGGTTCGGCTGCTTGCGCGCGCCGTTGTAGCTCGGGATCGACACCGGGCGGAACGCGGCATCCTGCACGTGCACAGGCTCGAACGACGCCTGCGCGGCGGCGAGCATCGCGGCCAGCTCGTCGGCGCTTTCACCCTTCAGGCGATAGGCGATCAGGATCGCGCCGAGTTCGACGTCCGACACGCGCGCATCGAGCATCGCGCGATAGAGCTCGAACGTGTCTTCGGCGGACAGCGCGCGCGCGCCGTGCGGGCCGCGGCCGATTTCCTTGATGAAGCGGGCGCAAGGGAACGGCGAGGCTGCGGAGTCGTGGGGTGCGGTCATCGGGGCGTGGGGCGGGCGGCCCGCATCGGGCCGCGCGGTGAGCGGTAAGGAATGCCCCGAGTATCGCACGGGCGCGGCCCGCCCAAGCGCGCGGCTGCGCGCGTCGACGCTACGTGGCGCGCTAAACTCTGGTTCCCGGCGGTGCCGCGCGTGCGCGGCGTGCCCCGTTGCCGGCCGCATACGACTACGAGAGACATCCCATGAAGCTCTACAGCTATTTCCGCAGTTCCGCGTCGTACCGCGTGCGGATCGCCCTGAACCTGAAGCAGCTGCCGTACGACACCGTCCCCGTTCACATGCTGCGCGACGGCGGCGAGCAACTGAAGGACGCATACCGGGCAGTGAATCCGGATGCGGTCGTGCCGACGCTGGTCGACGGCGATGCGACGCTTCAGCAATCGCTCGCGATCATCGAATACCTCGAGGAAACGCATCCCGAACCCGCGCTGCTGCCGAAGCAGCCGGTCGACCGCGCGTATGTGCGGGCGATCGCGCTGCAGGTCGCGTGCGAGATCCATCCGCTCAACAACCTGCGCGTGCTGAAGTACCTGAAGCACACGCTGAAGGTGCCCGAGGACGCGAAGAACGAGTGGTACCGGCACTGGATCGAGGCGGGTTTCGCGTCGCTCGAGGCGCGCCTCGCGAACGATCCGCGCACCGGCAAGCTGTGCTTCGGCGACGCGCCGACGCTCGCCGATATCTGCATCGTGCCGCAAGTGTTCAACGCGAACCGTTTCTCGATCGACACGACGCGCTTCCCGACGATCCAGCGGATCGCCGACCATGCATCGACGCTCGACGCGTTCAAGGCCGCCGAACCCGGCGTGCAACCCGACGCGGAATGACGAAGCGGCCGCCGGATTCCGGCCGCGCATGAAAAAGGGCGCCCGAAGGCGCCCTGTGCGGTGCGGGCCGGCGGCGTTCAGCCGAGCAGCGCGTCCGCGAATTCCACGGCGCTGAACGGCTGCAGGTCCTCGACCTTCTCGCCGACGCCGATGAAGTAGACCGGCACCGGGCGCTGCCGCGCGATCGCGGCGAGAATCCCGCCCTTCGCGGTGCCGTCGAGCTTCGTGACGATCAGGCCCGTGAGACCGAGCGCATCGTCGAATGCCTTCACCTGCGTGAGCCCGTTCTGGCCCGTGTTCGCGTCGATCACGAGCAGCACCTCGTGAGGGGCGCCGTCGTGCGCCTTCGAGATCACGCGCTTCACCTTCTTCAGCTCTTCCATCAGGTGGAGCTGCGTCGGCAGGCGGCCGGCCGTGTCGGCCATCATCACGTCGATCTTGCGCGCGCGCGCGGCGCTGACCGCGTCGAAGATCACCGCGGCCGGGTCGCCGCTTTCCTGCTGCACGACCGTCACGTTGTTGCGCTCACCCCAGACCGCCAGCTGTTCGCGCGCGGCCGCGCGGAACGTGTCGCCCGCGGCCAGCAGCACCGACTGGTCGAAGCTCTGCAGATGCTTCGCAAGCTTGCCGATGCTGGTCGTCTTGCCCGCGCCGTTCACGCCCGTGATCATCATCACGAGCGGCTGCGCGCGGCCTAGCATCAGCGACTTCTCGAGCGGCGTCAGCAGTTCGACGAGCAGGTCGTGCAGCGCGTCCTTCACCTGCTGTGGGTCGGTCAGCCGGCCTGCGCGCACCTTCTCGCGCAGCGCGCCGAGCAGGTACTCGGTCGCGTCGACGCCGGCGTCCGACATCAGCAGCGCGGCTTCGAGCTCTTCATACAGATCCTCGTCGATCTTCGTGTTGACGAACACGCCGGTGATGCTTGAGCCCGTCTTCGCGAGCCCCGTTTTCAGGCGCGCGAGCCACGATTTCTTCGCGGATGCGTCCTGCGTCGGCGGCGGCACGATCTCGACCGCTTCGACGACTTCGTTGCTGCCGTCGTTGGTCGGCGTGACGGTCATCACGACGGCCGGCGCGGCCGGTTGCGCGGGCGCTCGCGGCGCTTCGATCGCCTGGCGCGCGGCGGGGGCGGGCGCGTCGGACGGCTCGTCCTGGAGCGGCGCGTCGGCCGATTGCGATTCCGCGGAGTCGGGCTCCTGCGTTTTCTTGAATCGTTTGAAGAAGCTGAACATGGTCTGACGTCGGGAAGAGGGCGGGTGCCGCCAGGGCGGAGCGCCGGAGGGGCCGTCGCGCGTGCGCCCGGCGGCCGAAACCGTGCATTTTATCAGTGCGGCGGGTCACTCGCGTCAGCCGGTGCCGCTGCTGTGGTAACGTGCGCCTGTTTGGCGGTGCGCCCTCGTGCGCGCCCGGTCCCTCCGTTGTCGATATTCCGTATGTCCCGTTCCTCTTCCGGCCGCCCGGCGGCCACCCCTGGCCGCGGCAAGCCGCACACGATCCGCATCATCGGCGGCGACTGGAAACGCACGCCGCTCGCCGTGCTCGATCTCGACGGCCTGCGGCCGACCCCCGATCGCGTGCGCGAGACGCTGTTCAACTGGCTCGGCCAGGATCTCGAAGGCCGGCGCTGCCTCGACCTGTTCGCGGGTACCGGCGCGCTCGGTTTCGAGGCCGCGTCGCGCGGCGCGACGAGCGTCGTGATGGTCGAGCGCCACCCGCGCGCGGCGCAGCAGCTGCGCGCAATCAAGGACAAGCTCGGCGCGCGCTCGGTCGAGGTCGCGGAAGCCGACGCGCTGCGGCTCGCAGCCGGGCTTACGCCCGGCGCGTTCGACGTCGTGTTCCTCGATCCGCCGTTCGGCGAGCCGGCCGTGCTCGATCGCTCGATCGCGCTGGCGGCGCCGCTCGTCGCGCAGGACGGCGCGCTGTACGTCGAGACGGGGGCGGAGCTCGACCCGGCCGCGCACGAAGCGCTCGCCGGCTGGCAGGTGGTGAAGCACGGCCAGGCCGGTGCAGTTCACTATCATTTGCTGCGGCGCGAAAATGATGAATAATGCGCGTTCCATACGAGGCGGCGCGCCGTAAAGGCGACGCATTGCCCATCTCGGCAGTGGCGTGCGCGTGGCACGGCTGCCCCCCCGTTTGCGTGATGACAGGAGGAGCGACATGGTAGTCGCCGTGTATCCCGGTACGTTCGATCCGCTGACGCGCGGGCACGAAGACCTCGTGCGGCGTGCGTCGAGTATTTTTGATACGCTGGTGGTCGGTGTGGCCGACAGCCGCGCGAAGAAGCCGTTCTTCTCGCTCGAAGAACGTCTGACGATTGCGAACGAGGTGCTCGGTCATTATCCGAACGTGAAGGTGATGAGTTTCACCGGCCTGCTGAAGGACTTCGTCCGCGTCAACAACGCGCGCGTGATCGTGCGCGGCCTGCGTGCCGTGTCCGATTTCGAATATGAGTTCCAGATGGCAGGGATGAACCGCTATCTGCTGCCTGACGTCGAGACGATGTTCATGACGCCGTCCGATCAGTACCAGTTCATCTCGGGGACGATCGTGCGCGAAATCGCGCAGTTGGGCGGCGATGTCAGCAAGTTCGTGTTTCCGTCCGTCGAGAAGTGGCTGACCGAGAAAGTCGCTGCGATGGGAGGCCCGGCCGCGTGACGCGGCGCCGGCCGGTTTCATCGCGAAGCCGGCCGTTGGCCTGAAGAAGTGAGATCAGTATGTCTTTGATGATTACCGACGAGTGCATCAATTGCGACGTGTGCGAGCCCGAGTGCCCGAACGGCGCGATTTCGATGGGCCCGGACATCTATGTGATCGACCCGAGCAAGTGCACCGAGTGCGTCGGCCATTTCGACGAACCGCAGTGCCAGCAGGTGTGTCCGGTCGAATGCATTCCGCGCGATCCGCAGCATGACGAATCGCACGCGCAATTGATGGAGAAGTACCACGCGCTGATCGCCGCGAAGGGCGACGACGCGCCGTGACCATGCGGTGACGCGCACGCCGGCGTTGCCGCGCACGTGTCACGTGTTCCGGCCGGCGCCGCCTGGCGCCGGATCCGCTTCCGCTTACGTTTTAGCCGAGCAAGTCGCGCAATGCAGCGACGAGCGCGTCGCATTCGGCGTCGGTGCCGACGGTGATGCGCAGGTGCTGGTCGATGCGCGGCGAGCGGAAGTGCCGCACGAAAATTTCCCGATCCTTCAGCTTGGCCGCGATCGCGCCCGCATCGTGCGCGGGATGGCGCGCGAACACGAAATTCGCGGCCGACGGCACGACGTCGAAGCCGAGTGCGGCGAGCCCGTGCGTGAGCCGCGCACGGCTGTCGATCACACGCCGGCAGGTCGCGCCGAAATAGTCGGTGTCTTCGTAGGCTGCCTGCGCGGCGACCTGCGCGAGCCGGTCGAGCGGATAGGAGTTGAAGCTGTCCTTCACGCGATTCAGCGCGTCGATCAATGCCGCATCGCCGAACGCGAAGCCGACGCGCATGCCCGCGAGCGAGCGCGCCTTCGAGGTCGTGTGCACGACGAGCAGGTTCGGATGGCGGTCGATCAACGTGATCGCGGACTGCGCGCCGAAATCGACATACGCCTCGTCGATCAGCACGACCGACGACGGATTCGCGGCTGCGATCCGTTCGATGTCCGCGAGCGGCAGCGCGCGCCCGGTCGGCGCATTCGGGTTCGGAAACAGCACGCCACCGGCGTCGTCGAGATAGTCGTCGACGCGGATCGAGAAGTCGTCCGCGAGCGGCACGACCGTGGTTTCCACGCCGTACAGGCGTGCGTAGGTCGGGTAGAAGCTATACGAGATGTCGGGAAAGCGCAGCGGCCGGTCGTGCTTGAGCAGCGCCTGGAACGCGTGCGCGAGCACCTCGTCGGAGCCGTTGCCGACGAAGACCTGCTCGGGCTTGATGCGGTGATGGGCCGCGACCGTCTCGCGTAGCGCGCGCGCGAGCGGGTCGGGATAGCGGCGCAGCGTGTCGCCGGTTTCGCCGAGTTCGCGTGCGATCGCCGCGACGACGCGCGGCGAAGGCGGATAGGGATTCTCGTTGGTGTTCAGCTTGACGGGGTGTGCGAGTGCGGGCTGTTCGCCCGGCACGTAAGGCACGAGTTGCTGAACGACGTCGCTCCAGTAACGGCTCACCGCTTGGCTCCTGACGGGCAAAACGACCAGATTACCGCATGTGGGCGTCGCGGTGCGCAATTGCGATGGCGGGAGATGCCGCCCGGCGCAGCCGGACAGCACGATGCACCATGCCGGTGCGGTGCGCGCTTAGTTGCGATGCAGTTGCATCGTCGCGCGGTCGAGTTCGCCCTTGACGACCATCGGCATCACGGCGAGCGCGCGTTCGATCGATACATCGATCACTTCCTGCTCTTCGCGGCGCGGCGGCTTCAGCACGAAGTTCGCGACGTCGGGCTTCGCGCCGGCGCGTGCACCCTCCGGAATCAGGTCGCGCGGATGGCCGATGCCGATCCGCAGGCGCCAGTACTGTTGCGACGACAGGTGTGCGGAGATGTCCTTCAGGCCGTTGTGGCCGCCGCTGCCGCCGCCGAGCTTCAGCTTGACGGTGCCGGGCGGCAGGTCGAGCTCGTCGTGTGCGACGAGGATCTGGTCCGGCAGGATCTTGAAGAAACTCGCGAGCGCGACGACCGACTGGCCGGAGCGGTTCATGTAGGTTTGCGGCTCGAGCAGGTGGACTTCCTCGCCGTGTAGGCGCGCTTTCGCATAGAAGCCGTGGAAGCGGCGCTCGTCGCGCAGCGTCGTGCCTGCTTCGCGGGCGAGCTGGTCGATCAGCCAGAAGCCGGCGTTGTGGCGCGTCGCGGTGTATTCCGCCCCGGGATTGCCGAGGCCGACGATCAGTTTGATCATGACGTTTCGTAGGCGGCAGCGGCCGCCTGGGCGCAGAAAAAGAAAAACCCGCCGGGCAAGCCGCGGCGGGTTGCGTCGACCGTTTCGTGAAACGGATCGAACGGGCGCGTGGGCAGCCCGCTTAGGCAGCCGGCGTTTCGCCTTCTGCTGCGTCCGACACGGCGCCAGCCGGGATCGTCGCCGATGCGACAACCGGGTTTTCCGCGTCGACGTGCGCGACCAGCGCGACGCCCTTCGGCAGCGCGATGTCCTTCGCGTGCAGCGATTGACCAGCTTCGAGCTTCGACAGGTCGACTTCGAGGAACTCCGGCAGGTCAGCCGGCAGGCACTCGATTTCGATTTCCGTCGCGACGTGCGAAACGATCGCGCTCGACAGCTTCACGGCCGGGCTGACTTCAGCGTTCAGGAAGTGCAGCGGTGCCTTCGTGTGCAGCTTCTTCTTCGCGTCAACGCGCTGGAAGTCCACGTGCAGCACCAGTTGCTTGAAGGGGTGGTATTGCACGTCGCGCAGCAGGACCTGTTGCGACTGGCCAGCCACTTCGAGGTCGAGGATCGACGAGTGGAAAGCTTCCTTCTTCAGGGCGTGCCACAGCGCGTTGTGGTCGAGTTCGATCTTTTGCGGGGCTGCTTCGCCACCATAAACGATACCCGTGGTCTTACCAGCGTTGCGCAGGCGGCGGCTCGCACCCGTACCTTGCTCTTGGCGCTCGAAAGCGACGACTTTCATGTAATTCTCCAATAGCTGCCCGCGACCAGGCAGTAAAACGGGGCCGGCGAAATGGCGGCCCCTGATGAAACGGACGGGGTTTCGTCTATCCCGTCCGATTGTGCAAAAAGCGAAGCGTTGCCGCTTCGCTTTCTGCGCATGCTTTGTCGTGTCGTGACGCGATCAGGATTCCGCGAACAGCGACATCACCGAGTCGCCGCGACGGATTCGCGAGAACGTTTCGGCCAGCAGGCTTGCGCTGGTCAGCGAGCGGATCTTCGAGCAGGACAGCGATTCGGCCGACAGCGGGATCGTGTCGGTGACGACCAGCTCGTCGAGTGACGATGCGGCGATACGCTCGGCGGCGCCACCGGACAGCACCGGGTGCGTCGCATACGCGAACACCTGCTTCGCACCGCGATCCTTCAGCACTTGCGCGGCCTTGCAGAGCGTGCCGGCCGTATCGACCATGTCGTCCATGATCACGCAGGTGCGGCCTTCGACTTCACCGATGATGTTCATCACTTCGGCGACGTTCGCCTTCGGGCGACGCTTGTCGATGATCGCGAGATCGCAGTTGAGCTGCTTGGCGAGTGCCCGGGCGCGCACCACGCCGCCGACGTCCGGCGACACGACGAGCAGATCCGAGTAGTTCTGCTTGCGCAGGTCACCCAGCAGGATCGGCGTTGCGTAGATGTTGTCGACCGGAATGTCGAAGAAGCCTTGAATCTGGTCGGCGTGCAGATCCATCGTGATGATCCGCTCGACGCCGGCGATTTCCAGCATGTTCGCGATGACCTTCGCCGAGATCGCGACACGCGCCGAGCGCGGGCGACGGTCCTGGCGGGCATAGCCGAAGTAGGGGATGGCTGCAGTGATCCGGCCGGCGGACGCACGCTTGAGCGCGTCGACCATGATCATCAGTTCCATCAGGTTGTCGTTCGTCGGCGCGCACGTGGATTGCAGGACGAAGACGTCCTTGCCGCGCACGTTTTCCTGGATCTCGACCTGGATCTCGCCGTCGGAGAAACGGCTGACCATTGCTTTGCCGAGGGGGATTCCAAGGATATTGACGACTTCCTGGGCGAGCGCGGGATTCGCGTTGCCAGTAAAGACCATCAAGCCATCATGGCTGTGGCTGCTCATCGTGCACCTGCTTCAGGCTTAGGCGGGAAATGCGGGAAAATTTTTGGCAGGGGAGGAAGGACTCGAACCCTCGCATGCCGGAATCAAAATCCGGTGCCTTGACCAACTTGGCGACTCCCCTACACTCAACTGATAACTTCACCGGACTTGTAGGCCATCCGGCAAAGCAAAACTTCATGACGCGAAAGTGAAGAGCGGATGCTCGTTCAAGCTCTCGGCAACTGCACCGTTCCAACCGGTGGGCAGCTTGGCTTTCGCCGCTTCTGCCTCGTGCTTGCTATGAAACGCCGCAAACACGCTTGCTCCGGAGCCGGTCATCCTCGCGGGGGTCACATCATACAACCATTTGACCACCTGCGCAACTTCCGCGTACTTACTTGTCACAACTTGCTGCATGTCGTTCCGGCCGAAGCTGTCTGGCCATCCCGCATCGCTGTTTTGCTGTGCAAGAAAGTCTGTAATTGTGACTCGCTTCGTATCTCTTGTCAACAACTTATCTGAAAAAATTTCAGCGGTTGGGACATGAACTCGCGGCGTTACAACCAAGAACCAGCGAGTCGGCAATTGTACCTCAGCTAATTCTTCTCCGATACCCTCTGCGAACGCATTTTTTCCAAAAACAAAAAACGGGACGTCTGCGCCGAGTTTCACCGCGAGCGATTGCAGTTCCGCACGCGGCAGGTCGAGTTGCCACAGGCGGTTCAGCGCGAGCAGCGTCGTCGCCGCGTCGGAGCTGCCGCCGCCGAGGCCCGCGCCCATCGGCAGGCACTTGTCGATCTCGATGTCGACGCCGGCTGCGGTACCGGTGTGCGTCTTCAGCAGGTTGGCCGCGCGCACGACGAGATCGCTTTCCTCGGGCACGCCCGGCACGTCGGTGACGCGTGCGACGCGACCGTCGTCGCGCAGCGTGAAGTGCAGCGTATCGCCCCAGTTCAGCAGCTGGAACACGCTCTGCAGATCGTGATAGCCGTTCGGGCGGCGGCCGGTGATGTGCAGGAACAGGTTGAGTTTCGCGGGCGCAAGGCAGTTGCGCAGCGAGCGGGTCGAATCGGTCATGCGTATGTCGGGGCTAGGTTCACGTGCTTACTGGTCGAGCACGAGCTTGATGTCGAGCGGCGGCGTCGCGCGCACGAGGTTGACGCGTTTGACGCCGGTGGCCGGTGCGTCCGCGTAGGCGAGGTAGTCGATCGTCCAGCCGTCCTGGCGGATCTGCTTGACGCGCGTGCCGTCGGCCGGGTCGCGCACGGTTTGCGCGGGTGTCGCCGGCGCGGGCGTCGGCAGCAGCCAGTAGCGCAGGCCGGCGAGCGGCAGCGCGAAGCCGAGCGTGTTCTGCATCAGCTCGCCGACGTCGGTCGCGTATTGCGGCTGGCGGTTCGGCAGCTCGAGCGAGGCAGCCTGCGGCGTCGATTTCACGACCGCGAGGGTCTGGCCGAGCGGGCTGCGCAGTTCGAGCGACACGTCGTCGCCGTGTTCCTGCCAGTCGAAGTTGCCGTACACGTTTTGCTGCCTGCCGAGGCGGTCGTTGTACTGCACCGCGAAGCGGCCGTGGTATTCATGCGTTGCGGCCGTTTGCAGCACGGCACCCGCCGGCGCATTTGCGGACGGCGGCGTGCTCGCGCAGCCGGCGAGCGCGAGCGCCGCGCCGGTCGCGGCCAGCGTGCGCAGCGCGCGGGAAGACCGGGAAAGCATCAGAAACATCTGCATCAGAGGCCGTTGATCTGGAGGCGCTTCAACGTCTGCACGAGCGTTTCGTTGTCCGGCTCGAGCTTCTGCGCGGCACGCCACGCGGAACGCGCGTCGTCCTGCGCGCCGCTTTTCCACAGCACTTCGCCGAGGTGCGCGCCGATCTCGGCGTTCGGCTGCAGTTCGTACGCGTGCTGCAGCACCTTCGCCGCACCGGCCGTGTCGCCCATCCGGTACTTCACCCAGCCGAGGCTGTCCATGATGTACGCGTCGTTCGGCGCGAGCGACAGTGCCTTGTCGATCAGCTTGCTGGCCTCGGGCAGGCGCTGGTTGCGATCGGCCAGCGAATAGCCGAGCGCGTTGTACGCCTGCGGGTTGTCGGGCTGTGTGCGGATCAGCTCGCGCAGCTGCTTTTCCATCGTCGTGTAGTGGCCGGTCTTCTCGGCCGCCATCGCGTAGTCGTAGCGCAGGTCGGGATCGTCCGGGAAGTCCTGGACCGCCTGCCCGAGCCGTGCCTCGGCTTCCGGATAGCGCTTCGCGGTGAACAGGATCGACGCATCGGTGCGCGCGACCACGGCTGCATCGCGCGGATCGCTGATCGGCAGGTCGTCGAGCACCTTGCGCGCCTCGTCGGTCTTGCCCTGTTTCTGCAGCAACTGCGCGCGGGTGATCTGCGCGGGGAGGTAGTGCTGGCTCGTCTGGTCGACCTTGTCGAGCCATTGCGACGCCTGCGCGTCGTTGCCCTGCTCGATCGAGATTTGCGCGAGGTAGATGTAGCCCTGGCCGACGTCGAGGTTCGGCTGCTTGACGCCGAGCTGCACGTACTGTTTCAGGTACGCGCTCGCGTCGTCGAGCTTCTTCTGCTGGATCTTGATCAGCGCGAGCGCCATCAGCGGTGTCGGATCCTTCGAGTCGAGCTTGCGCATCGTCTCGAACTGCTTCTGCGCGTCTTCGATGCGATCGTCGGCGAGATACAGCTGCGACAGCGCGAGCCGCGCGTCGCGCGACTTGGGATTCTGCTGAACATATTTCTCGAACGACGCGATGCCGGCCGCGCGTTCCGCGGGGCCCATCTGCGACAGCATCAGCGCCGCCGGCAGGTAGTCGGGGCGGATCTGCAGCGCCTGCTTCAGCGACTGCGCGGCACCGTCCTTGTCGTCGACCGCGAGCTGTTGCCGCGCGATCGCGAGCTGCGCCTCGGGACGGTTCATGTCGTTCTTCAGCATGTCCTTCAGCACCGCGAGGCCGCCGACGCGATCGGCGCCGCGCACCAGCAGCGCCTGCAGCGCGAGGATCGCGGGGCCGCGCGTCTCGCCGTTCGCGCGGGCCAGCTCGCGCGCGAGCATCGGCTGCGCGTCGGCCGGCTTGCCGGCGAGCACGAGCAACGCTGCATCGACTTGCGACGCGCGGTTCGAGTCGGGTGCGTACTGGAGCCACAGGTTGGCCGCGGACAGGGCGTCGGCCGGGCTTTGCGCGCCGAGCGCGATCTCGGTCGCACGCTGCGCCATGCGCGGATCGCGCGTGTCGCGGGCGAGCGCGAGGTAGGTCTGGTAGGCCGGCGCGGGCTGGTTGCGCTGGAGCGCGACCTCGGCAGCCAGTACCTGATAGACGATCTGGCTCGTCAGCGGGACGCCCGGGAGATTCTTTTGCTCGTCCGGCATCACGTGCTCGAACGCGCCCTGCGGCTCCGCGTCGTCCGATGCCGGATCCTGCGCGTGAGCCGGGAGGGCGGTGAGGGTCCAGGCGGCGAACAGCGCGGCGCCGAGCGCACGGCGGACCGGGAAGGCGCGCGCGCCGCGCTCGGCGGCGGGGCGCTTCAGAAGCAGCTTCGAGGGCAGGGTCATGGAAATCCGTTCGATGGAGGGTAGCCCCTTTCCCTTGCGGAAAAGGAGCCCCCTAAGAACCGTACGTGCGAGTTTCCCCGCATACGGCTCAAGCCTACATATACAGCTATTTCGAAGCCCGACCTGTAGGCCGGACCGGCTTCGCTACGTCAATGTTACCAGCGTGCACCTGTCGGTGGCAGTCAGGATGGAGCAGTACCCGGTTGGAGAGCGCGTTTGACCCGCCATTCATCCGATACACCAGATGATGATCGTGCCAGCCCGTTTCCTCCGTCAGGGCACATCCGCAGTGCGCACACAGCCCGCCCTGCGATGAATACAGCTGGAACCACGTCCTCAGATAGCCTCTGGATTGCTCCATGCGCTTCTGCCGCAGTTCTTCACCGTATTGCTCCATACTCAGATCAAAGGGGTTGTACTTTCCCTCGATCTTTTTATGTCGCCTGATTACCGTACCACCGAGGTGATACAGAGCAGACAACTCCTCGCTGCCGTCGTCATGCACTATGGGAGTGGCGAACACCCAATTCCGTTCACCGACTGTGTGGAAGTATTTCGTCCGCACCCATTCGGCGTTCTTGTTCGGATGCCGCCGCTTCGACCACCACCAGAGCCTCCGGAAAATCAGAGACCCCATGCGGCTGTACGCTTCCTTGGCTACCACGGGCTGATGGTATTGCGCCCAGCCACGCAGCATCGGGTTCAGCAGTTGGATCAGGCTCTCCTGCTTTGCCGTTTTGTTGCGACTGATCGTTTCCGCCACCTTGCGATAGAACGCTTGCGCGTTTTTCTTGCTTGGTTTGATGAGCAGTTTTCCCGAATACTTCCGGAAATTCCACCCTAGGAAATCGAAGCCGTCCTCGATGTGGGTGATCCGCGTTTTCTCCTCCGACAGTCGCAGACCTCGTACAGCAAGGAATGCTTCTACCCAAGGTTTGATCACTTCTTCCAGCACCTCTTTCGAGACACCAGTGATCACGAAGTCATCCGCGTACCGCACCACGTTCACTTTCAGCTTCCGGTTTTCCCGCGTCCGGAACTTTGCAGCCAGATACTTTTCCAGATCCCGTTCCAGCCCGTTCAGTGCAACGTTCGCCAAGGTCGGGGAAATGATGCCCCCCTGCGGCGTACCGGCCTCTGTTGCCTCATACCGGCCCCGATACAGCAGGCCGGACTTCAGCCATTTCCGGAGAATGCCCCTGTCCATCGGGACATTGGCAATCAGCCAGTCATGACTGATGTGGTCGAAGCATCCCTTGATGTCCGCCTCCAGCACCCATTGAGCCGAAGCCCGTTTGGACATGGTGACGAAAATCTGGGACATGGCGTCGGCCGTCGAGCGGTTTTGCCTGAACCCATACGAGTTCGGGTCGCTGATGGTTTCTGCCACGGGCTCGAGAGCCAGCAGATACAGGGCTTGCATCGCCCTGTCTCGCATGGTCGGAATACCCAGAGGGCGCTTCGTTCCATTGGCCTTCGGGATATAAACCCGCCGTAGTGGCAGGGGCCTATATCCGCGCCGCTTCAACCCGCCGGCTGCTGCCAGCCGGCTTGCAGGCGTTTCCCACAGTTCACGATCGACTCCCGCCGTTCGCGCGCCAGTGTTTTGCGTAACACGTCGTACCGCATACAGCTTCGCGGACAACGTGCGGGTCAGCATCCGTTGCAGAGTTTTCACCCTACGCCAGTCACTTTCCCGCGTCGCCTTCGCAATTCGAATCTGCATCCCCCTCACGTTCCGTTCGACCCGGCGCCAGTCAATGGCGTGCCAGTCGTCCGGAGCATGGGAAAGCGCAGACTCGTCCTTTCGGACAAGTTCTCTCATGCTGCTCTCCTTTCCGGTGATAGAAATTTCCCGGACGAGGAGTCGCATCTTTCCCCCGACGGGGAGCGATAGCGCCCCCCGTGGGGAAGGTTTCAGCGCGACACGTACAAGTCCGTGCCGCAACCAGTTACAAGGGTCCCACAGCCGTCTTGCGACGGTAGACCATGAGGAAGTCTGCCCGCTTTCGCGTGGAGTAATGTCTCAACTCCTATCCGTCCCATTACAGGACGACGTTCGCTTTTTCCTCGTTCCCATACCCGCACCCCCGTCAGATCCCCTTGCGGTTCACCTGCCAGCAAACTTCCGCTGGCGGAGATACGGGCTTACCACGTTCCCCAACTGCCACACGACTGGTTTAGGTCCCGCCTATTCCCCGATGGCCATACGACGGCGTGACCCGATAAAACAGCGGATCAACCGGCCACATACCTTTTTGGTTAGAGCCCAGCAGCGTTTGGCTCTTCAATCGTCACGGGGTTTATCAGCGATTCACGTGTGTTGACCATGCCAGCCAGCCTTGCACCTCGATCCCATGCTGCTAGAGATCTCCGAACGAACACCTCGCGGGGTCAGTCCGCCCTTACTGCGGGGGTTACTTTGTCAGAAGAGCTTTGAACCCCGCCGTTACCAGCGACGCACATCTTCCTAGGCTACATTTGGCCGTACAAACGGTTCCCTACCGCGATCGATCTGCGGTTGAACAATGGCCGTTGGAGTTTTCTTCATTGAGGCGGTGCATTCACGGATTTATTCGCGTGGCCGAGCACCATTCTCCCGAGAGGGATCGGTGGCCGGGATTGCGCTGTTGTAGTTCTTCGGCGCGTACTGCTGCTAACATCTCTGACATGCGAAATGTCGCAGAAATACAACGCTTTTCCGGTTCATGCGGGTGCCCGTGTGGTTCATTTGCAGCCGAACCGGCACGTATTTGGCACTTGGCAACTCAGGCAAAATTCCCCCGAAACATCCGGTCAGAATTGCCCGAGAGCCTTGTATTTACAACTATTGCCGGCTTGTTAAGAGTCCGGCTCCGCCTCTACACGAAGAGTGTCGTGTCGCACGTTTCAACCGATTGTAACGCGCTCGCTACAATACACGCACGATCGTGAATCCAGTCTCAGACCCGCCAAACATGCCAGAGTTGCCAGAAGTCGAAGTCACGCGCCGGGGCATCGAGCCCTTTGTCGCGGGCCGCCGCGTCGAGCGTGTCGACGTCCGTACCGCGATGCTGCGCTGGCCCGTGCCGGCGGGGCTCGCCGAGCAATTGTGCGCGCGCGAGGTGATCGCCGTCGAGCGGCGCGGCAAGTACCTGCTGTTCGAGGTCGACGCGGGCTGGTTCATCGTTCATCTCGGGATGACGGGCACGCTGCGCGTGCTGCCCGCGGCCGACGTGCCAGTCGCCGCGAAACACGATCACATCGACTGGATCTTCGACGAGTTCGTGCTGCGGTTCCGCGATCCGCGCCGTTTCGGCGCCGTACTGTGGCACCCGCGCGAAGCGGGTGACGTGCATGCGCATCCGCTGCTCGCAAGCCTCGGCGTCGAGCCGTTCTCGCCGGCCTTTACCGGCGCGCTGCTGCATGCGCGCACGCGCGGTCGCACGGTCTCGGTCAAGCAGGCGCTGCTCGCGGGCGACATGGTCGTCGGCGTCGGCAACATCTATGCGTCGGAGAGCCTGTTTCGCGCCGGCATCCGGCCGACGACCGCGGCCGGCAAGGTGTCGCTGCCGCGCTACGAGCGGCTCGCCGACGCGGTGCGCGCCACGCTCGCCGACGCGATCGAGCGCGGCGGCAGCACGCTGCGCGATTTTGTCGGCAGCAACGGCGAAAGCGGCTATTTCCAGCTCGACTGCTTCGTCTACGACCGTGCGGGTTTGCCTTGCCGCGTATGCGGCACGCCGATCCGGCAGATCGTGCAGGGCCAGCGCTCGACCTATTTCTGCCCGACCTGCCAGCGTTGAACCGCGCGTTGAAACCTTTTTCCACCGATTAGAACACTTGAAGCCGCCTCGCACCGCTCCCGCTCCGTTCCCCGTCACGCCGCTGCACCGCACCTTCGCCACGCGCCTGGTCGCCTGGCAGCGCGTGCACGGCCGCCACGACCTGCCGTGGCAGAACACCCGCGATCCGTACCGGATCTGGCTGTCGGAAATCATGTTGCAACAGACGCAGGTCTCGACCGTCGTCCCGTATTACGCACGCTTTCTCGAACGCTTCCCCGATGTCGCCGCGCTCGCGGCCGCGCCGGCCGACGACGTGATGGCGTTGTGGGCCGGCCTGGGCTACTACTCGCGCGCGCGCAACCTGCACCGCTGCGCGCAGGTCGTCGTCGCCGAACATGGCGGCGCATTTCCGTCGACGCCCGACGCGCTGGCCGAACTGCCGGGCATCGGCCGCTCGACGGCGGCGGCGATTGCATCGTTCGCATACGGTGCGCGCGCGACGATCCTCGACGGAAACGTGAAGCGCGTGCTCGCGCGGGTGTTCGGCGTCGAAGGTTTTCCGGGCGAGAAGCGTGTCGAGAACGACATGTGGGCGCTCGCCGAATCGCTGCTGCCGGACGCCGCGAACGCGGCCGACGTCAGCGCATATACGCAGGGGCTGATGGATCTCGGCGCGACGCTGTGCGTCCGCGGCAAACCGGACTGTGAGCGTTGCCCGTTTGCAGGCGACTGCGTTGCGCAATCGACGGGCCGGCAGCGCGAACTGCCGGCCGCGCGACCGAAGAAGGCGGTGCCGACGCGCAAGACCTGGATGCTCGTGCTGCGCGACGGCGACGCCGTGCTGCTCGAGCGGCGCCCTCCGGCCGGCATCTGGGGCGGCCTGTGGTGCCTGCCGCAGGCCGACGGCGATGCCGCGCTGGCGGAACTCGCACACGGCTTCGGCGGCGATGTCCCGGTGCCGCTCGCGGCATTTACGCACACGTTCACGCATTTCCGGCTCGAGATCGAGCCGCGGCTGAGTGACATGACGAACGGCGGGCCAGCGCTCGCGCACGCGCAGGATGCCGAGACGGCGTGGGTGCCGCTGAGCGGGCTCGATGCGTACGGCGTGCCGGCGCCCGTGCGCAAGCTGCTCGATGCGCTGAGCGGGCCGCTGCTGTAACGAAAGGGGAAGGGCACGCGCTCAGGAAAGCGCCTGGCTACCGGCGGGTTTTCCGTCTCGCGGGAAGTCCGGTCGGGAGCCGGTGTGAAGCGACAGGCGCGGCCGCGCTTACAGCCACCCGTGCCGGTCGAGCACGTGGTGAACGGCGTCGATGCGCGCGCCGACGTCCGGAAACTCCATCAGCTTCTGCCGCGCGCGCAGGTCGAGCGGCAGCAGTTCCGCGAGGCGGTTCGCTACCCAGCTCGGATCGTCGAGGCGGAACGGTTCGCCGAACGGCAGCTTGCCCTGTTCCGATTTCTTCAGCGCTTCGATGATGCGCTCGAGCACCTCCGCGCACGAGCCGAATTGCGCGAGCGCCTGCTCGCCTTCGAGCGGGATATCGTCGGGCAGCGGCTCCGCGATGCCGACCAGCAGCCCGTTGCCTTCGACGCGATACGACAGCAGCTCGAAACGCTGCGTGCCGACTGCCTGCAGGTACAGCATCCCGAAGTCGCCGGTATCGCACTCGGTGATGCGCGCCATGCAGCCAATGGTCTCCGGCACCGACACGGCACCGTCCTGCGCGACTTCGGGGCCGCTCTTCAGCAGGCACACGCCGAACGGCGCGTCGTCGCGCAGGCAGGCGCGACACATGTCGAGATAGCGCGCCTCGAACACCTTGAGCGGCAGCCAGCCACCGGGGAACAGCACCGTGTGCAGCGGAAACAGCGGCAGGTCGATCAGGGTGGTCGATAGAGTGGACATGGCGCGTCGGTGAGAGGGCGGTGTCGCTAAGGTCGGGCGACCTCGGTGACGAGCCGCGACGACGCGTCGACATCCACGGGCGCGTCACGATGCCGCACGATCACGTTCGCATCGTGCGCGAGGCGCGCGGCGAGCGTTTCCGCGATGAACACCGAGCGATGCTGGCCGCCCGTGCAGCCGATGGCGACGGTCAGGTAGCTGCGGTTGTCTTCGCGAAAGTGCGGCAGCCATTTCATCAGGAACGCATGGATGTCGTCGATCATCTGGTGGACGATCGGCAGTGCGTCGAGAAAGGCGATGACCGGCTGGTCGAGCCCGGTGAGCGGGCGCAACTCATGGTCGTAGTACGGATTCGGCAGCGCGCGCACGTCGAACATCAGGTCGGCGTCGAGCGGCACGCCGCGCTTGAAGCCGAACGATTCGAACATCACCATCAGGTCGTTGTTCTTCTGCTCGATGAAGCGCTTGACCCACGTGCGCAGCGCGTTCGCGCGCAGCGTGCTGGTATCGATCTGGTGGCCGAATTCGGCGAGCGGCGCGACGAGCTCGCGCTCGCGTTCGATCGCTTCCTCGAGCGACGACAGCAGCCCGACGTTCGCGTCGTGCGACGGCGAGCCGGACAGCGGGTGGCGCCGGCGCGTTTCGGAGAAGCGCTGGATCAGCGCCTGCGTGCTCGCGTTGAGGAACAGCACGCGAACGTCGTGCTTGAGCGACAGGGCGCGGATCAGGCCGGGCATTTCGTCGAGCGATGCGCTGGAGCGCGCATCGATCGCAACCGCGAGCCGATGTTGGCCGCCCTCGGCGAGGTAGCGGGCGAGTTCGGGGAGCACATGCGGCGGCAGGTTGTCGACGCAGTAATAGCCTGCGTCTTCAAGCGCGTTCAGCGCGACGGACTTGCCTGAGCCGGAGATGCCGGTGATGAGGACGATGCGCATGGGAAGCAGAGAATCCGGACATTTCATCATAGCACCGGCTCGACGCGTCGTCGGCGCTGCGCGGCCGGCGCGGCGGAGTTACACGAGTTTGCCGGGGAACTGACTGTCGGGATCCTGCATGGCGAGTCGTTGCCGATCCATGAAGTCGCGCAACGTGTCGATTCCGCGCAACTGCAGGATCGTGTTGCGCACGGCCGCCTCGACGAGCACCGCGAGGTTGCGGCCGGCCGCCACCTGGATCGTGACCTTGCTGATCGGCAAGCCGAGCACGTCGACGGTCTGGCTTTCCAGCGGCAGCCGCTGGAATTCGCCGTCCGGCCGACGCACCAGCTGGACGATCAGCTTCAGCTTCATTTTCCGGCGCACGGCGGTTTCACCGAAGATCGTCTTGATGTCGAGCAGGCCGAGGCCGCGCACTTCGAGCAGGTTCTGCAGCAGCGGCGGGCAGCGGCCTTCGACGAAATCGGGGCCAAGTCGGACGAAGTCGACCGCGTCGTCGGCGACGAGGCCGTGGCCGCGGCTGATGAGTTCGAGGCCGAGTTCGCTCTTGCCGAGCCCGGAGTCGCCGGTGAGCAGCACGCCCATCCCGAGGATGTCGAGGAACACGCCGTGCAGCGTCGCGCGCGGCGCGAGGATGCGCGACATGTAGAGTCGCAGGCTGTCGATCACCGCGGCGGCCGACATCGGCGTCGTGAACAGCGGCGTGGACGAGCGC
Source organism: Burkholderia cepacia GG4 (assembly GCF_000292915.1). Lineage (NCBI taxonomy): Bacteria > Pseudomonadati > Pseudomonadota > Betaproteobacteria > Burkholderiales > Burkholderiaceae > Burkholderia > Burkholderia cepacia. Next base: position 717,482 of record NC_018513.1, read on the forward strand.
GTGCAGCGCAGTACGAGTTCGGGCGGTGCGGCGGCGCCGCCGGCGACGACGAGGAACGGCGGCTCGAGCGCGATCAGTTCGGCCATGTGGCGCGAGCGGTCTTCGTCGGTCTGCCGCTGGTAGTAGTCGATTTCGGCTTCGCCGAGCACCTGGATCCGGTTCGGGTGGATCAGGTTCAGGTGGCCGACGAGGTCGGCGCTGGACGTCGCATTGCCGACGGTGTCGGCCGAAAAGCCGCGCTCCCAGCCTTCATGCCCCGTCAGCCAGCTCAGCTTCAGCATGGCTGCGTTGTCGTCGAAGATGCTCTGGGCGTTGATGCTGGACGTATCCATGACTCTCGTCACTCCAATGAGCCGGTGCATGCGCGCGGCGACGGGCGTCGCCATGCCGGACCGGCGCCGGGCAGCCCGGGACGGCGGCGCGTGCCGCCTCGTTCGGGAAAATATTCCGCCCGGATCAACTCAAGGTTGCCACTGAGTGAGCAGGTGATGCAACTCGGCGATATCCGTTTCGTTGTGCAGACGCTCACGCGCGTCGCGGTCGGACAGCAGTTGCGCGATTTCCGACAGGATCTCGAGGTGTTGCTGGGTGGCTTGCTCGGGCACGAGCAGGAAAATCAGGAGGCCGACCGGCTGGCCGTCGGGCGCTTCGAACGGGATCGCGTCGGCGAGCCGCACGAACGCGGCGAGCGGGTGCTTGAGCCCCTTGATGCGCCCGTGCGGAATCGCGACGCCTTCGCCGAGCCCGGTCGAGCCGAGGCGCTCGCGCGCGAACAGGTTGTCCGTGACGGTGCTGCGGGCGATGCCGTTCTGATTCTCGAAGATCAGCCCGGCTTGTTCGAAGACGCGTTTCTTGCTGGTGACGGAGAGGTCGATGACGACGTTCTCTATGGGCAGGATTTTGGCTAGGCGATTCATGTTGGCAGGCGATTGGGCGGCCTGGGGTCTCCTTGCTGCGGCAGACTGATCTTCCATGTTCGGCGATATCAAGGCGTTCGGCATCGGCACCCTCAAGGCAGCTACCGCACCCAACGCCCCCCGGCGATAACCGGAACATTATAGAGCACAGCCGCGCGCGTGGCGCGGGATGGACGGACCGGTCGCACCGCTGCCGCGGAGTCACAAAAAAAACGCCCGGCGAACCGGGCGGCGTGCGTGTTGCGGTGACCGTTATTGCGGCGGCAGTTCGATCTGGTCGATCGACGGCTGAAGCTTGATCGGGTCGTGCGCATGCGTCTGCAGACGCTCCATGTGCTTGACGACCTGGCGATCCAGCTTGTCGATCAGCAGATCGATCGCTGCGTAGAGGTTGCCGTTCGCGCTTTCGACGAAGATGTCCTTGCCCTTCAGGTGCAGGTTGATTTCCGCGCGCTGCTGCTTGTCCTTTTCTTTGTGGTTGTCGACCGAGAGGATCACAGTGCCATCGATTACCTGATCGCTATGGCGTAGCACCCGGTCCAGCTTGGTGATCACGTATTCGCGAATTGCAGGCGTGACTTCGAGATGATGTCCACTGATCTTCAGGTTCATAGTGCTTCTCCAAGCGAGTGACCACCCGGCCGCATCGAGGCGGCGCTCCGGTCGACTTGCCCCAGCCGCACGAGGCGGCCGAATTGCGGACAGGTCGCCCGGCCTGTTCCCCGTATGCGCGGTGGCCGGAACACGCCTGCCGCCGGGCAGGCAGCAGGCTTAAAGAGACTTGCGCAGATTCACTGCCGGGATCTTGAGGGCTTCGCGATACTTGGCAACCGTGCGGCGCGCAACCACGAATCCCTGTTCTGCCAGCAGCTCGGCAATGCGGCTGTCCGAAAGTGGCGATTTTGGGTCTTCAGCTCCTATCAGTTGCTTGATCAGGGCTCGGATGGCGGTCGACGATGCGGCGCCTCCGGTGTCGGTCGAAACGTGTGATCCGAAGAAGTACTTAAATTCAAGCGTCCCGAACGGGGTCAGCATGTACTTGCCAGTTGTCACACGGCTGACAGTTGACTCGTGTAGGCCCAGCGTATCAGCTATTTCCCGCAAAACCAAGGGGCGCATGGCAATTTCACCGTGCGCAAAGAAATTCTTCTGACGTTCGACAATAGCCTGCGCGACGCGCAGGATCGTGTCGAATCGCTGCTGGATGTTCTTGATCAGCCAGCGTGCTTCCTGGAGCTGCTGTTTCAACGATCCGGCCGCCGGATCGCCGCGGCTGTTGCGCAGGATGTTCGCGTACAGGTTGTTGATCCGCAGGCGCGGCATGACTTCCGGATTGAGTTCCGCGAGCCAGCCCTGGCCGGCTTTCTTCACGATGATGTCGGGCACGACGTAGTCGGCCTCGGCCTTGCCGTAGGCGGCGCCGGGGAACGGCTCCAGCGAGCGGATCAGCGCATGCGCGTCGCGCAGCGCGTCGTCGCTCGCCTTCAGCTGCTTGCGCAGCCGCGTGAAGTCCCGCGCGGCGAGCAGTTCGAGATGCTGCGACACGATCTCGAGCGCGAGCGTGCGGGTGGGGGACGGATCGAGGCGCAGCAACTGCAGCTTCAGGCATTCGGATGCCGAGCGGGCCCCGACCCCGGCCGGATCGAAACTGTGCAGCAGCGCGAGCGCCGCGTTCATCTCGTCGCAGTCGATTTCCAGTTCCGACGGCAAATCGGCGAGCACTTCGTCGAGCGTGGCGGTCAGGTAGCCGTCGTCGTCGAGCGATTCGATCAGGAACATCACGAGCGCGCGATCGCGCGGGCTGGCCTGCGTGACGCGCAGTTGCGCGGACAGGTGGTCGCGCAGCGACGTCGCGGCTTCCTGCACCTGCAGCGGCGGGAGGTCGTCGTCGTCCGACGCGCCGCTCGAGCGGCCAAATTCGTCGAGATTCCACTGCGGGCCGTCGCCGGCGTCGCTCGATGCGTATCCGTCGTATTCGTCGGCGGCAGCCGGTTCGTCGCGCTCGGCGCGATCGCTCGACTGGCTGCTGCTGTTCCCGACGGACGATTCGGTGCTCTGTGCGGGAGGCGTCTGCGCGATCAGCGATCCGTCCGCCGCGACACGCAGCGGACTCGCGATCCATTCGTCGTCGTTCTCGAGCAGCGGATTCTGCGCGATGGCCATCGCGACTTCCTGCTGCAGTTCGAGCGTCGACAACTGCAGAAGCCGGATCGACTGCTGCAGTTGCGGCGTCAGCGCCAAGTGTTGCGACAGGCGGAGTTGAAGGCTGGCTTTCATGGCAGAGAGGGAGTCATACCGGCAGTTTGCCACGACCCAGGCGCCTTGAGCCATCCGCGATTACGCGCGGCGCGCCGCTCGGCCGCAGGCATGGCCGCAAAGCGGGGAGCGGCCCCGCGCGGCGACGCCGGGCGGGGTGCAGCCAGCCACGGGGGGGATTTACATGCGGAAGTGTTCGCCGAGGTACACGCGGCGCACGCTTTCGTTTTCGATGATGTCGCTCGGCGCGCCGGCGGCGAGCACCGAACCGTCGCTGATGATGTAAGCGTGGTCGCAGATGCCGAGCGTTTCGCGGACGTTGTGATCGGTAATCAGCACGCCGATGTTGCGCTGCTTCAGGAACCTGACGATCTTCTGGATCTCGAGCACCGCGATCGGGTCGACGCCGGCGAACGGCTCGTCGAGCAGGATGAAGTTCGGATTGGTCGCGAGCGCACGCGCAATCTCGACGCGACGGCGTTCGCCGCCCGACAGCGACAGCGCCGGGTTCTCGCGCAGGTGGCCGATCTGCAACTCGTCGAGCAGCGCCTCGGTGCGCGACGCGATCGCGTCCTTCGACAGCCGCTTGCCGTCTTCGCCGTGCTGCAGCTCGAGCACCGCGCGGATGTTCTCCTCGACGGTCAGCTTGCGGAACACCGACGCTTCCTGCGGCAGGTACGACAGGCCGAGCGATGCGCGCTTGTGGATCGGCAGCAGGCTGATCGAGCTGCCGTTCAGCGAGATCTCGCCCGCGTCGAGCGGCACCAGGCCGACGATCATGTAGAACGACGTGGTCTTGCCGGCGCCGTTCGGGCCGAGCAGGCCGACGACCTCGCCGCTCTTCACATCGAGCGACACGTCCTTGACGACCGTGCGCGAGCCATAGCGCTTCTTCAGGTTCCGGACGACGAGCGAACTCGTGGTGCCGGCCGGCTGGCGGTTCGGGAGCGCGTTCATTGGCCGGGCGCTCCCTGGATCGTGGTCGACGGCGACAGCTTCGCCGGCGCGCCGTTCAGCGGCCCGGGGCCGCCGTTCTTCGGCGACAGCATCGCGCGCACGCGGCCGTTCGGGTTGCCCGGCGCCGCAACGTCCTTGCCGCCCTTCGCGGTGTAGAAGTCGCGCTGGCCGTCGTACGTGATCACGCTGCCATGCACGGTGTCGGCGATCGTCGTCGTGCCCTGCAGGCGGCGCACGGTCGCGGCGGTCGTCAGCGTCGTCAGGTCCTGCTTGCCGTCGTAGTCGATGCGCTCGGCGTCGCCGTCGATGTACTCGTCGAGACCTTCGCGCTTCTGGCGGAACGTCGCGTGCTTCTTGCCGCTGCCGAACGACGTGGCGTACTGATAGCCTTCCGGATCCTGGCGCACTTCGACGCGATCGCCCTTGATGATGATCGTGCCCTTCGTGATCACGACGTTGCCGGTCGCGACCGTGACCTGCTTCAGGTCGTCATAGGTCAGGTTGTCCGCCTCGACGTTGATCGGCTTGTTCTGGTCAGCCTTCTCGGCATGGGCGAGCGGCGCCAGCCCGATGAGCGGGAGCGCCACGAGCGTCGCGGCGAGCGCGGCGCGGACGGCGCGCGCAGCGCCGCCGGAATTCTGTCGAGGGAACGGTTCGTTCATGCAGTCACGTGAGGGATGCGTCACCTGGATTGACCTTTCGAGCCGCCGGACGTATCCGCGGCGGCGATCGTGCCGCGCACGTTGCCGTAAAGCTCGATGACCCGGGTGACGTTGTTGTACTTCATGCCGTCGGTCGCGTTGACGAGCGACAGGCCGCGCTGAAGTTTAACCGGCTTTTCGGTCTGGATCACATCGTCATTGACGAAGATCCGGAAATGCTGGGAATCGGCCTGCATCTGCGGATCGCCGCCGCCGGCCACGCGCAGGATGCGCGCGTCGTCGTACAAATCGACGATCGACACGTCGCCATTGACGGTGCCGCGCTTCGCGGTGGTCGTCACGACCGGCTTGCCGGGCTGGAATGCGCGCATGGCCGGATCGGTCAGGTCGCTGGTTTCGGTGTCTTCGTAATGGATCAGCTTCGCGGCCGTCAGCCGGTACTGGGTCGAGCCGGACTGGTCGAGCTCGGTGACCGAGAAGTTGTCCGCGAAATAGTCGGGCGTATGGCGCTTCGGCTGCACGGTGCCCTCGCCGGGCGGCGGCAGCGTCGCCTGCAGCAGCCACCACGTGATGCCCGCGAGCGCGGCCACCGCGACGAGCGGCAGCAACTGGGTCCAGCGGAAATGCGTGTTCATCCGTCAGGCTCCGCAGGCGGCCGCGAGCAGCGCGTCGTAGCGGCGCTGCGCGCGCAGGATCGCGTCGCAGACTTCGCGCACCGCGCCCTGGCCGCCGCGGGCCTCGGCGACCCAGTGCGCGCGGGCGATCACCTCGGGGTGCGCATTGGCCGGCGCGGTCGCGAAGCCGCAGCGCAGCAGCACCGGCAGGTCGGGCCAGTCGTCGCCCATGTAGCCGCACGCGTCGGCGGTGATGCCGAGCGACGCGATCAGGTCGGCGAACACGGTGAGCTTGTTCTCGACGCCCTGGAACAGGTGCGCGATCTTCATTTCCTTCGCACGCGCCGCGACGATCTCCGAGCGGCGGCCGGTGATGATCGCGGTTGCGATGCCGGCTTCGCCAAGCAGCTTCACGCCGTGGCCGTCGAGCGAATTGAACGACTTCATCGCGTCGCCGGCCGCGGTAAACAGCAGGCCGCCGTCGGTCAGCACGCCGTCGACGTCGAAAATCATCAGCTTCACGCGGCTCGCGCGTTCGGCCGCAGTCAGCGCTGCGCTCATCAGATCACCTTCTTCGAAAACAGGTCGTGCATGTTCAGCGCGCCGATCAGCGCGCCGTCGGCATCGACGACCAGCATCTGGTTGATCCGGTGGCGCTCCATCAGTTCCACGGCCTCGACCGCGAGATGTTCGGGGCCGATCGTGCGCGGCTCGCGCGTCATCACTTCGACGATCGGCAAGGTGCGGAAATCGCCGTCGCGCGCCAGTACGCGACGCAGGTCGCCGTCCGTGAAGATGCCGGCGACATGGCCATTGGCGTCGACCACGGCCGTCATGCCCAAGCGCTTCGCGGTGATCTGGAACAGCGCGTCCGACAGCGTCGCGTCGAGCCCGACGCGCGGCACGTCGTCGCCCGAGCGCATCACGTCGCGCACATGGGTGAGCAGGCGCCGGCCGAGCGCGCCGCCCGGATGCGAGCGCGCGAAATCCTCGGAGCCGAAGCCGCGCGCGTCGAGCACCGCGACGGCGAGCGCATCGCCGAGCGCGAGCGCGGCGGTCGTGCTCGCGGTGGGCGCGAGGTTCAGCGGGCACGCTTCCTTCGAGACCGCGGCGTTCAGGTTCACGTCGGCGAGCGTGCCGAGGCTCGATTCCGCTCGGCCCGTGATCGCGATCAGCTTCGCGCCGATCCGCTTGACGAGCGGCAGGATCGCGACGAGTTCTTCCGACTCGCCTGAATAGGAGATGCCGATGAAGACGTCGTCCGACGTGACCATGCCGAGGTCGCCGTGGCTGGCCTCGGCCGGATGGACGAAGAAGGCCGGCGTGCCGGTGCTCGCCAGCGTTGCCGCGATCTTGCGGGCGATGTGCCCCGATTTGCCGATGCCGGACACCACGACGCGGCCGCGGCAGCCGAGCAGCAGCGCGACGGCCTGGACGAAGTCGCCGTCAAGCTGGTCGCGCAGCGCGCGTACGGCGTCCGCCTCGATGTCGAGCACGTCGCGGGCGAGCGCGAGCGCCCGATCATCATTGATTTTCGCTATCATGCGCGGAGTATAGCAAAGGCGTTTGTTCGCCGCGCCGCGCCTTCGGACTCGTCCGATGTCGCCAGCCCACCGCCACCACCCGCGCCCGCATTGCCGTGGCCCCGACGAACGAGGACGCTTTGCCCGTGATTTCCCCGCTCGAAATGACCCTGCTGCTGCTGCTGGCCTCGGTGGTGGGCGTCGTCGTATTTCGCTCGTTGAACCTGCCGCCGATGCTCGGCTACCTGACCGTCGGCATCCTGGTCGGCCCGCACGCGTTCGGCATCGCCGCGGACCTCGAACGGGCCGAGCACCTCGCGGAGTTCGGCGTGGTGTTCCTGATGTTCTCGATCGGCCTCGAATTCTCGCTCGCGAAGCTGAGGGCGATGCAGCGGCTCGTGTTCGGGCTCGGGCTGCTGCAGGTCGTCGCGACCCTCGTGCTCGCGGTCGTGCTCGGCGCGCTGTTCGAGCACTGGGTGCACATCACGTGGCAGGGCAGCGTCGCGCTCGGCGGCGCGCTCGCGATGTCGTCGACGGCGATCGTGTCGAAGATGCTCGCCGAGCGGCTCGAGATCGAGACCGCGCACGGCCGCAACATCTTCGGCGTGCTGCTGTTCCAGGATCTCGCGGTGGTGCCGCTGCTGATCGTGATCGCCGCGTTCGGCGCCGAGTCGTCGAAGGATCTCGCGCTCACGCTCGGCTTCGCGGCGGTGAAGATCGTGATCGCGCTCGCGCTGCTGCTGATCGTCGGCCAGCGCTTCATGACGCGCTGGCTCAACGTCGTCGCGCGTCGTCGCTCGCAGGAACTGTTCGTGCTGAACCTGCTGCTCGTCACGCTCGGCGCCGCGTTCATCACCGACCGCTTCGGCCTGTCGCTCGCGCTCGGCGCGTTCATCGCGGGGATGCTGATCTCCGAGACGCCGTTCCGCCATCAGGTGGAAGAGGACATCAAGCCGTTCCGCGACGTGCTGCTCGGCCTGTTCTTCGTGACGACCGGGATGCTGCTCGATCCGCGCGTGATCTGGGAGCACCCGCTCCTCGTGCTCGGCTTCTTCGTCGGGCAGATCCTGTTCAAGGCGACCATGATCGCGGGGCTCGCGCGCCTGTTCGGCGCGACGCCGGGCGTCGCGATGCGCACCGGCATCGGTCTCGCGCAAGCCGGCGAATTCGGCTTCGTGCTGCTGAACCTGATCCTCGACCGGCATCTCGTCGATTCGACGCTGCTGCAGGCGATCCTCGCATCGATGCTGCTGTCGATGCTGGCCGCGCCGTTCCTGATCCAGAATGCCGACCGGATCGTGATGCGGCTGTCGTCGACCGAATGGATGCAGCAGTCGCTGCAGATGACGCGGATCGCGACGCAAAGCCTCAAGCAGCGCGGCCACGTGATCATCTGCGGCTACGGCCGCGCGGGCCAGAACCTGGCGCGGATGCTCGAGCAGGAAGGCATTTCGTACGTCGCGCTCGACCTCGATCCCGATCGCGTGAGCGCGGCCGCGACGGCCGGCGAATCGGTCGTGTTCGGCGACGCGGCGCGCCGCGAGTCGCTGCTCGCGGCCGGTATCCATCGCGCGGCGGCGGTCGCGATCACGTATGCGAACACGCCGTCCGCGCTGCGCGTGCTGCACCATGTGCACGAACTCGAGCCGACGCTGCCGGCGATCGTGCGCACGGTCGATGACGCCGATCTCGAGAAACTGCTCGCGGCCGGCGCGACCGAGGTGATTCCGGAGATCGTCGAGGGCAGCCTGATGCTCGCGTCGCACACGCTGGTGCTGGTCGGCGTGCCGATGCGCAAGGTCGTGCGGCGCGTCGAGGAGATGCGCGACGAGCGCTACAGCCTGCTGCGCGGCTATTTCCACGGCGCGGACGACGCGGACGACGACGCGCGCGAGCAGGTGCGGCTACAATCGGTGCCGGTCGATACGCGCGCGGACGCGGTCGGGCGCTCGCTGGAAGAGCTCGGGCTGTATGCGCTCGGGCTGGAAGTCACGGCGATCCGCCGGCACGGGATCCGCGGCGTCGAACCCGATCCGCAGACCAAGCTGCGCGCCAGCGACATCGTCGTGCTGCGCGGGCTGCCCGAGGCGCTTGCACTCGCGGAGGAGCGGCTGTCGCGCCATCGGCGCGAGCCGCCGACCGCGGTCGCCTGAGTCGCGATTCGATAACCTGACCCGTATTTATTCAAAACGGTGCCCGATCTTCGCGCACCGTTTTTTTCGGAGAGTTTCATGCCGCATTCGTCGTCGGGCGCACCGCTCGATCCGGTCGCCTTCATTCACAGCCAGATCCGCACGGTCCCCGACTGGCCCCAGCCGGGCGTGATGTTCCGCGACATAACGACGCTGCTGCAGAGCCCGAAGGCGCTGCGCATCCTCGTCGACCTGTTCGTCGAACGCTATGTCGATGCGAAGCTCGACTACGTCGCGGGGCTCGATGCGCGCGGCTTCATCATCGCGCCGATCGTCGCGTACGAGCTGAGCGTCGGCTTCGTGCCGATCCGCAAGGTCGGCAAGCTGCCGTACAAGACGTGCTCGGAATCGTACGACCTCGAATACGGCAGTGCGACGGTCGAAATCCATGAAGACGCGTGCCGCCCCGGCGATCGCGTGATCATCATGGACGACCTGATTGCGACCGGCGGCACGATGATGGCGGGGCGCAACCTGCTGCAGCGGCTCGGCGCGGTCGTGGTCGAAGGCGCGGCGATCATCGACCTGCCCGATCTCGGCGGCTCGACGCTGCTGCGCAACGCGGGGCTGCCCGTCTACACCGTCACCGAATTCGCCGGCCACTGAACCCCTGAACGCCGGCCCACGCCGCGAGGTCACGATGCCCAACTTCATGCTGTTTCTCGCCACGTCGATCGCGATCACGTTCGCGCCGGGTCCCGACAACCTGCAGGTGCTCGCGCGCGGCATCTCGCAGGGCCGCGCGGCCGGCTTCGTCGCGGCGCTCGGCTTCACGGCCGGGATCCTGTTCCATACGACGCTCGCGGCGCTCGGCGTCGCGGCCGTGCTGCGTTCGTCGCCGGTCGCGTTCCAGGCACTGAAGCTCGCGGGCGCCGCGTACCTCGTGTGGATCGGCATCAAGGCGCTGCGCAGCCAGGGCCTCGCGAATGCGCATCAGCGTCCGCCGCAGCCGCTGCGCGCGATCTTCCGGCAGAGCGTGATCGGCAACCTGATGAACCCGAAGGTCACGCTGTTCTTCGTCGTGTTCCTGCCGCAGTTCGTCGATCCGCACGGCGTGCAGAGCGTGACGCTGCAGATGTTCGAGCTCGGCGCGCTGTTCATGCTGCAGACGGCCGCGATCTTCTCGCTGTTCGGCGTCGGCGCGGGCGCGATCGGCACATGGCTGAAGCGCCGCCCGAAGGCCGGCGTGTGGCTCGACCGGATTGCCGGCGCGACCTTCATCGCGATCGGCATTCGCGTCGCGCTGAAGGACTGAGCCCGATGACGTTTCCGTGCATTGCGGCCGCACGCCGCTTCGATCCGGCCGCGCACCTGCGCTTCGAGATCGCCGGCGAGCAGGTCGGCTGGGTGCGCCGCCAGGACGTCGCGAAGCTTGCCCGCTGGCCCGACGTGTTCGAGCTGACGGACGCGCGCGTCGTGCTGTCGGCGCGTTACGACTCGGTCGACGCGCGCAGCATGGCGCTCGCGAGCGCGATCGGCGCGCTCGCGGCGGAAGGTGCGATTCCCGGCTGGCGCGACGAGATCTATGCGGTCCGCAACCGCTTCGACGATCCGCCGCTCGCGTATATCGAGCGCGCGGCGTCGCGCTTTTTCGGCACGCAGACCTATGCGGTGCACCTGAACGGCATCGTAGAATATGCGGCTGCGCCGGGTTCGCCGGCCGTGCCGCAGATGTGGCTCGGCCGCCGCAGCGAGACCAAGGCCACCGACCCCGGCATGCTCGACAACGTCGTCGCGGGCGGTATCGGCTGGGGGCTGGGTGTTCACGAGACGCTCACGAAGGAATGCTGGGAAGAGGCCGGCATGCCGGCCGAACTCGCGTCGCGCGCGATCGCGGGCCGCGCAGTGCAGGTGCTGTGCTCGCTGCCCGAAGGCACTCAGTCCGAGCTGATCTTCGTGTACGACCTGCCGCTGCCGCGCGACTTCGCGCCGCACAACCAGGACGGCGAAGTGGCCGAGCACCTGCTGGCCGGCGTGCCCGAGGTGATCGGCTGGCTGCGCGAGGGCCGCGCGACGATGGATGCGAGCCTCGCGATGCTCGACACGCTGCTGCGCCACCGCTGGCTCGCGGCGGCCGACGCGGCGGGCATCGACGCGCTGTTCGCGCCGGCCGCGTAATGCGCGCGCCGGTCCCGGCGCGGTCGAGGTCGCACGAACGGCCCATTTGACGAATACGGAAACCAAGGGAGTAGCGGTCATGTCGACCGATCACAGCTTTATCTTGAAACTGTCGTGCCCCGACCGGCACGGCATCGTCCACGCGGTCTCGGGCTTCCTGTTCGAGCGCAGCAACAACATCCTCGACTCGGCGCAGTTCGGCGACAGCCGCACCGGCGAGTTCTTCATGCGCGTGCACTTCGAGCAGGATGCCGACGGCGCGGATGCCGCGTCTGCGCTCGACACGCTTCGCAACGAATTCGCGCCGCTCGCCGAGCAGTTCGCGATGCGCTGGGAACTGCACGACGCGGCCGTGAAGCCGCGTGTCGTGATCATGGTGTCGAAGATCGGCCATTGCCTGAACGACCTGCTGTTCCGCTATCGCACCGGCCAGCTGCCGATCGAGATCCCGGCGATCGTGTCGAACCACAAGGAGTTCTACCAGCTCGCCGCGAGCTACAACATCCCGTTCCATCACTTCCCGCTGATCGGCGGTTCGTCCGATGCGGCGAAGGCCGCGCAGGAAGCGCGCGTGCTGGAGGTGATCGACGAACACCAGGCCGATCTCGTCGTGCTCGCGCGCTACATGCAGATCCTGTCGCCGAACATGTGCCAGCAGCTCGCCGGTCGCGCGATCAACATCCACCATTCGTTCCTGCCGAGCTTCAAGGGCGCGAAGCCGTACTACCAGGCGTTCGACCGCGGCGTGAAGCTGATCGGCGCGACCGCGCACTACGTGACGACCGATCTCGACGAAGGCCCGATCATCGAGCAGGAAGTCGAGCGCGTCGACCACAGCATGACGCCCGACCAGCTCACCGCGATCGGTCGCGACGTCGAGTGCGTGACGCTCGCGCGTGCGGTGAAGTGGCACGTCGAGCACCGGATCGTGCTGAACGGGACGAAGACGGTCGTGTTCCGCTGATCGGCGGTTCGCGCCTGCCGGCGGTCGGCCGCCGGCCCGCCAATGAAAACGCCGCGCCCTTCACGGGGCGCGGCGTTTTTTCATCGCGTGACGGGCAGGGCGTCAGATCAGGCGCAGCATGTACAGCTCGCGCTTCAGGTACGCATAGAAGATCGGCGCGGCGATCACGCCCGGCAGCCCGAACGCGGCTTCCATGATCAGCATCGCGAGCAGCAGCTCCCACGCGCGCGACTCGATCTGGCCGCCGATGATCTTCGCGTTCAGGAAGTATTCGAGCTTGTGGATCACGACGAGGAACGCGAGCGACGCGATCGCGGTGCCCATGCTGACCGACAGCGACACCGCGACGATCAGCGTGTTCGAGATCAGGTTGCCGATTACCGGCAGCAGCCCGACGATGAACGTGACGAGCACCAGCGTTTTCGACAGCGGCAGCCGCTGGTGGAAGATCGGCAGCGCGACGAGCAGGTAGATGCCGGTGAAGGCCGCGTTGATCGCCGAGATCTTGATCTGTGCGAACACGATCCGGCGGAACGATTCGGCGAAGCGCGACACGCGCGTGACGAGCGCGGTCGACAGCGGCCGGCGCACCTTGCCGTGCTCGACCCCGATCGCGATCATCGCGCCGATGATCATCCCGAACAGCACGTGGCCGAAGCCGCGCGCGACGCTCTTGCCGCCTTGCTGGAGCTGGTCCATGTGCGAGTGCATCAGCAGCGCCGCCTTGGTCTTCATCTGTTCGACGTCGACGGGCAGCAGGTTCGCGATCCAGGCCGGCGTGCGTGCGCGCGTTTGCTCGACGATCTGCATCAGCTGGTCGAGCAGGCTCTGCAGGTTCGGCACCGTGCGCTCGAAGTGCTCGATGATGCCGATCGTCAGGCCGGTGAGCCCGCCGACGATCGCGATCGACAGCAGCACGACGGCGACCCAGCGCGCGCGCATGCTGGTCGTGTGGCGCTCGATCACGGGGGCGATCGTATGGATCAGCTGATAGACCAACAGGCCGGCCAGCAGCCCGCCCAGCAGCTTGAGTTCGATGACGAGCACCATCGCGACGAGGGCGAACAGGTAGCTGCCGGTCTCGATCGCCGACAGCTTCGGCAGGCTGAAGTCGCTCGTCAGCTGCACGCTGCGCAGGTGCGGCTCGCGGTTCTGCGCGTCGCGCGACTCTTGTTGCTTCTCCATCGTGGATTCCTGTCGTTCGTGTGTCGCGCCGCGCGGTGGGCGGCAGGACGGCGGTCGCCGCGGCGCCGCGCCGGATTGGTGCGGATGGCGAACCTTACGACCGTAAAGTATAGCTGCCATTATGGGCCGCAACGGGGCAGTTTGGCTCGTGGTGTAAACGCAGAGGGAAAAACCGCGGAAGGGAAAACGAGGAGGCGGGCGCCGCCGCGGGCGCCCGGCACGCGCGGCCGGGCGGCCGCGCGCGGGAACGGTGGCCGTCAGCCGGCCGCCACCTTGCGGGTCGGGCGCTTGAGCAGCGGCGCGAGGTACTTGCCGGTGAAGCTCGCCTTGGTCTTCGCGACCTGCTCGGGCGTGCCCTGCGCGATGATCTGGCCGCCGCCGGCGCCGCCTTCGGGGCCGAGGTCGATCACCCAGTCGGCCGTCTTGATCACGTCGAGGTTGTGCTCGATGATCACGACCGTGTTGCCCTGGTCGCGCAACCGGTGGATCACCTCCAGCAGCAGTGCGATGTCGTGGAAGTGCAGGCCGGTGGTCGGCTCGTCGAGGATGTACAGCGTGCGGCCGGTGTCGCGCTTCGACAGCTCCAACGACAGCTTCACGCGCTGCGCCTCGCCGCCCGACAGCGTCGTGGCCGACTGGCCGAGGCGGATGTAGCCAAGGCCGACGTCGAGCAGCGTCTTCAGCTTGCGGGCGATGACCGGCACCGCGCTGAAGAATTCGTACGCGTGTTCGACCGTCATGTCGAGCACTTCGCTGATGTTCTTGCCCTTGTACTGCACCTCGAGCGTTTCGCGGTTGTAGCGCTTGCCGTGGCACACGTCGCACGGCACGTAGACGTCCGGCAGGAAGTGCATCTCGACCTTCAGCACGCCGTCGCCCTGGCACGACTCGCAGCGGCCGCCCTTCACGTTGAACGAGAAGCGGCCCGGATCGTAGCCGCGCTCCTTCGCGGTCGGCACGCCCGAGAACAGTTCGCGGATCGGCGTGAACAGGCCCGTGTACGTGGCCGGGTTCGAACGCGGCGTGCGGCCGATCGGCGACTGGTCGACGTTGATCACCTTGTCGAAGTGCTCGAGCCCTTCGATTGCCTCATGCGGCGCCGGTTCGGCCGACGAGCCGTACAGGTGGCGCGCGACCGCGTGATACAGCGTGTCGTTGATCAGCGTCGACTTGCCGGAACCCGACACGCCGGTGATGCAGGTCAGCAGGCCGACCGGCAACTCGAGATCGACGTGCTTCAGGTTGTTGCCGTGCGCGTCGACGATGCGCAGCATGCGTTCGGGATCGGGCGCGAGCCGCTCGTCCGGATACTCGATCGTGCGCTTGCCGACGAGATACTGGCCCGTCAGCGACTGCGGATTCGACTGCACCTGCTTCGGCGTGCCTTCGGCGACCACCACGCCGCCGTGCTCGCCCGCGCCGGGACCCATGTCGACGACGTAGTCGGCGGTGCGGATCATGTCCTCGTCGTGCTCGACGACGATCACCGAGTTGCCGAGGTCGCGCAGGTGCTTGAGTGTCCCGATCAGGCGGTCGTTGTCCCGCTGGTGCAGGCCGATCGACGGCTCGTCGAGCACATACATCACGCCGGTCAGGCCCGAGCCGATCTGTGACGCGAGCCGGATGCGCTGCGCCTCGCCGCCGGACAAGGTCTCGGCGCTGCGCTCGAGCGACAGGTAGTCGAGGCCGACGTTGTTCAGGAAGGTCAGGCGCGCGACGATCTCCTTGATCACCTTGTCGGCGATCTCGCGCTTCGCGCCGTCGAGCGACAGGCCGTCGAAATAGCCGAGCGCGTCGCGCAGCGGCCAGCCGCTGATTTCATAGATGCCGCGCGCGTAATCGCCGGTGCCGACCCGCACGTGGCGCGCCTCGCGGCGCAGCCGCGTGCCGTCGCACGACGGGCACGGCTGGTTGTTCTGGTACTTCGACAGCTCTTCGCGCACCGCGACCGAATCGGTCTCGCGGTATCGGCGCTCCAGGTTCGGGATGATCCCTTCGAACACGTGCTCGCGGATCGTCGTGCGGCCGCGCTCGTTGATGTACGAGAACGGGATCGTCTGCTTGCCGGAGCCGAACAGCAACACCTTGCGGATCTTTTCCGGCAGGTCCTCGAACGCGGCGTCGATGTCGAATTCGTAGAATGCCGCGAGGCTCTGCAGCATCTGGAAGTAGAACTGGTTGCGGCGGTCCCAGCCCTTCACGGCGCCGGCGGCGAGCGACAGCGACGGGTGCGCGACGACCCGCTTCGGGTCGAAGAACGTGATCTGGCCGAGGCCGTCGCATTCCGGGCACGCGCCCATCGGGTTGTTGAACGAGAACAGGCGCGGCTCGAGCTCCTGCAGCGAGTACGAGCAGATCGGGCACGCGAACTTCGAGCTGAACAGGTGCTCGTGGTCGGTATCCATCTCGAGCGCGATCGCGCGGCCGTCGGCGAGGCGCAGCGCGGTCTCGAACGATTCCGCGAGGCGCTGCTTCATGTCCGGGCGCACCTTCAGGCGGTCGACGACGACGTCGATCGTGTGCTTGTCGTTCTTCTTGAGCTTCGGCAGCGACTCGACCTCGTAGATCTTCGCGACGCCTTCGTTGGCGGTGCCGCCGCCCGAGCGCACGCGAAAGCGCACGAAGCCCTGCGCCTGCATGTCCTCGAACAGCTCGGCGTGCTCGCCCTTGCGGTTCGCGACGACCGGCGCGAGGATCATCAGCTTGGTTTCCTCGGGCAGCGCGAGCGCCGCGTCGACCATTTGCGACACGCTCTGCGCCTCGAGCGGGATGTCGTGGTCGGGGCAGTAAGGCGTGCCGACACGTGCGAACAAAAGTCGCAGGTAGTCGTGGATTTCGGTGACCGTGCCGACGGTCGAACGCGGGTTGTGGGACGTCGCCTTCTGCTCGATCGAGATCGCGGGCGACAGGCCCTCGATCAGGTCGACGTCGGGTTTCTCCATCAGCTGCAGGAACTGGCGGGCATACGCGGACAGGCTTTCGACGTAGCGGCGCTGGCCCTCGGCATAAAGGGTGTCGAACGCGAGCGACGACTTGCCCGACCCGGACAACCCGGTAATCACGACCAGCTTGTGGCGCGGCAGGTCGAGATTGACGTTTTTCAGGTTGTGGGTGCGTGCCCCACGGATACGGATCTGTTCCATGAACCTGGCGAAAATGGAGGGAACCAAACCTGCTACTATAACGGCTTTTCGAGGCCGTCGTTGGGGCCCCCAGCCTTTGCAGCAGCTGGCAGCAAGGCGGTGCCCACGCCGGGGAAAGTAGCCGCGCTGCACGGCTCGAGGCGGCCCGCCGGCGTCCCGGAAAGCGGCCCCGGCAAGCGCCAGCCAGGCCGCCGGGCCAGTGGCCCTGATCTTCCGCCGCCCGCCGCCGGGCGGACATTCCGATCATTCGAAATTCATTCCCGATGTCCAATCCGTCCGCCACGTCTTCCCGCATGAGTGCGCCCGAACTGCGCGCGACCACGTCGCTCGCGGCGATCTTCGCGCTGCGCATGCTCGGCCTGTTCATGATCATGCCGGTGTTCTCGGTCTACGCGAAAACCATCCCGGGCGGCGACAACGTGCTGCTCGTCGGCATCGCGCTCGGGGCCTACGGCGTCACGCAGTCGCTGTTCTACATCTTCTACGGCTGGGCATCCGACAAGTTCGGCCGCAAGCCGGTGATCGCCACGGGCCTCGTGATCTTCGCGCTCGGCAGCTTCGTCGCCGCGTTCGCGCACGACATCACGTGGATCATCGTCGGCCGCGTGATCCAGGGGATGGGCGCCGTGTCGTCCGCGGTGCTCGCGTTCATCGCCGACCTGACCTCCGAGCAGAACCGCACGAAGGCGATGGCGATGGTCGGCGGCTCGATCGGCGTATCGTTCGCGGTCGCGATCGTCGGTGCGCCGATCGTGTTCCACTGGGTCGGGATGAGCGGGCTGTTCGCGATCGTCGGCGTGCTGTCGATCCTCGCGATCGGCGTCGTGGTGTGGGTCGTGCCCGACGCGGCGAAGCCCGTGCACGTGCCGGCGCCGTTCGGCGAGGTGTTGCACAACGTCGAGCTGCTGCGCCTGAACTTCGGCGTGCTCGTGCTGCATGCGACGCAGACGGCGCTGTTCCTCGTCGTGCCGCGCCTGCTGGTCGACGGCGGGCTGCCGGTCGCTTCGCACTGGAAGGTCTACCTGCCGGTGATGGGGCTCGCGTTCGTGATGATGGTCCCGGCGATCATCGTCGCGGAAAAACGGGGCAAGATGAAGCCGGTGCTGCTCGGCGGCATTCTGGCTATCCTGATCGGTCAATTGTTGCTCGGCAGCGCGCCGCATACCATCCTCATTGTGGCGGCGATCCTGTTCGTGTACTTCCTTGGTTTCAACATCCTGGAAGCGTCGCAGCCGTCGCTCGTGTCGAAGCTCGCGCCGGGTTCGCGCAAGGGCGCGGCCACGGGCGTCTACAACACCACGCAGTCGATCGGGCTCGCGCTCGGCGGCATCGTAGGCGGGTGGCTGCTGAAGCACGGCGGCGCGAACACCGTCTTCTATGCGTGCTCGGGGCTCGTGGCAGCGTGGCTTATAATCGCGGCCAGCATGAAAGCGCCGCCGCGCAAGGCCTGAACCTAATTTCCGGGCAGGCAGCGGCGACGCTTGCCGGCTAGCCCGGCGGGCCGCTCCGACGACTTTCGCGGGCGGCCCGGCATCGAATTTACTGGAGAAACACATGGCATCCGTCAACAAGGTCATCCTCGTCGGCAATCTCGGCGCCGATCCTGAAGTCCGTTACCTGCCGAGCGGCGACGCGGTTGCGAACATCCGTCTCGCGACGACCGATCGCTACAAGGACAAGGCGAGCGGCGATTTCAAGGAAATGACCGAGTGGCACCGCGTCGCGTTCTTCGGCCGTCTCGCCGAAATCGTCAGCGAATACCTGAAGAAGGGCTCGTCGGTCTATATCGAAGGCCGCATCCGCACGCGCAAGTGGCAGGGCCAGGACGGCCAGGATCGCTACTCGACCGAAATCGTCGCCGACCAGATGCAGATGCTCGGCGGCCGCGGCGGTGCGGGCGGCGGCGGCGGCGGTGGTGACGAAGGCGGTTACGGCGGCGGCTACGGTGGTGGCGGCGGCGGTCGTGGCGGCGAGCAGATGGAACGCGGCGGTGGCGGCGGTCGTGCCGGCGGCGCGGCGCGTGGCGGTGCAGGCGGCGGCGCACCGAGCCGTCCGAGCGCGCCGGCAGGCGGCGGCTTCGACGAGATGGACGACGATATTCCGTTCTGACGGAACGCCGGCATCCCGCACCGGAATGGGCCCGAATGTCCGAGTCAAGCCAGTCGCCTGGCCCGGACCTTCGGGTCTTTTTTCGTTTACGTCCCGCGCGCCCGAGGCCGACCGTGGCAGACGCACTCCCCGACATCATCGCCCCGCAGCTCGACGTGCTGTTCTGCGGAATCAACCCCGGCCTGACCGCGGCCGCGACCGGCCATCACTTCGCCGGAAGGAACAACCGCTTCTGGCGCATGCTGCATCTCGCGGGCTTTACGCCGGACGAAATCGCGCCGCAGGACGACCGGACGATTCTGCAGTACGGATGCGGGCTGACCGCGGTCGTGCCGCGACCGACCGCAAGTGCCGATCAGCTGTCGCACGCGGAATTCATCGCGGCCGCGGCCGTCTTCGAGCAGAAGGTCGCGCGTCATGCGCCACGCTTCGTCGCGTTTCTCGGCAAGGCCGCTTACGCCGCGCTCTCCGGGCAACGCGAGATCGCGTGGGGGCTGCAACCGGCGCGCATGCAGCGCGCGGCCGTCTGGATCCTGCCGAACCCGAGCGGAAGAAACCGTGCATTCGGCAGCGACGAACTGGTCGATGCGTACCGTCAGCTTCGTATCGCGGCGCGCGCCGTGGCGGGCCGCCACCGGCACGAGGCGCCGGATGACGCGCAATAAGCGCGTGCCGGACTGGCCGGGCGCACTGTTGCCGCGCGCGTTCTTCGATCGCGCCGCCACCGAAGTCGCGCCGCAACTGCTGAACAAGATCCTTGCGGCAGCGGACGGCCGAGCGGGCCGGATCGTCGAAGTGGAAGCGTATGCCGGCGCGATCGACCCGGCCGCGCATACCTACCGCGGCAAGACGCCGCGCAACGCGACGATGTTCGGGCCGCCTGGGCATCTGTACGTCTATTTCACCTACGGCATGCACTGGTGCTGCAACTGCGTGTGCGGCCCGGACGGCGCCGACACGGGGGTGCTGATCCGTGCGCTGGAGCCGCTTCACGGGCTCGAGCGGATGCGCGCCGCACGGCCGCCGCTGACGCGCGATCGCGATCTGTGTCGCGGGCCGGCGCGGCTGACGCAGGCGCTCGGCATCGGCGGCGCGCAGGACGGCGTTGATCTGGTCGCCGCGCGCGCAGGCTTCGCGATCGTGGACGACGGCATGGCGCCGCCCGCGAATCTGGCGGGTGGGCCGCGCATCGGCATTCGCGTCGGCAAGGCGTTGCCCTGGCGCTGGAGCGTGCCCGGCAACCGCTATGTATCGGGCCCTTTGACGCGGATCTGACGGATGTCACGCGCGCGCCATTATTGACCCGTTAAGCTCGTTCCTTCGACGTTTCAATCGAAGGGGACACAATGCGGCGGGTCGTATTCAACCAGAAGGGCGGCGTGGGCAAGTCGACGATCGTCTGCAACCTGGCGGCGATCAGCGCGAGCGAAGGGCTGCGCACGCTTGTCATCGACCTCGACGCACAGGCGAATTCGACGCGCTACCTGCTTGGCGACGGCGCGACCGACGTCCATCCCGGCGTCGCCGAATTCTTCGAGACCGCACTGACGTTCAACTTCCGGCCGGTCGACGTCGCATCGTTCATCCATCCGACCCCGTTCGAAGGGCTCGACGTGATGCCTGCGCATCCGGATCTCGACACGCTGCACGGCAAGCTCGAGTCGCGCTACAAGATCTACAAGCTGCGCGATGCGCTGAACGAGCTCGACACCTACGATGCCGTCTACATCGACACGCCGCCCGCGCTGAATTTCTACACGCGCTCGGCGCTGATCGCGGTCGAGCGCTGCCTGATCCCGTTCGACTGCGACGACTTCTCGCGCCGCGCGCTGTACACGCTGCTCGAGAACGTGAAGGAAATCCAGCAGGACCATAACGCGGCGCTCGAGGTCGAGGGAATCGTCATCAACCAGTTCCAGCCACGCGCGAGCCTGCCGCAGCGGCTGGTCGACGAACTCGTCGGCGAAGGGCTGCCGGTGCTGGCGTCGAAGTTGTCGGCGTCGGTGAAGATCCGCGAGTCGCATCAGCAGTCGACGCCGGTGATCCATCTCGAACCGACCCACAAGCTCGCGCAGGAGTTTCTCGCGCTGCATCGCGAGCTGGTCGGCTGAGGTCGTCGCCGTCGCGTGCGGTGGTGCGCGCGATCGTTGAAATCGTCATTAATAATCCTGGAAACGATTTCAAAATAAATCTGCAAAAACGATTACATCGGTAGCCGATCCGTTTTCAATGGGGACCTCTTTTCTAATAACGGGAATAATGACGGGGTAAATGTTGCGGTCAGGCACGATGCGCTATGCTGTAAAAATGTAAAAATCATTATCGGACAAGGTGTTGCAACATGGCCCCACGGTGCAAGCCTATCCCGGGTCACACGGTCAACCTGACTGCTAAGGGTTTTCACCTAGCATTAATGCAACTTAATTGACAATTAATGCCTCTAGAATGGCCACTCTCAACTTCTCGCATTCAATGGCGTTTGCGGGTTGTGAATTAGGGGGCAGGCCGTCAATCTGGCTCCCATTCTCTTTACGTCGTCTCTCGCATTGCTAACAGGAGCGTGTCCGATGTCCGTATTTGCCCCCGAAAAATTCGCTGCCGATTATCAGTCCGGTATTGCCGCCTGGTTCGCGATCGCCCGTCCGGCGATCAGCGGTTTCGAGGCCGTCGTCGAACTCAACCTGCAAGCGACCAAGACGGCGCTCGAAGAGTACGAAGACAAGCTGAAGAACGCATTCAATGCCAGCAACCCGGCCGCGGGTTTCGCGCAGCAGGTCGCCGCACCGCAGGAAGCAGCCGGCAAGGCCGTCGCGTACGGCCGCCATCTGTTCGACATCGCGGTGTCGACGCAGGCCGAGTGGGCGAAGGTCGCGCAGGCTCAGTACGAGCAGACCGACAAGCGCGTGAAGGACGTGTTCGGCGAGCTGACGAAGCATGCGCCGGCCGGTTCGGCCCCCGTGGTCGCGGCGCTGAATTCGGCGCTGTCCGCGGCAACCGCCGCGGCCGACTCCGTGCGCGCAGCGGCGGGGCAGGCGATCGAAGCCGCACAAAGCGGTTTCGACGCAGTCAGCGAAACGGCGACGCGCGGTGCCAAGCAGGCGGCCGCCGCAGCACGCAAGGAAGCCGCTTCGCGCGAATCGGCAGCATGACCGCGTGTCGCGCGTCGGCGCGACACGATTGACCGGCGCCGGATGGCGCCGGCCGCCGCGTGTGCCGCGTGGCGGCCGGCGAACCTCCGGTTTGCCGCACCGTGCCGGTGCATGGCTGGACCGTGCGGATGCGCGGCGCGCCTGAGCGCGCGAACGTGCAGCCGCATTCGGGGCCGCGTGGCCCTTGAGCGCCACCGTCGGCCGCCGCACCGTGCCGGCACCGGAACGCAATACGGATCGACCCACTGATTTCAATGCAGGAACTGAACATGACGGACGTAGTGATCGTATCGGCCGCGCGGACCGCGGTCGGCAAATTCGGCGGCTCGCTCGCGAAGGTTGCGGCACCGGAGCTGGGCGCGACGGTGATCCGCGCAGTGCTGGAGCGTGCGGGCGTGAAGCCCGAGCAGGTCAGCGAAGTGATCATGGGCCAGGTGCTGACGGCCGGTTCCGGGCAGAACCCGGCGCGCCAGTCGCTGATCAAGGCCGGGCTGCCGACGGCAGTGCCGGGGATGACGATCAACAAGGTGTGCGGCTCGGGCCTGAAGGCCGTGATGCTGGCGGCGAATGCGATTGTCGCGGGCGACGCGGACATCGTGATCGCGGGCGGCCAGGAGAACATGAGCGCATCGCCGCACGTGCTGCCGGGCTCGCGCGACGGGTTCCGGATGGGCGACGCGAAGCTGGTCGACACGATGATCGTCGACGGCCTGTGGGACGTGTACAACCAGTACCACATGGGCGTCACGGCGGAGAACGTCGCGAAGGAATACGGGATCACGCGCGAAGAGCAGGACGCGTTCGCGGCGCTGTCGCAGAACAAGGCGGAAGCCGCGCAGAAGGCCGGCCGCTTCAACGACGAGATCGTTCCGGTATCGATCCCGCAACGCAAGGGCGAGCCGCTGCAGTTCGCGACCGACGAGTTCGTGCGTCACGGCGTGACGGCGGAATCGCTGGCCGGGCTGAAGCCGGCGTTCTCGAAGGACGGTTCGGTGACGGCGGCGAATGCGTCGGGGCTGAACGACGGCGCGGCGGCGGTGCTGGTGATGTCGGGCGCAGAAGGCGGCGGCACTCGGCCTGACGCCGCTGGCGCGGATCAAGGCGTACGCGAACGCGGGCGTGGATCCGAGCGTGATGGGCATGGGCCCGGTGCCGGCGTCGCGCCGTTGCCTGGAGCGTGCGGGCTGGACGCCGGGCGACCTGGACCTGATGGAAATCAACGAGGCATTCGCGGCGCAGGCGCTGGCGGTGCACAAGCAGATGGGCTGGGACACGTCGAAGGTGAACGTGAACGGCGGAGCGATCGCGATCGGTCACCCGATCGGCGCGTCGGGCTGCCGGATCCTGGTGACGCTGCTGCACGAGATGGTCAAGCGCGACGCGAAGCGCGGGCTGGCGTCGCTGTGTATCGGCGGCGGGATGGGCGTCGCGCTCGCGGTCGAGCGCGTCTGAGCAGGATCTGAGACATCGCGCGTGTGCGGCGCCGGCCTGTGCCGCATACGCGCGAAGCAGCTTTCGCGCGTAACAAGCAACCAACAACAAGCGTGATGTTCCGGTGCGTGCCACGTCCGCGTCGCGGGCGGCAGCGCATCGAAGCGGTGGGGCGGCAGCATGTGCCATGCCGTCGCCCCGCACCATCGATTACTTTCTTTGTCGGTAACTTATAGGATGACTAAGCGAATTGCAGTTGTGACAGGTGGAATGGGCGGCCTCGGTGAAGCGATCAGCATCCGGTTGAACGATGCGGGCCACCGGGTCGTCGTCACGTATTCGCCGAACAATGCCGGCGCCGATCGCTGGCTGACCGAGATGCATGCGGCCGGCCGTGAATTCCACGCGTATCCGGTGGACGTGGCCGATCACGATTCGTGCCAGCAGTGCATCGAGAAGATCGTCCGGGACGTCGGCCCGGTCGACATCCTGGTGAACAACGCGGGCATCACGCGCGACATGACGCTGCGCAAGCTCGACAAGGTCAACTGGGATGCGGTGATCCGCACCAACCTCGATTCCGTGTTCAACATGACGAAGCCGGTCTGCGACGGCATGGTCGAGCGCGGCTGGGGGCGCATCGTCAACATTGCGTCGGTCAACGGTTCGAAGGGCTCGGTCGGCCAGACCAACTACGCGGCCGCGAAGGCCGGCATGCACGGTTTCACGAAATCGCTCGCGCTCGAGATCGCGCGCAAGGGCGTGACGGTGAACACGGTGTCGCCGGGCTATCTCGCGACGAAGATGGTGACGGCGATCCCGCAGGACATCCTCGACACGAAGATCCTTCCGCAGATTCCGGCGGGACGACTCGGTCAACCCGAGGAAGTCGCGGCACTGATCGCGTATCTGTGCTCGGAGGACGCCGGTTTCGTGACGGGCTCCAACATCGCGATCAACGGCGGCCAGCACATGCACTGACGCGCGGCGGCCCGGGCGGCGTTCGCGCGCGTCCGGGTCGTGCTCCCGCTGTATCCAGCGCCGGGGCGGCACGCAGGCGCGCAGTGACGGATCACGGACGCGGGCGCGCTGCACCCGCGGCGGGCGGTGTGCGCCCATGGTCCGGCCACCGCGACGCGGCAGGCACGCCGCACCGGCCTCGCATTCCGGAGGAGGCATGGGTGACACCTGGATGGGACTTGCGATCGGCGGCTCGGCGCTGGCCGTCGCACTGACGATGGCGATCGCGCTTCACTGGCTCGAGCGGCGCCGCGCGCGGCTGCTGCGAAACTTCGATCATCGCGATTGCTGGCTCGTCGCGTACGGCAAGTGCCTCGCGCGCAGGCCGGCGCGCCGCACCCGCGCCGGCTCGCGATGACGGTGGCGGTGGCGGTGCGGCCGCGGCGCGTTCACGCGCCGTGCCGCACCCCGCGTATCCAGCCTGCGGTGTGCGGCACCTGCACGCTCAATTGCTGCTCTTCTCCGCGCCTTCGCCCGAATCGTTCTTGTGGAAGATCCGCTTCGTCGTGCGCTTGGTGGCATCCCAGCCCTCGCGTGACGCATGCGCGATGCCGTGGCCGACCGTCTTCGCGGCGCTCGCGGTCGCGTGGCCGAAGCCGCGCGCGGCCTCGCCGGTCTTGTGCGCGGCTTCCTTCGAATCGCGCTTGATGTCCTGCTTCACTTCCGACATGTCCGCGTGCGCGATCGGGCTGATCAGCGCAAGAACGAGCGCGCTGTAAATGAACTGACGTGCTTTCACGACCTGGTTTCCTTGGGTAAATTCATCTGGGGTCTGCACTACCGGCAGGCGGCGGAACAAGTGCGCCGGCCGCCGATGCATCGAGCATCACCGCGGCGCGGCCGCTGAGCAGCACGCGCTCGCCGCAGCGCAGCGCGAAGGCGTACAGCACCGAGCGGCCGTCGCCGCTGATGCGTTCGGCGTCGACGGTCAGCGGCAGGTCGAACGTGTCGAGCCGATCGACGCACGCGTCGACGTTGCGCACGCTCGCGAGATAACCGACGCACGGCCGCGCGTGCGCCTGTTGTGCGCAGACCAGTGCGCCGTGCACGGCCATCGCCTGCGCCGCATATTCGATCCCGCAGACCGACGCGAGCCGGCCGCGCGAGCGCAGCGGGTTGTGCGGATCGCGGTGGCTCGTCGCGCTGCAGCGGATCGACGCGGCGTCCCATGCTTCGACTCGATCGAGCAGGCACATCGCGCCGTCGTGCGGAATGTGCGCGGCGATCCATGCGCGATCGAGCGTCGCCGGCGGCGTCGAGGCGAGCGTCGTCATTGCGCGCGCTCCGCGGCGGCATCCGGCATCACGATGTCGACCTGCACGCGCGTATCCGCCAGATAGTCGAGCACGACGCGCGTCGCGCGCCGCGCGGCGAGCGCGTCGAGCAGCGGCAGCGCGCGCGCGGCCGGATTGCCGGCGCGCAGCGCCTCGAGTTCGGGGTTCGCGAGCGTCGTCGCCGGCGCGTCGGTGAGCTGCACGTCGATGCGCGCGAGCGTGCGTTCGCCCGCATCGGGCGCGAACACGAGCGCGACGCCGAATGCGTCGACGATCGGCCGCACCGCGTGCAACGGCTCCGGATACTCGGTGTCGTACGCGATCAGCAGGCTCGGCACGCGATCGACCGCGACCTGGCACAGGCTCTCGAGCAGGCCCGCGGCAAAGCTGCCGTCGTGCGCGCACAGCACGTTCGACGTCGCCATCGCGCGGGTCGCGATGCTCCAGTAGCCGGCCGGCGCGTTGTGCACGGAGTTGTGGAACCGCGTGGGCGACAGGTGGCGATCGTCGCCGGCGAGGGTCTCGCAGATCGCGTGGCAGTTCTGGCCGTCGCCGCCGGACGCGCTGAACACGGTCGCGAGCGTGGCCGCATCGCGCCCGCTCGCGGCTGCCGCTTCGAGGCCGACCGCGAGCGCGACCCGCACGACGGGGCCGGTGCGGCGACGTTCCGCCGGCGGCAGGCCGGCCGGCGGCGGCAGCACGGTGCGCGCGCTCGCATAGGCCGCGCGGCCCGCGAGCACGTCGGCCGCGTGCGGCCAGTCGTTCAGTCCGGGGCCGACGAGGCCGACGCTGTCGATGTAGGCGGTGACTGTCATGTCGGCTCCCGGCGGCTGGCATGCTCGGCGCGGCCGAGGATCAGGCTGCAATTGGTGCCGCCGAAGCCGAACGAATTGGACAGGACCGCGCGGACGCGCGCCGCGCGGCTGGCGAGCACGTAGTCGGCAGCCAGCGCCGGGTCGGGATGCGTCGTGTTGACGCCGGCCGGCACGAACTGCTCGCGCAGCGCGAGCGCGGCGACGACGGCTTCGAGCGCACCGGCGGCGCCGAGCGTATGA
The DNA here is from genome assembly GCF_000292915.1 of Burkholderia cepacia GG4. Taxonomy (NCBI): domain Bacteria; kingdom Pseudomonadati; phylum Pseudomonadota; class Betaproteobacteria; order Burkholderiales; family Burkholderiaceae; genus Burkholderia; species Burkholderia cepacia. Next base: position 744,051 of record NC_018513.1, read on the forward strand.
CCGGTCGCACCCTTCGTCGAGCTGCACGGCGTGCGCGCGAGCAATGCGCCGACCGCGCGGCTTTCGGCAGCGTCATTGCTGGGCGTCGCGGTGCCGTGCAGGTTCACATAGTCGATGTCGCTCGCGTCGAGGCCGGCCGAGGCGAGCGCCTGTTCGATCGCGAGGCGCGCGCCGAGCCCTTCCGGATGCGGCGACGACATGTGGTGCGCGTCGCTTGATTCGCCGATGCCGAGCAGCAGGATCGCGTCGTCGTCGAGCGCGGCGGGCGGCGCCGGCACGCGTTCGAGCAACGCGAACGCGGCGGCCTCGCCGATCGAGATGCCGTCGCGCGCGACGTCGAACGGCCGGCACGGCAGGCGCGACAGCAGTTCGAGCGAATTGAAGCCGTACAGCGTCGTGAGGCACAGCGAATCGACGCCGCCGACGACAGCCGCGTCGATCAGCCCCGCGTCGATCATCCGGCGCGCGGAGCCGAATACCTTCGCGCCGGACGAGCACGCGGACGAGATCGCCATCGCAGGTCCGCGCAGCGCGAAATATGCGCGCACGAACGCGGCAGGCGAATACGGGTTGTGCGTATGCGCGTAGTGAAAGCCGGCGGGCAGTGCGCCGCTCGCCGGATCGCGCTGCTCGTACGCGCGTTCGGTCTCGAGGATGCCGGACGTGCTCGTGCCGACGAACACGCCGACGCGGGCGGCGCCATAGCGCGACACGGCCGCCGCGACGCGTGCGTCGAAGCCGTCCTGCACGAGGCCGAGCTGCGCGAGGCGGTTGTTGCGGCAGTCGAAATCGGCGAGATCCGCGCGCACGGGCTGCGCAGCGACGCCGTCCACGGCGCCGATCCAGGTGTCGAGATCGGCGCGCTCGAAGTCGCACGGCGTGAGCCCGCCGCGGGCGTCGCGCAGCGCGGCGAGGGTCGCGTCGAGGCCGCGGCCGATGCAGCTGGTGGCGGTGAAGTGCGAGAGCAGGAGAGGTTTCACGAGGGTCGCATCCGGTGGCCGGAACGGGCGCCGCAGCAGGGCTGGCGAGCGCGCCGCGCATGGTCAGATTTTATCAAACGGGGTTACCGGCATGCCCGGCTGGCCGGGTGGTTCGGGCGCGAGCGCGGCGCGCAGGGTGGTCCAGTGCAACTGCGCGTCGGCGGCCGCGCGCAGCAGTGCCGGCAGCACGTCGAGCACGACCGGCTCGCCGCGTGCGTCGCGCGCCGCGTGGCCGTCGTGCACGAGCAGGATGTCGCGCGCTGCGAGGCCGTTCAACAGGCGGCGCGTGACGGTGCCCGCGTCGTGTGCGCGTGTGTCGAAGCCGCGCCGCGTCCAGCTGGCGAGTTGCAGGCCGAGCTCGCACAGTACCGGCTCGAGAAACGGATTGCGCAGGCCGGCCGGCGCGCGGAAGAAGCACGGGCGCGTGCCGGCGATCTCGGTCAGCGTCTGCTGCGCGGCCGCGATCTCGCGCCGCAGCGCGGCGGGCCCCGACAGCGAGAACGTGTGCCGGTGCCGCTGGCTGTGGTTCTCGATCGCATGGCCGCGCGCGACGATCGCTTCGATCCATCGCGGATGGCGGCGCGCGAGATCGCCGATGCAGAAGAACGTCGCGCGCGCATCGTAACGATCGAGCAGGTCGAGCACGCGCGGCGTGACGTCCGGGTCCGGGCCGTCGTCGATCGTCAGCGCGATCCGGCGGCCGGCACCGGCCGGCAGGCGCGTCCAGTTCGGGCCGAGCAGTGCGCTGCGCGGCCACAGGCCGGCGGCCGTCAGCGCGAGATGCGACGCGACCACGCCGCCGGCGGCCCACGGCCATGCGGCCGGCTGCGCGACGACGGTCGCGAGCGCGCCCGCATGCAGCGCGGCCGTGCCCGCGATCAGCGGGGTCGGCTTCCAGCGGCGGGCGCCGGCGGGCGGCGCTGGCGGAACGGACGACGGCGCGTTCATGCGCGGCCTCCGGTGGGAGCATGACGAGGGCCGCTCACGGCCGCGGCACGCGGCGCGAGAATCGCGGCGAATGCGAGTGCGAGCATCGCGCCGGGGCCGACGGTCAGCCCGAAGGTTTCGAGCAGCGGCACGTGCGACAGCGCGAGCAGGCCGAACCCGGCGACCGTCGCGAGGTTCGCGATCAGCAGCGACACGAGCGTGTTCGGCGTGACCGGTTGCGCGTCGTCGCGCTTGCAGAAGAACAGCGCATAGTTCGAGCCGACCGCGACGATCAGCAGCATCCCGACGAGGTGCAGGATCGTCAGTTGCACGCCGGCGAGCGCGAAGCCGGCCGTCACCACCAGCACGGCCGCGACGAGCGGCGCGAGCGCGTGCACGACGCGGCGCGGCGAGCGCAGCGCGAGCAGCAGCAGTGCGGCGATCGCCGCGAAACCCGCGAGCGACAGCCGGATGTCCTCGTGCACGTAGTTCACGTACAGGCGGTCGGCTTCGGCCTTCATGTCGACGAACAGCGCGTCGTGCACGCCGGCGCGCGCGACGGCCGCGCGGATGGGCGCGGCATCCAGCCCCGGCGCGGCCGGTGACGCGGTGCGTGCGACGTCCGGTGCGCGCAGCGGCAGCATCGCGCTCCAGCGGCCCGCGCGTTCGGTCAGCAGTGCATCGACGGCGAGCGCCATCGACGTGTCGCGCAGGTCCGCGCGCGTGAGCAGCGGCGCGTGGCGCGCGGCCTGGACATCGGCGATGAACGGGGCGAACAGCTCGGGCTTGACCGAGATCGGCTGGTTCGCGACGGCCGCGCGCATCCGCGTGGCAAGCAGGTCCGCGGCCGGCAGGCTCGCCTGGCGCGCGCGCTGTGCGGCGTCGCTCGGCAGGTAGCGCGCGGGACTTTCGAAGCCCGCGAGCGCGCCGCGATCGACGAGCGGCTGCAATTGCGCGGCGACCTGTTCCGCGCGTTCGAGCGCGGCCTGTTCGGTCGGCGCGGCAATCACGACGAGGTAGCGCACGTCGGGTGCGCCGACATCGGCGCGCAGGCGCGCGTCGAGTGCCTGTGCGCGGGCGGGAACGGGGCTCAGCGCGGCGAGCTCGCGGCTCCACAGGCCGTCGCGGTGCAGCACGAGCGTCGCGCACGCGGCGATCACGAGCACGGCGAGCGGCCAGCGCAGCCGCGGCGCCGCGTCGGCCGCGCGCGCGAGCACGGCGCCGACGCGCGACACGTCGCGAATCGCGACATGCTCGCCGCGCAGGTGCGGCAGCACGAAGCGCGTGACGAGCGCGGCGGCCGTCAGCCCGACGATCGAATAGAGTCCGAGCTGCACCAGGCCCGGAAAGCCGGAGAACAGCATCGACGCGAAGCCGCACACGGACGTCAGCACGCCGAGCCGGATCGTCGGCCAGTAGGCGGCGACCCACGCACGCGTCGCGTCGGCGGGCCGCGCGGCACCGCGCGAGCCGGCCTGGGCCGATTGCACGAACAGGTAGATCGAATAGTCGACGGCTTCGCCGATCAGCGTCGTGCCGAAGCCGAGCGTCAGCCCGTGGACCGTGCCGAACGCGACGCTGACCGCCGCGATGCCGGCCGCGATGCCGGTCAGCACCGGCAGCAGCCCCAGCGCGAGTGTGCGCGGCGAGCGGTACAGCGTCAGCAGCAGCGCGACGATCAGCACGACGCTCGCCGTCGACAGCCGCTCGACGTCGTGCCGGATCGTGTCGCGCGTGTCGACCGAGAACACGCCGGGGCCGGTCATCGCGAGCGTGTACGCGGCCGGATTCGGCAGCGCCTGCGTCGCGGCGGAGAACGCGCGGCGCACCGCGTCGATCGCGCGTGCCTGCGCATCGGTGTCGGCACCGGCGGCGGCCGTTTGCACGACGAGCACCGCGCGCGTGCCGTCGCGCGACGCCCACACGCCGTCGCGCATGGCCGGCTGCGAGCCGCTGTCGAGCTGGTCGACGAGCGCGCTGACCTCGCCGGTCGGGTCGCGCGGCAGCAGCGCCTTCGCGACGAGGCCCGCCGATGAGCTCAGCAGGTCGAGGCTGTTGCCGAGCGCCTGGTGCAGGCCGTCCGCGCCGAAGCGCTGCGGCGTGACGGCCGGGCTCAGCAGGTAGCGATGGTCGAACACGAACTGCCGGTCGTGCGCGTCGTTCACGGCTTCGCCGTTGTTGACCGCCGAGAACTGCCGGTCGGTGCGCAGCGTGCCGGCGACGCGCCGCGACAGCGCGGCACGCGTGGCCGCATCGCCGCCGTCGATCGCGACGAGGATCAACCGCGACACGATGCCGTCGCGCAGCTGATCGACGAGCACGCGCTGCCCGGCGCTCGGCGCGCGCGGCAGGAATGCGGACAGGTCAGCCGTGAAGTTCGCGCGGGCGATCGCGATCCCGCACGCGACGAGCGCGAGCAGCCACACGAGCACCGCGCGCCGCTGCAACGCAGGCAGGCGGCGCGTGACGGGGGCGGGCGGCCGGGTGCGTTCGTCCATCAGTTCGCCGGGACGGGTTGCAGGCGCATCAGCGAATGGTCGCCGTCGGCCTGCCGGATCGCGACGCTGCGCAACTCGTCGCGCGTGCCTTCGAGCGTAATCGTGCTGACCACCTTCAGCATCCGCGAATCGAGCGGCGTGAGCGTCAGCGTCCAGTCGTCGCCGCGTCCGGCGAGCGCGACCTTGTAGACCTGTTCGAGCGCGAAGCGGTTGCCGGCGAGCGTCGCGCGGATGCTGTCGATGAACGCGCCGAGCTCCGGATAGCGCGCGAGCGCGAGCGTGTACTTGCGGTTGTTGCGCTCGACGGTGAGCATGTCGCCGTCGACGACGAGCTGTTCGGGTTTCGGGCTCAGCGTGCGCTTCTCGAGATGGTCGGGCGCGACGAACACCAGCTCGCCCGACGATTCGACCGGCTGCGTGGCGATCGACAGGGTCTTCGTCTCGGTGAACGTCGCGTGCCCGGATTTGTGCTGCGCGAGCGTCGCCATCAGCCGGTCGAGGGTCCACGTCGAACCGGTGTCGGCGGCGTGCGCGGGCAGGGCCAGCGCGACGACGGTCGTGACGGCGAAGGTGCGCGCGACGCGGCGCAGCACGAATGCGTACGGGCGCGGCAACAGCGACAGGAGGCAGCGAACGGCGGTCATGCGTCGGAATCCCTCGTGGTGGACAGGTCGGTGCAGGCGCACGCATCGTCGCGGCGCGCGGCGGCGCCGCCGTTCTGCCAGAAATCGAAAAAGTTGAACCAGTTGTACGGCGCCGCGCGGCAATACTTGTCGAGCAGCGCGACGTAGCGCGCGAGCGCCGCGTCGACGGCCGCCGCGCGCGTGTCGCGGCGCACGTCGGAGAAGTCGGCGAGCGTCTCGAAGTGCACATCGTAGCGGTTGCCGTCGCGATAGAGGCCCGTCATGAAGATCACCGGACGCCGCAGCATGGCCGCCATGCGCAGCGGCCCGAGCGGGAACGCGGCCGGCGCGCCGAGCAGCGGCAGCCGCCGCAGCGACGCGGCCGCGTCGTCGAGCAGCGTACGGTCGGCGAGCATGCCGACCATGCAGTTCGCGTCGAGGCGCTCGCGCACCTTCAGCATCGAGTCGATCTGCCCGAGCGGAATCACTTCCGGTTTCGCGGCCGGATTGACGGCGGCGAGCGACGCGTTGATCTTGCGTGCGTTCTTTTCATACATCGTGACGACGACCCGCAGGTCCGGACGCGTGCGGCCGATCGCCCGCACGACTTCGAAGCTGCCGAGGTGCGCGCCCATCAGGAATGCGCCGTGACCGCCGGCGAGCGCTTCATCGACGAGCGTTTCGCCATGCAGCCGGATGTCGAACAGGTCGAAGCGGCCGTTCATCAGGTAGATGCGGTCGTGGATCGTCGCCGCGAACGCGAACACGTGCCGGTACACGTCGCGCCAGCGCGCGGGACGGCCGAGCACGCGGCGCAGGTAGTCGCGCGACGCCGCGCAGGCGACCGGCGAGAACAGCACGAAATAGGTTGCGATGGCGTGCAGTACGACGCGCGACGGCCGCCGGCCGAAACGCAGCGAGATCCACGTCATCACGCGCAGCAGCCCCGCGTTGCTGCGCTCCTGGCGCTCGGCCCACGCGGTGCGCTTCATGGCTGCGCGCCGTCCTGCGCGGCCGGCGGCGCGGACAGCACGCCGGTCGCGACGTCGCGCGACGCGGCACGCAGCGTGAAGCGGATCGCGCCGCCGGCCGCCGTATCGAACGCGAGCGCGAGCGGTTCGCCGGGCGCGACCGGGCTCAGGAATTTCGCGGAAGCGAGCCGCCACGTGTGCAGCGGGCGGTTCAGCGACGCGCCGAGCGTCGCGATCGCGTGATCGAGCAGCACGACGCCCGGCACGATCGGGTGGCCGGGGAAATGACCGGGCAGCGCCGGGTGATCGGTGGGAACCGTGAATGCGAGCGACGCGTCCGTCGCGGCGCGCTCGCGCACGGCGGTCGCCGCGGCGCGCGTGTGCCGTGCGACGAGCGCGGCCAGCACGTCGCGCGGCAGCTTGCCCGTTTCGTTGCGCGGCAGTGCCTCGACGAACACGAGCGGGCGCGGCATGAACGCGGGATCGATCCGTTCGCGCAGCGCGCGCTGCAGGTCGGCCGTGGCGAGCGTCGGCGCGACGACGAGCGCAACGAGGCGCGTGACGGTTTCGTGGCTCGCATCGGCGTCGGCCGGCGCGGTGTCGTCCGGCATGAAGAACACGCCGTCGACGACATCGGGAATCGCGTTCAGCTGATGGTTCAGATAGGCGAGCGACGTGCGCTTGCCGGCGATGTTCACGAGGTCCGCCTTGCGGCCGTGCAGCAGGAACCGGCCGTCGCCGAGCAGCTCGAGCGCGTCGCCCATCGGCACGGGGGCTTCGACGTGCCCGCCCGACACCCACACGGTCGGCCCGCCGCCGTCGCTCGTGCCGTCGTGGTCCGCTGCGTCACACCCTTCGCGCGCATCGAGCCGGATCTCCGGGAACAACTGCCACGTTGCGCCATGTGACGTGCGGCGCGTCGCGATCTGGCCGGTCTCGGTGCTGCCGTAAATTTCGACGAGCGGCGCGTCGAGCGCGGCTTCGGCTTCGCACGCGAGTTTTTCCGACAGCGGCGCGGTGGCCGACAGCACGAGTGCCGCCGGCGGCAGCGCATGGCCGGCCGACAGCAGCGCGCGCAGGTGGATCGGCGACGTGACGAGCACCCGTGGTTGCGGGATCGCGTCGAGTTCGTCGCGAATGTCGACCGGGTAGAACGGCTGGCGATTGCTGAACGCGAGGCCGCCGATCAGCGCGAGCAGCACCGTCGACTCGAAGCCGTACATGTGCTGCGCGGGCACGGTGCCGATCAGGGTGGCCGCGCGGCCGTCGAGCAGGCCGAGGCGGTCGGCCGCCGCGCGCACGCAACCGACCAGGAAGCCCCAGGTCTTGCGGTGCGGCACCGGCGCGCCGGTCGAGCCGGACGTGAACACGTAGGCCATGATGCGCGCCGCATCGATCTGCGGCACGACGCACGGTGCGTCGTCGGCGAGGGCGCCGGGGGCGGCATCCGGATACGCGAAGCGCGGCAGGTCGATCGCGCAGTCCGGCGCGTCGTGCAGGCAGAACGCGTCCGGTGCGAACGACGCGAGCTGGCGCACCATCTCCGGCGTGTGCGTCGACGGCAGCAGGCTGATCTTGCCGGCGACGAGCGCCGCGCACAGGCTGACCGCGAAGCGGTAGCGGTCGCGGCACACGTTGAACACATGGCCGCCGGCGGGCAGTGCGGCGGCCACGCGCGCGATGTCGGCGATGAACGCGCGCACGGTGACGGGCGTGCCGTCGCGCCAGGCGATCGTCTGGTCCGGCGAGGAATGGAATACCAGCGGGTGAGTCGGCATAAATCGGCTAAAGCGGAAGGCGGTGGCCGGCGCGTCGCCGCGTCGGCCAGGAATTCATCGTGACGGCTGAGTCGACGCGCGATACGCGCGCACCGCTTCGACCATCTTCGGCCGCGCGTCGTGCGGCAGCGCGAAGCGTCGGCACGCATGCTCGGCGGCGAACATCACGGCGACGAGCGGCAGCGACAGGTAGTTCGCGAACGTCGACCACGCGACGATCGGCGCGGTCGCGAACATCAGCGTCGACACGGCGGCAATCGCGACGAAGAACAGCGTCCACGCGAGCGTGATGCGCCGCGTGTAGCGCGCGACGGCCGGCGTGACGGTGCCGTGGATCATCGTCGCGAAGCGCGTGCACAGTGGCACCTGGCCGGCCGCGAGCGTGCGGCCGAACAGCAGCGCCATGGCGAGGTTGAAGCTCGCATGCTCCAGATACAGGCCCCATTCGAAATGCCGCGCGAGCGGAATGCGCGCGGCCCACAGCGCGACGGCGGCCAGCAGCCACGCCGGCACGAGCCACGCGCGCCGCGGCGAGCGCCGCGCCGCGCCGAGCGCGAGCAGCAGCGGCGGCACCAGTGCCATCGCGAGGCCGAAGCCGTGCGCGCCGGGCGTCGCGGCCGCGTAATGCGCGCCGATCTGGTACGCCGCCACCGCGGCGAGCGCGCCGGCGCCGCGCGCGATACCCGCGATACCCAGCGGCGCGCTCATCGCCATGCTCCGGTTGCGCGGCGCGGGGCGCGCGTCGCCACCGCGCGCCGCGGCACGGCGGCGAACGGGCGGCAAGGTGAAGCGGGACAGGCGGACGGGCGCGGCATGGCTGCTGGAGACATCGGGCGGATCGGGGCCGGACGCGGTCGTCGGGCCGTTAAACATCATACGAATGGCGGCCGGGAGCATGTCCGGGCCGGCGTGTCATGCACGCACATTTTAGGGCCGCGGCGGCGCGGCTTCGGGACGGGCGCAGCCGGGTTTTGTAACCGATTGTATGGCATCGCACTGAGCGTTTCGTGCAGGCGATCCAGAGCCATCCGAAGCGGCTCAAGCGTCTGCTGCGATCGGGTCCCGAAACCGGCCGCGGCGGGAGCCCTTCAGTCTGTAACCATTCACCGTATACGTGCCGATACCCATCGTCTAGAATCCGCGTAACTTTTACCAACGATCCCCAATAACGCAGGCGGGGAAGCCGGCAGACGCCGGAGGGACGGAGATTCGCGCGCGCTTCGCACGCGCCGGGCGTGCACGACGCTTGCCGTTTCCGGGCGCCTCCCGCTGCCATGGGCCGCCTGCCCGCAAGCATGATGAACGCACTGGAACAAGAGCTCGCCACGCTGATCATCGGCGAATTGAATCTCGAAGACGTCCCGCTCGAAACGGTGACGGCCGGGACCCCGCTGTACGGCGAGGGCTTCGGGCTCGACTCCATCGACATCCTGGAAATCGCGCTGCTGATCTCGAAGAAGTACGGCTTCGAGCTGCGCTCGGACAATCCGGACAACCAGAAGATCTTCGCGACGCTCGGCGCGCTTGCCGCGTACGTCGCCGCGCATCGCACGAAGTGACGGCGGCGCGCACGGGCGCGACGCGGCACGCAGGTGATTACGGTACGCGGCGGCGGTCGCTGGACGATCCGCCGCCGCGTCGATCGAGGTGGAACGCGATGAACGGAGCAATTCGATGCGGGCGCTCGTAACGGGCGGCAGCGGCGCACTCGGGCAGGCGATCTGCACGGCGCTCGCGCAGGCCGGCCATGAAGTCTGGGTGCACGCGAACCGGAATCTCGCGCAGGCGGAGGCGGTCGCGCAGCGGATCGTCGCGGCCGGCGGTGTCGCGCACGCGATCGCGTTCGACGTGACTGACGCCGACGCGACGCTCGCCGCGTTGGCGCCATTCGTCAACGACGCGCCGGTGCAGATCCTCGTCAACAACGCGGGCATTCACGACGACGCTCCGATGGCCGGCATGTCGCGCCAGCAATGGCACAGCGTGATCGACGTGACGCTCAACGGCTTTTTCAACGTCACGCAGCCGCTGCTGCTGCCGATGATCCGCACGCGCCGCGGACGGATCGTCAACATCGCATCGGTCGCCGGTGTGACCGGCAACCGCGGGCAGGTCAATTACGCGGCCGCGAAGGCGGGGCTGATCGGCGCGACGAAGTCGCTGTCGCTGGAGCTCGCGTCGCGCGGCATCACCGTGAACGCGGTCGCGCCCGGCATCATCGAATCGCCGATGGCCGAACACGCGTTTCCCGCCGAACGGATCAAGCAGCTCGTGCCGGCGCAACGCGCGGGCCGGCCCGACGAAGTCGCGGCGATGGTCGCGTACCTGGTATCCGACGCGGCCGCCTATGTGACGGGGCAGGTCATGTCCGTCAACGGCGGGCTTGCATGACGACGCGCGCCGCGTCGGCCTGACACAGGGCAACGGCGCGCAACGCAACGCGTGGCCGCAGTGCCGCGGGCCTGCGCAGCATAGTGAGGAAATCGAAGTGTCAGTGCATCCAGTCGACGCCGAACGGCGAGCGTGTTCCCTGTCGTCCGCCACGAACGCGGTCGCGCACGGACACACTGCAACCGGGCCCGCCGCATCGCGAGCGCGCATGTCGCCCGCAGCGAATCGCGGTAATCGCGCGCTGCGGCTCGTCCAGATCGAGCATGTGCGGCTTGCGGCGCTGCTGCGCGAGGCGCAACGGCGCGGCGACGCATTCGAACACGTGTTTCCGGGCGCGCTGGGTGCCGTGTGCATCGGGGCGGCCGGCGCGCAGGCCGACGCGGCCGAACGCATGCTGGCCGACGCCGCGCCCGACCTGCCGCTCGCACCGGTGCAGATGGCCCTGCTCGATGCCGGCAGCGGCGCACGCGCCGGTGCGGTCTGCGAAATCTGGCAGTGCGACGCGCCCGACCTGCGCAGCGAACGACGCGGCGCGCTGCAGTTCCGCTACAGCGAAACGGCGGGGCTCGTGTTCGGCAGCATCGTCGTGCAGGAAGCGACCGATGTCGATCCCGACGGCGGCACGCCGCTCGAGCGCGCGACACACGATGCATACCGCGCGCTGTTCGACGTGCTCGATACGCTCGGCATGCCGCATCCGCTGCGGATCTGGAATACGGTGCCGGCGATCAATGCGCAGCAGTTCGGAATCGAGCGCTATCGTCAGTTCAATATCGGCAGGCAGCGCGCGTTCGACGCGTGCCGCCGCGCGCTGACGGGCGGCGTGCCGGCCGCGTGCGCGCTCGGTTCGGTCGTGCCGGTCGCGGGCGACGCGCCGCCGGCCGCGCCGCTGGTGATCCATTTCATCGCGAGCCGCACGCCGGCCGATCCGGTCGAGAATCCGCGCCAGGTCAGCGCATATGACTACCCGGCGCAGTACGGTCCGCGGGCGCCGACCTTCGCGCGCGCGGCCGCCTGGACCGACGGCGCTGCCGCTCCGGTGCTGTTCGTGTCGGGCACCGCCAGCATCGTCGGGCACCGCACCGTGCATCGCGGCGACGTCGTCGCGCAAACGCGAGAGACGATGGCGAACCTGGCCGCCGTGCTCGAGCAGGCCGGGCGGCAGGGGCACGGCCCGTTCGCGCTCGCCGACCTGAGCTATCGCGTCTATGTGCGCGACGCCGGCGACGCCGCGGCGCTCGCCGCGATCGAGCGCGTGCTGCGCGACGCGGCCGGCCCCGACGTGCGGCCGTTGTTCGTCCACGCGGACGTGTGCCGCGACGATCTGCTGGTCGAGATCGAGGCCAGCGCGGGCCATCCGCTGGAGCAACTGTCGTGAAGCGCGCGGGCCTGTCGCTCCGCGAACCGTCGCCGCGTGCGGGCGGCGTCGATGAAGCCTGTCGGCGGTCGCTCGCAGGTCATAAACTTTTGTCAGGATCACCGTCTTCACAACCGGCCGTTTCCATGTCCAAGCTGCACGCCTCGTCCACCCATCTCGTGCTGATTCCCAGCTACAACCCGGGCGTCAAGGTCGACACGACCGTACGCAATGCCCGGGCGCAGTGGAATCCGGTGTGGGTCGTCGTCGACGGCAGCACTGACGGCAGCGCCGAGCGGCTGCAGGCGATGGCCGACCGCGATCCGGGGCTGCGCGTGATCGTGCTGCCCGAGAACCGCGGCAAGGGCGCAGCGGTGCTCGCCGGGCTCGACGCGGCCGCCGCGAGCGGCTTCACGCATGTGCTGACGATGGATTCCGACGGCCAGCATCCGGCCGACCTGATTCCCGAATTCATGGCCGCGTCGCAGGCGGCGCCGGACGCGATGGTGCTGGGCCTGCCGAAGTTCGATGCGAGCGCGCCGCAGCTGCGCGTGCAGGGCCGCCGGCTGTCGAACGCGTGGGCCGACCTCGAGACGCTGTGGGCCGGGATCGGCGATTCGCTGTACGGCTTTCGCGTGTACCCGGTCGCGCCGCTCGCCGCGATCATGCACCGGCAACCGTGGATGCGCGGCTTCGACTTCGATCCCGAAGCGGCCGTGCGGCTGTGCTGGGCCGGCGTGCGCCCGATCCGCATCGAAGCGCCGGTGCGCTACTTTGGCGCGCACGAGGGCGGTGTGTCGCATTTCCACTACGGGCGCGACAACGCATTGCTCGCATGGATGCACTTGCGGCTCTTCATCGGTTTCGTGGTGCGGCTGCCGATGCTGGCCGTGCGGCTGCTGCTGCGCCGGTCCCGCTCCGCGTTCAGCCGCTCGCACGGACGCGGCAATTGACGGCATTTTCGTCGTCAATCGGCTGGTCGATCGCGCCGTTCATGCCGAATCGGCAAGTAATCAAGATGTCATCCGATGTAAACATCTGGTAATTTTCTGCCGGATTATGCAAAATCGCCGCTTCCAAATACAACTACCGAGGGATCCGGGATGCATATCAAGAAAGCGGCGGCAGCGTGTGGCGTGGCGTTCCTGTTGAGCGCGTGTGGCGGGGTACAGAGCCTCGACGCGAACAGCCTGACGTCGGCGGGGACCAACCTGTTGAAGGCAGCGACGCTGTCGGACAGCGACATCGCGGCACTGTCGACCGACTCGTGCAAGGCGAGCGACGCCGAATCGAAGATCGCGGCGCCGAACAGCGCATACTCGAAGCGCCTGACGAAGGTGATGAAGGGCTTCGGCGACATGACGCTGAACGGCCAGAAGATCAACTACAAGGTCTACATGACCAAGGACGTCAACGCGTGGGCGATGGGCAACGGCTGCGTGCGCGTGTACAGCGGCCTGATGGACATGATGAACGACGACGAACTGCGCGGCGTGATCGGTCATGAAATGGGCCACGTCGCACTGGGTCACTCGAAGAAGGCGATGCAGACCGCCTACGCGGTGAGCGCGGCGCGCACCGCGGCCGGCGCGGCATCGCCGGGCGTCGCGGCACTGACGAGCTCGCAGCTTGGCGACATCACCGAGAAGTTCATCAACGCACAGTTCTCGCAGACGCAGGAAAGCGCGGCGGACGACTACTCGTTCGACCTGATGAAGCAGAAGAACATGAGCCAGAAGGGCCTCGTCACCGCGTTCCAGAAGCTGGCACAACTCGACGGCGGCAAGAGCTCGATGATGAGCTCGCACCCGTCGTCGGCGAGCCGCGCGCAGCACATCCAGGATCGCATCGCGAAGGGCAGCTGAGCGCCGCTCAGGGCGCCGGCTTCGTCCGGCGGCGCCCGCGATGAACAAAACCCCACGCTCTTTCGGGCGTGGGGTTTTGTTTTTCGGGGGCCGGGAAAGCGGCCGCGCCGCTTGCTTACGGCACCATCCCCGGTAGCACGTAGGCCTGCACGAGCGTGATCAGGCCGACGATCACCGCGAACAGCAGGCTGTGGCGCACCGTGAAGCGGAACAGCTCCGACTCCTTGCCGACGAGGCCCGTCGCCGCGCACGCCACGGCGATCGACTGCGGCGAGATCATCTTCGCGGTCACGCCGCCCGTCGTGTTCGCGGCGACCACGAGCGTCTCGGGTACGCCGAGCTGGTGCGCGGTCGCTTGCTGCAGCGAGCAGAAGAGGGCGTTCGACGACGTGTCCGAGCCGGTCAGGAACACGCCGAGCCAGCCGAGGAACGGCGAGAAGAACGGGAACGCGGCGCCGGTCGCCGCCAGCATCAGCGCGAGCGTCGACGACATCCCCGAGTAGTTCGCGACGAACGCGAATGCGAGCACGAGGCCGATCGACAGAATCGGGCGCGTGAGGTCCTTCAGCGTTTCGCCGAACGTGACGAGCGCATCGCGCGGCTTCATCCGCAGCAGCACCATCGAGATCAGCGCGGTCACGAGGATCGCGCTGCCCACTGCCGACACGAGATCGATCTTCAGCACGGCGTCGAGCGCCTTCGGCGTCGCGGCGATCGGCGCGGTCTTCACGACGAGCTGGTCGAGCCCCGCCACGTGGAACTTCAGCACCGTCGACACGAGCGCGCCGTGTGCGGCGAACAGCGCCTTGAACGGCGCGATGCTCCACACGGTGACGACGGCCGTCAGGATCAGGAACGGCGACCACGCGCGCACGGTCTGCGCGAGCGTGTACGGCGACGCCTGGCGGCTCGTGCGCGGACCGTTGCCGCCCGTGCCGAACCCCGCGAGCGCCGCGCCGCCGCCGGATGCGACGAGGCCGCCGGCCGCCTGCTTCGCGCTGCTCGGCTGCCACACCTTCAGGAATGCGGCGAGTGCGACGAGGCTGACGAGCGACGACGTGATGTCCGGCAGCTCGGGCCCGATATGGTTCGACGTGAAGTACTGCGTGATCGCGAAGCTGCCGCCGGCGACCAGCGCGGCCGGCCAGGTCTGCCGCACGCCGCGCAGCCCGTCCATCATGAACACGAGCCAGAACGGCACCGCGAGCGACAGCAGTGGCAACTGGCGGCCGGCCATCGCGCCGATGTGGAACGGGTCGATGCCCGTCACCTGTCCGGCGACGATGATCGGAATGCCCATCGCGCCGAACGCGACCGGCGCGGTGTTTGCAATCAGACACAGTCCTGCCGCGTGCAGCGGCTTGAAGCCGAGGCCGACGAGCAGCGCGGCCGTGATCGCGACGGGCGCGCCGAAACCGGCCGCGCCTTCGAGGAACGCGCCGAACGAGAAGCCGATCAGCAGCATCTGCAGGCGCTGGTCGTCGGTGATCGACAGCACCGATGCGCGGATGATGTCGAACTGGCCGGTCTTCACGACGATCTTGTACAGGAACACGGCGGCGACGATGATCCACGCGATCGGCCACAGGCCGTACGCGAAGCCGAAGCCGGCCGCCGCGAGTGCCTGCGGCACGGGCATCCCGTACGCGAGAATCGCGACGCCGAGCGACAGCAGCAGCGTGATCGCGGCAGCGACGTGCCCCTTCAGCCGCAATGCGGCGAGCGCGACGAAAAAGAAGATGATCGGGATCGCGGCGACGAACGCCGACAGCCCGAGGCTGCCGAGCGGGGTATAGATCTGATGCCAAACCTGCATGGGTGTCTCCTCCATGGATTTCTATCGGTACGGGTTTGAAAGCGGGGTGGTCTATTCGGGCTGCCCGCGGGCGCGCAACAGGTCGGACAGGCTGCGCGGCGCCGGCTCGAGCGGCGTGCGGTGCTGCGTCCAGCCCATCTGCTTCGCAGGCGTCAGCGCGCGCAACCGCGTCGCGGTCCAGCGGAACGCGCGATACGCGCGCGGATGCGCGAAGGCGCCCGACCAGAAGCGCCACACGAGGTCTTCCGCGCGGTTGTAGTTCGCACCCTGGCCGCGCAGCGGATGCGCGACGGGTTCGTCGGGCTTGCGGTTCGCCTCGGTGCGCAGCCGCACCAGCAGCTGCGGGATCGGGATCCGGACCGGGCACACCTCGCCGCACGCGCCGCACAGCGTCGAGGCGGTCGGCAGGTCGGCCGTCGCGTCGAGGCCGAGCAGGTGCGGCGAGATGATCTTGCCGATCGGGCCGGGGTAGGTCGTTCCGTATGCGTGGCCGCCGATGCGCGTATAGACGGGGCAGTGGTTCATGCACGCGCCGCAGCGGATGCACTGCAGCGTCGCGCGCAGCTGTTCGTCCGCGTAGGCCTGCGTGCGGCCGTTGTCGAGCAGCACGAGATGCAGCTCGCGCGGGCCGTCGCGCTCGCCGTCGCGGCGTGGGCCCGAGATCAGGTTGAAGTAGGTCGTGATCGCCTGGCCGGTGGCCGAGCGCGTCAGCAGGCTCGACAGCGGCACGATGTGCTCGAGTTTCTCGACGACCTTCTCGATCCCCATGATCGCGATGTGCGTGTCGGGCACCGTCGTCGACAGCCGGCCGTTGCCTTCGTTTTCGACGAGCCACAGCGTGCCCGTGTCGGCCGCTGCGAAGTTCACGCCGGACAGGCCGATGTCGGCTTCCGCGAATGCGCGGCGCAGCGCGCGCCGGCCGGTCTGGATCAGCTCGTCGACGTCCTCCGTGTAGCGCGTGCCGGGGATGTGTTCCTCGAACAGCTCGGCGATGTCGCCGCGGGTCTTGTGGATCGCCGGCATCACGATGTGCGACGGCTTCTCGCCCGCGAGCTGCACGATGAACTCGCCCATGTCGGACTCGATGCAGTCGACGCCGTGTTCCGCGAGGTAATGGTTCAGCTCGATTTCCTCGCTCGCCATCGACTTGCCCTTGATCACACGGCGCGCCTTCTTCGCCTGCGCGATGCCGAGCACGATCGCGTTCGCATCGGCGGCCGTCTCGGCCCAGTGCACATGCACGCCGGCTGCGGTGAGCTTCGCCTCCAGCCGCTCGAGCAGCACGGGCAGTTGCGCGAGCGCGTGCTGCCGGACGGCTTCGCCGAGATCGCGCAGCTGCTGCAGCTCGGTGTCGTCGGGGAACTGGGTCGCGCGCTTGCCCTGCAGGAAATCCATCGCGCCGCGAAAGCTCCGGCGCAGCGCGGGATCGTCGAGCGCGGCGCGCGCGCGGCCCTTGAAGTCGCCGGGGGCGACGAATTGCAGCGGTTGGTGGCTCATCGCGGCAGGTCCTGGCTGGCGGTTGCGGTCGGTTCGGCCGGGTCGGTGACGATCACGACCCACAGGTTGCGCGGGCCGTGTGCGCCGTATGCGAGCGTCTGCTGGATATCGGACGTCTTCGACGGGCCCGACACCAGCACCACGTTGGTCGGCATGCCCGCATGCCAGCGTTCCGCGTGCACGGCCGCGTGAAGATCCGCATGCAGCGTGCTCGCGTGGACGAGCGCGACGTGCAGCGGCGGCACCAGCGACACCGTGCGCGGCGTGCCCGGGTCGGGCGCGAGCACGACGGTGCCGGTGGCCGCGATGCCCGAGCGCGCGACGGTGAAGCCGGCATCGATCGTGTCGAACAGCTCGGCCTTCCACGCGTCGATCGGCCGGTCGAACGGCACCGGCGCGACCGCGTCGGGCAGCGCACGTGCGAGGGCGGCCGATTCGGGGCGGGCCGGATCGAGCAGCAGGCGCCGCACGCCGGCTTCGGCGAGGCGCGCGGCGACCTGCGCGGGCCACGCAGCGGCGGTGGCGCACCAGACTTGCGCGTGCGCCGCGGCGAGCGCGGCCTGCATCGTGTGTGACAGCACGTGCGGCGCGGGTGCGCTCGCGGCGCGGCGCGCCGCGTAATGCGTGTCGATGCGCGCGTCGAGTGCGGGCGCGGCGCTCGCGGCGACGCCGGGCGCGGTGGTGCGCAGGCGCGCGAGGATCGCGTCGCGCGCGCTCATTGCTGGTCTCCGCGCAGCGACGCGGCACCGGCCGTGCGGCGCCACAGGAAGCTCGCGAGATGCTCGACGGGCAGCGCCGCGCCGGCCTTGTCGGCCGCGTGACCGATGTTCAGCAGGCAGCCGCAGTCCGCCGACACGAGCCGGTCGCAGCCCGTCGCGCAGGCCGATGCGACCTTGTCGCGCACCATCGCACCGGAGATGTCGGGATGCTTCAGCGAGAACGTGCCGCCGAAGCCGCAGCATTCGGATTCGCGTTCATGTTCGATGCGCGTGACGCCCGGCAGCGCGTCGACGAGCGCGACGCCGTGCACGCGGGTGCCCATCTCGCGGCGGGCCGCGCAAGACGTGTGCAGCACCACGCGCTCGTCCGGGCCCGCGCTCGCGGTGACGCCGTCGAGCCGCACGTCGAGCACATGGACGAGGAATTCGGTGAGTTCGTAGGTGCGTTCCGCGATCGCACGGGCCTTCGGGCCGTGCACGGGATCGTCGGCGAACAGCGCCGGCCAATGGTGCCGGATCATGCCCGCGCACGAGCCGGACGGTACGATCACCGGCCACGGCTCGGCGAACAGGTCGAGTTGCGCGGCCGCGACGCGGCGCGCCTCGTCGGGATTGCCGCTGCTGTAGGCCGGCTGGCCGCAGCAGCTCTGGCCGCGCGGATAGTGGACAGTCAGGCCTTCGCGCTCCAGCAGGCGGACCGCGTCGAGCCCCGCGTCGGGGACGAACAGGTCGACCAGGCAGGTCGCGAACAGGTAGACGTGCGTGGGGGCGGTGGCGGGGTAGTGCCTTTCGTTCATGTCTCGCTCCAGGGGCGACGGCCCGGCATGCGAATGCGGGACGACGATTTCGCTGCATAATTCCCGCGACGGCGCCGCAGCTCAAATTGGTTGGGCCAATCGGCGCGGGCGGGCATTCCGGATGGAGACACGACGATGGCGGCGATGACGGCACGGGGCCGGACCGAAGTAGTGATGCGCAAGATCGAGACGGCGCTGCTCGACGGCACATGGCCGGCCGGCGCGCGGCTGCCGGCCGAGCGCGTGCTCGCGCAGCAGTACGGCGTGGCCCGCAATACGGTGCGCGAGGCGACCCAGCGGCTCGTCGCGCGCGGGCTGCTGCAGAGCCGGCGCGGCGCGGGCGTCTACGTGACGGACCAGTTGCGCGCGGGCATCGCGTCGCCGTGGGGCCAGCTGGTCGCCGATCACCCGGCGCTGCGCGACGACATCCTCGAATTCCGCCGCGTGCTCGAAGGCGCGACCGCCTATTTCGCCGCGCTGCGCGCCGACGCGAACGACCGGCGCCGGATCCGCACGCTGCTGCGCGAGCTCGAAACCGCGCACGCGAACGACGACGCGGTCGTCGAAGCGTCGACCGACGCGAAGCTGCACGAGGCGATCGCGCTCGCGTCGCACAACACGATGTTCCTGCACCTGCATACGAGCGTGATCGGGATGCTGCGCGAGCACATCTCGATCAACGTCGCGGGGATGACGACGCAGGACGAGCAGGCATCCGAGTTGCTCCTGCAGCAGCACCGGGTGGTCTGCGACGCGATCTGCGCGCACCGGCCCGAAGAGGCGCGCACCGCGATGCAAACCCATATCGATTACGTGCGCAGCCATTTCGAGCGAATCGGCGATGTGCCATGAGATTGGTTGGACCGAGCGCGCCGCAAGCACGCGCGGCGGCCGGTCGCGATTGGCGCCGGGGGCGGTCCGGCGGCGCGACGTGCGCCTGCCGTGCGATTGACCGGTTCGTCGAGTGCCCACTAGAATCGGCCGGAACCGCCCGTCAGCCGCGCGCCGCGGCGATCGCGTGCTCATTGATCCGCCTGTCGAGGAAGCCTCCGTGCTCACGTCTTTGATCCGGCGCGCGCCGGCCGCGCTGTCGTGGCGAGCCGCCGGCCGTTCGGCCCGCGCGCTGGCCGTCTGCGCGCTGCTGTCGCTGGTCGCCGCGTGCGCGACGCATCCGCCTGCTACCACGCTCGATCGGTCCGTTTCTCATGCGTTGCCGGTCGATACCGCGACGCCGCTGCGCGACGCGCTGGCTGCGCCGGAAGCCACGCATCCGGGCCAGTCGGGCTTCCGGCTGCTGTCCGACGGCGCGACCGCGCTGCAGATGCGCATCGCGCTCGCGCGTGCGGCGACGAAAACGCTCGACATGCAGTACTACATCGCGACCGAGGACACGACCGGCAAGCTGCTGCTCGGCGCGGCGCTGTATGCGGCCGATCGCGGCGTGCGTGTGCGGATGCTGGTCGACGACCTGAACTTCCGCGACATCGATCGCGTCATGGCCGCGCTGAACACGCACCCGAACATCGAGATCCGCGTGTTCAATCCGTTCGGCGCGTCGCAGCACGGGATGGTCGAGCGCACGGCCAACTTCTTTACGCGGATCGACAGCTTCACGCGGCGGATGCACAACAAGGCGATGATCGCGGACAACCAGCTCGCGATCGTCGGCGGCCGCAATCTCGGCGACGAGTACTTCAGCGCGAGCCCGACGCTGCAGTTCCGCGATCTCGACGTGCTTGCCGCGGGGCCCGTGACGAACGACATCTCGAAGAGCTTCGACGACTACTGGGCGAGCACGAGCAGCTATCCGCTGCGGGTGCTGAATCATCAGTCGTTCGATCCGAAGGATCTCGACGCGATGCGCGACGAGCTGCGCGACCACTGGCGCAAGAACGCCGATCCGTACAACGCGAAGCCGCTGAACGCGACGCCGCTCGCGCAGCAGATCGCGCACGACGAGCTCGGGCTCGTCTGGGCGCCGGCCGAATTCAAGGTCGACGCGCCGGACAAGGTCGCGCGGCCGACCGACGTGTACGTGAGCCCGCCGATGCAGCGCCTCGTCGAGCTGACGCGCGCCGCGCAGCAGGAATTTCTCGTGTTCTCGCCGTACTTCGTGCCGCACGATGCAGGCGTGAAGATCCTCGGCGACACGACGGCGCGCGGTGTGCGCGTCGCGATCCTCACCAATTCTCTCGCCGCGACCGACGCGGTCGCCGTACAGGCCGGCTACGCGCCGTACCGCGTGCCGCTGCTGCAGCACGGTGTCGAGTTGTACGAATTCAAGGCGCAGCCGGGCGGCTCGCGCGCGCGCCTGTTCGGCTCGCGCTCGCGGGCGAGCCTGCATGCGAAGGCGTACGTGATCGACCGCAGGATCCTCGTGATCGGCTCGATGAATCTCGATCCGCGCTCCGCGCACCTGAACACCGAGCTTGCGCTCGTGATCCACAGCCCGACGATCGCGCAGCAGGCGGCGGAGATCTTCGCGAACGTGACGCAGCCCGACGAGAGCTATCGCGTGAGCCTCGTGACGCCGGCAGGCGGCGGCACGCCCGAGCTGCTGTGGACCGGTGCCGACAACGGCGTGCCCGCCACCTTTCACGTCGATCCGCATGCCGGGCTGATGCGCAACCTGATGACCGGCATCTTCATGCTGCTGCCGGTCGGCGACCAGTTGTAAGGGCCGGAACGGCTCGGGCCAAACCCGCAATACCGGTGCGCGGGGAAAGGTGATATCGTTGTGTGCGCAACGATATGGGTATCGTGAAGGCGCCGGCGGACGGCTCGCGCAATGCGGGCCGGCGCGGTGTCGAACGACGCGCCGCACGAGCCGTATGCGCCGCGTGCGGCGCCAGGAGACGATGGACGATGCGCGCAGCCGCCCCCGTGCGGCCGCGCCCGCCCGCAACCGGAGTGCCTCATGCAACGTGTACCGAACCAGCCGTTCACGCGTCCCGCCCGTTTCTCCGAAGCCGAATGGCAAGCGCGCGTGCAGCTCGCGGCTGCCTATCGGATCTTCGACCATCTCGGCTGGACCGAACTGATCTACAACCATATCTCGCTGCGCGTGCCGGGCGAGGACGGCCATTTCCTGATCAACCCGTTCGGGCTCCATTACCGCGAGGTGTGCGCATCGAACCTCGTGAAGATCGACATCGACGGCAACGTGATCGGCCATTCCGACTGGCCGATCAACCCGGCCGGCTTCACGTTCCACAGCGCGATCCATGCGGCGCTGCCCGACGCGCACTGCGTGATGCACGTGCATACGACGCCCACGATGGCCGTGTGCTGCTCGCGCGACGGGCTGTCGTTCTCGAACTTCTATTCGGCGCAGCTGTACGGGAAGATCGCGTATCACGATTTCGAGGGCATCACCGTGCATCTCGAGGAAGGGCGGCGCATCGTCGAGAGTGCCGGCGGGCGCCCCGTGCTGCTGCTGCGCAACCACGGGCCCGTGACGATCGGCGCGACGCTCGCGCAGACGTTCTCGCTGATGTGGCTGCTCAATCGCGCGTGCGAGGTGCAGGTCGCGACCCACGCGATCGGCGGCGCATTGCCGATCGCGCCGCCAGTGCTCGACGCATGCGTGCGCGATTCGCTGAATTTCGATCCGAAGCATGGCGCCGGGCAGGACGCGTTCGACGCGCTGCAGCGTATCGTCGATCGCATCGATCCCGCCTATCGCGCGTGAAGGCGCGGTGTCGGCGCGAGGTCCGATTCGGTCGCCGCGGCGAAAATTGATTCGCGATGCTTGAGAGCCCGCGCAGCGGAATGCGCATGACGATGCCGGCATGCCATGCGGTATGGGCAAAAAAAACGCGGCCGGGTGGCCGCGTGAATACTCGCAGACTCCTTCGGACGAAGGAAACAAGCAACTGTGAGACGAAGTGTAGCGAAAGGCCGCGCGCGGATTCAGGGCCCGCGCTGCAAAGGTCTCTTCCTCGTTACGACAGGCTGCCGGATCGGTGGCGATCGACTACCATCACGTAACGTCCCCGGCCGGGTGGCGTATCACGTCGTACAAGGAGGATTCATGCCGAAGCTGCGTTTGCTCCAGGTCGTATTGCTCGCGGGTGTGCTGGCCGCCGGCAGCGCCGCCGCCGAAACGGTGCGCCTGTCCGCCAGCCTGCAGCCGTCGAGCGAGGTGCCGCCCACCGCGACCAAGGGCTCCGGCGCCGTCGAGGCCACCTACGACACGGCCACCCACATGCTGCAGTGGACGGCGACTTACGAACACCTCACGGGGCCGGCGACCGCCGCGCACTTCCACGGGCCCGCACCGGTCGGCCAGAACGCCGGCGTGCAGGTGCCGATTCCGAAGGACGGGCTCGCGAGCCCGATCAAGGGTTCGAAGGAACTCACCGACGCGCAGGTGACCGACCTGATGGGCGGCAAGTGGTACTTCAACGTCCATACGAAGGAGCATCCGGCCGGCGAGATCCGCGGCCAGGTGATGCCGGCGAACTGAGACCGGCGAACTGAGGCCGGCGAACCGAGGCCGGCGCAGCGCGCGCCGGCGTTTGATATAGAGCCTCCTGTCGAGCGTCGCGGCAACGATCGCACGTACTATCGTCACACTGCGATCACGGAGTGCGTTCGATGAGTTGGCAAAGCAAGTTCGCGTGCTGGCTGCTGCGCTGGCAGTTTCGTCCCGAGACCACGCGCCCGGTGCTCGATCCGGCCCGTGCGCGGCGCTTTACCGACCTGAGGATGGTCGTGCCGCGTCGCGCGCCATCGGGCTACCGGCTGCGGGAATGCTACGGTCCCGGCGACGCGCCGCTGCGCGGCGAATGGCTTGAACGCACCGACGCGGTCGCCGCACGCGGGCCCGGCCGCACGCTGCTGTACTTCCACGGCGGCGGCTATTACTTCTGTTCGACGAAAACGCATCGGCCGCTCGTGTTCGGCCTCACGAAGCGCGCGGGCGTGCGCTCGTTCTCGCTCGACTACCGGCTCGCACCCGAGAACCGCTTCCCGGCGGCGCTCGACGACGCGCTGGCCGCGTACCGGCAATTGCTCGCGCTAGGCACGCCGCCGGAGTCGATCGTGATCGGCGGCGATTCGGCGGGCGGCGGCCTCGCGCTCGCGACGCTCGTCGCGCTGCGCGATCGCGGCGAACCGCTGCCGGCCGGTGCAATCCTGTTCTCGCCATGGACCGACCTGGCCGGCACCGGCGGCACGATGCGCAGCAACGACGGCGCCGACCCGATGTTCGCGGGCGCGGCGCTGCCGAAGGCCGCGAAGCTGTATCTGGGCGACGCGTCGGCGACGCATCCGTACGCGTCACCGCTCTATGCCGATTTCACCGGGCTGCCGCCGCTCTTCATCCAGGTCGGCAGCACCGAGGTGCTGCTCGACGATTCGCGCCGCGTCGCCGACAACGCGAAGGCGGCCGGCGTGCCGGTGGAGATCGAGGTGTGGCCCGACATGCCGCACGTGTGGCAGCTGTACACGCCGATGGTGCCGGAGTCGCGCGACGCGCTCGATCGTGCGGCCGCGTTCCTGCGCCGCGTCGCGGTCGAGCGCGCGGTTCAGCGCGCGGGCGAGCTGTCGATCGCCTGATACGCGGCCTGCACGGCGACCGAGCCGTACTTGCGCTCGAGCCGGCGCACGGTGAAGTGGCCGTGCGCCATCTGCTGGAAGTGGTCGATGAACAGCGTGTTGACGGTCGCGCCGAGCACCGCGCCGATCGCCGGGATCGACTTCGCGGCCATCTGCTCGGTGACCTGCACCGAGAAGCGTGACGCCACCGTCTGCACGAGCTTGAACACCGCCGCCGAGCTGTGCGCGGCGATCCCTTTCGTCGTGATGTCCGACGACGCCTTCGAAATCGCCTGTGCGAGCGCGCCGCGCAGCACGAAATAGCCGAGATCGGCGTCCTCTTCCCGCTTGTCCGGGTTGCCGCCCATGCCGAGCACGGCGAGGCACTGCAACTGCGTATCCACCGAACCCAGGTCCTCGCCCTCGCTGCGCGCGATGTCGCACACCGAGCGGAAGATCAGCGTCGTCGTCACCGGCAGCTCGACCGGCAGCGCGAGGAAACCGAACGCGCCGCCCGCCGCGCCGGTCGTCGCGACCGCGAGCTTGTGCAGCAGGTTGCTCGGCTTGTCCGGCTCGGCGTCGGGCGTTTGCGGCTTGCCGAGCGTGCGCAGCGCGATGTTCAGGCACTTGCGCAGCGCAAGCTGCGTCGCGTCGTTGATCTTGCCGGTCGCGAAGTCGGGCAGCCGCGCGATCATCTTCTCGACCGGCGCGCCCAGCACGCCCGTCAGCTTCATCGTCAGCGACGGGCTTTCCAGCACCTGCTTCGCGCGCCGCAGCGCGTCCTGGTCTTCCGGCGACAGCGTCGCGGAAGGCGTGATTGAAATCGGTTCCATTGTTCTCCCAGGCGGCCACAGGCCCCAAATCCGTCACCAGCCTAGATTACTCCGGCGTGCTAGAATTTTGAGATTGTTTGACTCGTCAAAAGTTGCATCAACAAAAAATGGCCGTCCATACTGCCGCCCACCATTCGAGCGGGCAAGTCCTGCCGTTCCGCGAATCGCTGCTGGCGATGATCGGGATCTCGTTCGTCACCATGCTCGTCGCGCTCGACCAGACGGTCGTCGGCACCGCGTTGCCGACCATCGTCGCCGAGCTCAGGGGGTTCGACCTGTATGCGTGGGTCGCGACCTCGTACCTGCTCAGTTCCGTGATTACGGTACCGATCTTCGGTCGCCTCGGCGACTACTACGGCCGCAAGCCGTTCGTGATCGCGTCGATCGTCGTGTTCACCGGCGCGTCGGTGCTGTGCGGGATGGCCAACGACATGCTGTTCCTGGTGCTCGCGCGCGGCCTGCAGGGGATCGGCGGCGGGATGCTGGTCGGCACCGCGTTCGCGTGCATTCCCGACCTGTTCCCTGATTCCGTCGTGCGGCTGCGCTGGCAGGTGCTGATGAGCTCCGCGTTCGGCATCGCGAACGCGGTCGGGCCGTCGCTCGGCGGCATCCTGACCCAGTCGTTCGGCTGGCGCTCGGTGTTCTACGTGAACCTGCCGGTCGGCCTGCTGTCGCTGTTCTTCGTGTGGCGCTACCTGCCGCACCTGCGTCACGTCGAGCACGACCGCAAGATGCGGCTCGACTGGCCCGGCGCGCTCCTGATCGCGCTGTCGCTCGGCGCGCTGCAGCTGTTCGTCGAATGGCTGCCGAAGTACGGCGTGGCGAGCTGGGCGTCGCTGCTGCTGGTCGTCGCGGTCGGCGCCGGTGTCGCCTTGTGGCACTGGGAGAAGCGCTGCGCGCAGCCGATCCTGCCGTTCGACATGTTCGGCAATCGCGCGCTGTCGGCGCTGTTCGTGCTCGCGATCCTCGCCGGTTTCTCGATGTTCTCGCTGCTGTTCTACGCACCGCTGCTGTTCCAGGGCGGCTTCGGGATGTCGCCGAAGGCGGCGGGGCTCGTGATCACGCCGCTCGTCGTGTTCATCACGATCGGCAGCATCATGAACGGCCGCGTCGTGACGCGCATCCGCAACCCGAACGCGATGCTGCACGTCGGTTTCGTGCTGTTCGCGATCGCGTGCGCGGGCATCGTCGTGGCGACGCACACGACGCCGACCTGGGCGCTGATGGCGCTGATGGTCGCGGGCGGCATCGGCCTCGGTTTCGTGCTGCCGAACCTCACCGTGTTCGCGCAGCAGACGGCCGGCCGCGAGCATCTCGGTATCGCGACCGCGCTGCTGCAATCGCTGCGGATGGTCGGCGGGATGATCGGCACTGCGCTGACGGGCACGCTCGTCAACCAGATGTATTCGAGCGGCGTGCGCGATGCGCTGTCGGGCGACCACGCGCTGCAGTGGCATGCGCAGCTCGCCGATCCGCAGATCCTGATCGACCGGGCCGCGCAAAGCGGTCTCGTCGCGGAGCTGACCCGTGCCGGGCATAATGGCGCGCTGTTGCTGGAAGCGGCCCGCGAATCGCTGGTCGGCGCGATCCACCTGGGTGTCGCGATGGCAGCCGTCGTCGCCGTCGTGTCGGTGTGGCAGTGCCGTCGCGTGCCGCCGATCGCGCTGCGACACAAGATCGAGCCGCATGTCGCGGCCGATTGAACGATTGACCGATTGAACGAGTAGAAATCAGCGCATGGAAGAACAGGACCGCGTCGCGATCTTGCAGCAATTCGGACGCACGTATCGCGCGTTCATGACCGCGTTCGAAACGCATGTCGGGCAGCCGATGCCGCGCTGGCGCATCATGGTCGCGCTGCACACGATGGGCGGGCATTCGTCGCAGAAGAAGCTCGTCGAAGTGCTGCGCATCGATCCGGGCGCGCTCACGCGCCAGTTGAAGTCGCTCGACGCGCTCGGCTGGATCGAGCGCGCCTCCGACGCACGCGACAATCGCGTGACCAACGTGACGCTGACCGCCGAGGGGCGTGCCGCGTTCGACGCGTGCCTGCCGCGCCGCAAGGTGTTCCTCGACCGGACGATGGCGCAATTGCCGGACGATGTGCTGACCGCGCTGTCGGGCGCGCTGGCGATGCTGGAGTCGCGGATCGCGGACGTCGGGTCGACGCCGGCGTCGCACTGAAGGGCGGGGCGGGGAGCGGCCCGAAGGGGCGCACGCCCCGGCCGCTCGTGACCGGCGCGGCACACGGGTCGCACGAACCCGCCGCCGGCCGGCGTTTCACTTCACTTCAATTCATTCACTTCATTTACAGCTCGATGCGCGTGCCCAGCAGCGCGAGGAACTGCGCAAGCCATGCCGGATGTGCGGGCCACGCGGGCGCGGTGACGAA
Source organism: Burkholderia cepacia GG4 (assembly GCF_000292915.1). Classification (NCBI taxonomy): domain Bacteria; kingdom Pseudomonadati; phylum Pseudomonadota; class Betaproteobacteria; order Burkholderiales; family Burkholderiaceae; genus Burkholderia; species Burkholderia cepacia. The sequence goes on from NC_018513.1 coordinate 771,036, forward strand.
CGGCGCATCGGTCACGGCCGCATCGACCGGGATGTCCGCGTATTCGCCGCCCGCGAGCTTCACTTCGGGCGCGCAGGCCGGGTAGGCCGAGATGCGCTTGCCGCGGATCACGTCGGCGGCCGCGAGCAGCTGCGCCGCGTGGCAGATTGCGGCGATCGGCTTGCCGGCTTCCGCGAACGCACGCACCAGCGCGATCACCTTCGCATCGAGCCGCAGGTATTCGGGTGCACGGCCGCCCGCGATCGCGAGCGCGTCGTAGGCCGACGCATCGACGTCGTCGAACGTCGCGTTCAGCGTGAAGTTGTGGCCAGGTTTTTCGGTGTAGGTCTGGTCGCCTTCGAAATCGTGGATCGCGGTCTTGACCTTGTCGCCCGCGCGCTTGCCAGGGCAGACTGCATCGACGTGATGGCCGACGGCCTGCAGCGCCTGGAACGGCACCATCGTTTCGTAGTCTTCGGCGAAATCACCGGTCAGGAACAGGATCTTCTTCGCGGCCATGGCTTTCTCCATTGAACAGCGTTGAGGGTCCGTTCGCGCCGTGTGCGGCAGACGGGTGCTACGGCGACGAAGCGGCCCCGAGGGCGAAAGCGCAGTGTACTCCGGCCGATTGAAGCGCGCGTGACGGCCGCCCCGCGCGGCGGCGGGGCGGTGGGGTGGCGCGCGCGGCGCGTCAGAAGAAGGTTTCGACGACTTCCGTCACGCGGAACTGCGGATCGAGGACGAGCAGCTGGCGCCACTTGTCGAACGTCAGGCACGGGTGCGAGATGTCAAACGCGACCATGTCGCCGACCTTCACGTCCGCGCCCGGCGGGATCTGCAGGTAGGCGTGCTGGTCCATCATCCCGGTGACGGCCCAGCCTTCGCTCGCGGCGACCTCGCGCGGCGCGCTGTCGCGGCCCGGACGGAAGTGGCGCGCCGGCTCGGGCAGGCCCGCGTCGAACGCCGCGTCGCGCTTGCCGAGCGCGATGATCGCCCGGTCGGCTTCCGGCACCGACTGCACGTACGCCCACAGCTGCAGCGCCGGCAGCAGCCCTTCGCCCATCTTGCGGGCGATCGGGTTGCGCGCGAACACGTCGGTCTGCGCCTTCTTGTAGATGCCGACGTCGTGCGTCAGGTAGCAGCCCGGACGCAGCACGACTTCCGCGAAACCGGCGTCGGACGCCTTCGCGAATTCCTCCGCGACCACGTCGTACCACGCCGAGCCGGCACCCGACAGGATCGCCGGCGTGCGCGCGAACCGGCCGGCTTCGGCCAGCTCGCGCGTGAGCGCGACCGCATCCTGCAGGAACGTGCGAATCTCGCCTTCCTCCTTCAGCACGCCCTCGTAGAGTTCGATGCCGGCCAGCTTCAGCGTGTCCGGATAGCGCGCGATCGCGTCGAGCACGGCGGTGCGTTGCGCGGCGTCGCGCACACCCGCGCGGCCGCCTGGCACGCCGAGTTCCAGCAGCACGTTCAGCGGCTTCTTCCGGTCGCCGAAGAAGCGGCCGAGCTGGTCGGCGCTGTCGGCCGAATCGACCAGGCAGAAGAATTCGAACTCGGGATCGGACAGCAACTCCGCGATGATCGTCATGTTCTGGCGGCCGACCAGCTGGTTCGCGAGCAGCACGCGCCGCACGCCGCCGTGATACGCGGCCTGCGTCTGGTGCGCGGTCGCGAGCGTGATGCCCCATGCGCCGGCGTCGAGCTGGCGGCGGAACAGCTGCGGCGCCATCGTCGTCTTGCCGTGCGGCGCGAACTTCACGCCGTATTGCTGGACGAACGCCTGCATCCAGTTCAGGTTGTGTTCGATGCGATCCGCGTACAGCACCGCGGCCGGCAGGCTGACGTCTTCCGCGAGCAGGTTCCATTCGAGGCGGCCGGCGTCGTCGAGCGGCACGCTCGCGCTCGGCAGGTTGCCGAGGCCCTTGCCCAGCGGATTGATTGTCGGTTCCTGATAGTTTGTAACTTTCATCTCACTCCGCTCCATCATCACTATGCATTGCACTAAAGTTGACATGCAGATGGTACAGAAAGTAGCATCGGCGCGGTGATGTTATTTAGTAACATAAAGCGCCACACCATTTCAGCAGATGAATGCGCCCGCCACCCCGTCCGCACCGTTCGCAGCCGAGCAACCGGCCCCGGTCGCCCAGCCGGTCCTCGACATCGTCGCGCGGATCGCCGAATGCGCGCCCGAGCTGCGTGAAGCCGAGCGCAAGGTCGCCGCGTTCATCCTCGCCGATCTCGCACGTGCCGCGCATGCGAGCATCGGCACGCTGGCTCGCGACGCCGAAGTGAGCGTCGCGACGGTTACGCGTTTCGCGAAGGCGGTCGGCTGTCGCGACGTGCGCGAGCTGAAGGTGCTCGTCGCGCAGGCGGCGGCAGTCGGCCAGCGTTTTCTCGTGCCGTCCGACGAGCATGCCGAAGAAGACGCGAGCCCCGCGTCGGTCGTCTACGACGAGATCCGCGTGGCGCTCGCGCACAACCACCAGCTGCTGCGCAACACCTCGTTCGACGCGGCGGCAGACCTGCTCGCCGGCGCGAAGATGATCTACGTGTACGGGCAGGGCGGCGGCTCGACCGCGCTCGCCGACGAGCTGCGCTTCCGGCTCGTGCGCTTCGGCCGGCCGGTCGCGAGCTACCAGGACAGCCTGCTGCAGCGGATGGTGTCGGCGACGCTGTCGCGCGATGCCGTGGTCGTCGCGCTGTCGGTCAGCGGGCGCGTGCCCGAGCTGCTCGAGAGCTGCCGCCTCGCGAAGCGCTACGGCGCGAAGCTGATCGCAATCACGGCGCCGGCTTCGCCGCTCGCGAAGCTGGCCGACCACCTGATCCCGGTCGTCGCGTTCGAGACCGATTTCATTTACAAGCCTTCGACATCGCGCTACGCGATGATGATGGCGATCGATGTGCTCGTCACCGGAGTCGCGCTGCGGCTCGGCGATGCGGGCCGAGAATCGCTGCGCCGCATCAAGCATGCGCTCGATGCGCACCGCGGCGGCGGAGACCGTCAACCGGTAGGAGACTGACCATGCATTCGCATCCCGAAGCCGCCGATACGCTGATCGTCGGCGCGCAACTGTACGACGGCACTGGCGCACCGCCCGTCACGCGCGACGTCGCGATCCGCAACGGCGTGATCGTGGCGATCGGCAACCTGTCGAACTGGCTCGCCGAGACCGTGGTCGATGCGAACGGCCGCGCGCTCGCGCCGGGTTTCGTCGATGTGCACACGCACGACGATACGCACGTGATCCGCGCGCCGCAGATGCTGCCGAAGATCTCGCAGGGTGTGACGACCGTGATCGTCGGCAACTGCGGGATCAGCGCGTCGCCGGTGACGCTCGCGGGCGATCCGCCCGACCCGATGAACCTGCTCGGCGAACGCGACGCGTTCCGCTACCCGACCTTCGCCGACTATGTCGCGGCCGTGAACGACGCGCGTCCGGCCGTGAACGTCGCGGCGCTCGTCGGGCACACCGCGCTGCGCAACAACCAGATGGACCGCCTCGACCGCGCGGCGACCGACGGCGAAATCGCCGGGATGCGCGCGCAGCTCGAGGAGGCGCTCGCGAACGGCGCGCTCGGGCTGTCGTCGGGCCTCGCATACGGCTCCGCGTTCGCGGCGCCGGCCGAGGAAGTGATGGCGCTGGCCGAGCCGCTCGCGAATGCGGGCGCGCTCTATACGACGCACATGCGCACCGAGTTCGACGCGATCCTCGATGCGATGGACGAGGCCTACCGCGTCGGCCGTCACGCGCAGGTGCCGGTCGTGATCTCACACCTGAAGTGCGCGGGCCCGTCGAACTGGGGGCGCAGCACCGAGGTGCTCGCGTCGCTCGAAGGCGCGCGCCGCTACCAGCCGGTCGGCTGCGACTGCTATCCGTACAGCCGCAGCTCGTCGACGCTCGACCTGAAGCAGGTGACGGGCGACATCGACATCACGATCACGTGGTCGGAGCCGCATCCGGAAGTCGCCGGCAAGCTGCTGAAGGCGATCGCGGCCGACTGGGGCGTGTCCGAGCAGGAAGCCGCGCAGCGGATCCGCCCGGCCGGCGCCGTGTACCACAACATGTCCGAGGACGATGTGCGCCGGATCCTGTCGCACCCGGCGACGATGGTCGGGTCGGACGGCCTGCCGAACGATCCGCTGCCGCATCCGCGGCTGTGGGGGGCGTTCCCGCGCGTGCTCGGCCATTACGTGCGCGACACCAACCTGCTGCCGCTCGAGGAGGCGATCCGCAAGATGACGTCGCTGTCAGCGCGCCGCTACGGGATCGCGCGGCGTGGCGAGGTGCATGTCGGCTACCACGCGGATCTCGTGCTGTTCGATCCGGCGCGCGTGATCGATGCCGCGACGTTCGAGAAGCCGCAGCAGCCCGCGCACGGGATCGACGCGGTGTGGGTGAACGGCGTGCTGACCTATGAGAACGGCCAGCCGACCGGCGAGCGCGCCGGCGGTTTCGTCGCACGCGGCGAGCGCGTGCCGGCGAGTGCCGACGCCGCGTTCTGAACGCGGTCTCGATCCGATTTGCCGCGTGCGCCATGTCGGCGCGCGCATCCGCAACCGTGCGTTGCATGGGACCGGCGCTGGCGCTTGCTCGCCGATGCCGGTCGACAAACAAGGAGTGAAACGATGAAGCGATATGGCGTAGGCGAAGCGAAGGGCACCGGCGGCCAGGTGATGCCGTTTGCGCGTGCGGTCGAGGCCGACGGCTGGCTGTACGTGTCGGGCCAGACGCCGATGGTGAACGGCGAGGTCGTCGAAGGCGGGATCGTCACGCAGTCGAAGCAGACGATCGAGAACGTGATCGCGATCCTGAAGGAAGCCGGCTACGGCCTGGAACACGTCGTGCGCTGCGGCGTGTGGCTCGACGACGCACGCGATTTCGCGTCGTTCAACAAGGTGTTCGTGTCGTACTTCGGCGAGCATCCGCCGGCGCGCGCATGCGTGCAGTCGAGCATGGTCATCGACTGCAAGGTCGAGGTCGATTGTATCGCTTACAAAGCGCCGGTGAAGTAACGCTGCCGGGCTTCCCCGTGCACAGGAAAACAGCCCGTTCGGCTTGCGCCGAGCGGGCTGTTTGGTTTTGGATTCGCCGCGACTGTACGCGGCGAACGCCAGCCGCCGTCACTGCCGCGCCGTCCGCGCGTTGTCCGGCATCGGCTGGTTGTAGTTCGTGCGGAACGGATTGATGTCGAGCCCGCCGCGCCGCGTGTACCGCGCATACACCGCGAGCTTCACCGGTTTGCAAGCGTGCAGGATGTCGAGGAAGATCCGCTCGACGCACTGCTCGTGAAAGCCCGTGTGATTGCGGAACGAGATGATGTAGCGCAGCAGCCCCGCGTGATCGATCTGCGGCCCGACGTAGTGAATCTGCACGCTGCCCCAGTCGGGCTGGCCGGTGACCGGGCAGTTCGAGCGCAGCAGGTCGGACACGAGCGTCTCCTCGACCGGCGCTTCGTCTTCGGCGTCGGCGGCCGACAGCAGCGACGGATCGGGTTCGTACACGTCGGTGTCGAGGTCGAGCCGGTCGAGCGACAGCCCGTCGAGCTCTTCCATCTGGAGCTTGCCGAAATCGTGCGGCGACACGAGCTGCACCGACACGCTCGCGCCGCACGCGGCCGATACGTCGCGCTTCAGCACGTCGCGCAGCGCGTCGACCGAGTCGAACTTCGATTGCGCAAACGAGCCCAGATACAGCTTGAACGACTTCGATTCGACGATGTTCGGCGACTCGGCCGGCACGAAGAACGTCGCGACCGCGAGCTGCGGCTTGCCGCGCGCGTTGAGCCACGACAGCTCGTACGCGTTCCAGATGTCGGTGCCGAAGAACGGCAGCGCCGACGTGATGCCGAGCTGCTCGCGCGCCCCGGCGCGCGGGATCGGGAACAGCAGCGACGCGTCGTACTGCGCTGCGTAGACGGTGGCCTTGCCGAGCGGGGAATGTTCGGGATTCATTGCGTGATGCCTTTACGACAGGAAGAGGCGGTAAGCCGGATTGGCGCTCTCTTCGACATACGGATAGCCGAGCGCCGCAAGGAAGCGTTCGAACTCGGCGCGATCGGCCTGCGGCACCTGCAGCCCGACGAGGATCGAGCTGTAGTCGGCGCCCTGGTTGCGGTAGTGGAACAGGCTGATGTTCCAGTCCGGTGCCATCGACGACAGGAACTTCATCAGCGCGCCCGGCCGTTCCGGGAATTCGAAGCGGAACAGGCGTTCGTCGAGCGCGAGCGGCGAGCGGCCGCCTACCATGTAGCGGATATGCTCCTTCGACAACTCGTCGTGGGTCAGGTCGACGGTGTTGAAGCCGTGCGACTCGAAGTTCGCGGCGATCTCGGCCGATTCGCCGCGCCGCTTGATCTGCACGCCGACGAAGATGTGCGCGGACTGCGCATCGGCGATCCGGTAGTTGAACTCGGTCACGTTGCGATCGCCGACCAGCGAGCAGAAGCGCTTGAAGCTGCCGCGCTCCTCCGGAATCGTGACCGCGAACACCGCTTCGCGCGCCTCGCCGACTTCCGCGCGTTCGGCAACGAAGCGCATCCGGTCGAAGTTCATGTTCGCGCCCGACGTGACCGCGACGAGCGTCTGGTTCTCGATCCCTTCGCGCTCCGCATAGCGCTTCGCGCCCGCGACCGCGAGTGCGCCCGACGGCTCGAGCACGCTGCGCGTATCCTGGAACACGTCCTTGATCGCCGCGCACAGCGCGTCGGTGTCGACCGTCACGACGCCGTCGAGGAATTCGCTGCAGAGCCGGAAGGTTTCCTCGCCGACCAGCTTCACCGCGGTGCCGTCGGCGAACAGGCCGACCTCGGACAGCTCGACGCGCTTGCCCGCCTGCAGCGACTGCGCCATCGCGCACGAATCCTCGGCCTGCACGCCGAACACCTTGATCTCCGGACGCACCGCCTTGACGTAGGCCGCCACGCCGGCCGCGAGCCCGCCGCCGCCGATCGGCACGAAGATCGCGTGGATCGGGCCCTGGTGCTGGCGCAGGATTTCCATCGCGATCGTGCCCTGGCCGGCGATCACGTACGGATCGTCGAACGGGTGGACGAACGTGAGGTCGCGCTCCGCCTGTACCTGCACCGCGTGCGCGTACGCATCGCTGTACGACTCGCCTGCCTGGATCACCTCGACGCTCGGGCCGCCGTGCGCGCGCACCGCGTCGACCTTCACCTGCGGCGTCGTGACGGGCACGACGATCACGGCCTTGATGCCCATCCGGGCCGCCGAGAACGCGACGCCCTGCGCGTGATTGCCGGCCGAGGCCGTAATCACGCCACGCGCGAGCGCGTCGGTCGGAATGTGCGCCATCTTGTTGTACGCGCCGCGCAGCTTGAACGAGAACACCGGCTGGTTGTCCTCGCGCTTCAGGTAAACCGGGTTGCGCAACCGGGCCGACAGGTTCCGGGCGGGTTCGAGTTCCGTCTCGAGTGCGACGTCGTAGACGCGCGCGGTGAGGATTTTCTTCAGGTAGTCGTGGGATGCCATGGGCGCTCGCGTGCAGTGCGGAAGCAGACGGTAAAGCATCAATGATAGCGCCAAGGGTCCGCCGGCACGCAAGCGGCATGCCGGGCGCGCGCCGCGAAACCGCGCCCGCGGGCGGGTTTGCCGCATGGAGCGTCCTTTTTTACCGGTTTAACTGCATGGTTACCGACCGGCCGGACGGCGAATATCGGCGCAAACCCGCGCCGAACCAGGCCTGGCGCGGCTTGCGGCGATAGCCCCACGAGCTGTCCGGGGTGTCACGCATGGCCCGATCATGAGTTAGAATTCCGTTTTGAATCAAGGATCGGAAGATGCAGAGGCACCCTCGGATCGCCCCGTTGAAGCCGTCGCCGCGCGCTGCCAGCCCCGCGGCGGAGCGGCATGCGCGCCGCGCGCGATCGTGCTGATGGCCCCGAGTGCCGCCAGGCCCTGCCGGCCCGGAACGGTGAGTACCGTCCCGCTCCGGCCCCATGCGAGATAGTCGCGCGCCTGGCACCAGAACAGATTTCCCCAAGATTGCGCCTACGCGCTTGCCGACGCCCGTGCACGGTGTATCGGCCCTCCGAGTCGTCCGAACATGAACGCACCACAAGTTTTCGATCCGCATGGCGCGGCCGCCGCCGTCGCCGCCGACCCCGCGCCCCGACTGCGCGAGATTCCCTATAACTACACGTCCTTCTCCGACCGCGAGATCGTGATCCGCCTGCTCGGCGCGGACGCGTGGTCGGTGCTCGACGAGCTGCGCGCCGAACGGCGCACGGGTCGCTCGGCACGGATGCTGTACGAAGTGCTCGGCGACATCTGGGTCGTGCGCCGCAACCCGTACCTGCAGGACGACCTGCTCGACAACCCGAAGCGCCGCGCGCTGCTGATCGAGGCGCTGAACCACCGCCTGACCGAGATCGGCAAGCGCCGCCGTGCCGACCTGACCGCGCACCACGACGATGCGGGCCGCGAACGCGCGGTGCGCGTCGAGATGCTCGAGGCCGCCGCGCAGCGCGCGGTCGACGAATTCGCCGACGAATTCGACAAGATGGCCGACCTGCGCCGCCGCGCGACCAAGGCGCTCGGCCGCTGCACGGAGAAGGACAACATCCGCTTCGACGGGCTGTCGCGCGTGTCGCACGTGACCGACGCGACCGACTGGCGCGTCGAATACCCGTTCGTCGTGCTGACCCCCGATACCGAAGCCGAGATCGCCGGGCTGATCAAGGCGTGCTTCGAGCTCGGCCTGACCGTGATCCCGCGCGGCGGCGGCACCGGCTACACGGGCGGCGCGGTGCCGCTCACGCCGTTCTCCGCGGTGATCAATACCGAGAAGCTCGAACAGCTCGGCGCGGTCGAACTGACCGAGCTGCCGGGCGTCGCGCACAAGGTGCCGACGATCTTCTCCGGCGCGGGCGTCGTCACGCGTCGCGTGACCGAGGCGGCCGAAGCGGCCGGCTACGTGTTCGCGGTCGATCCGACCTCGCTCGACGCATCGTGCATCGGCGGCAACGTCGCGATGAACGCGGGTGGCAAGAAGGCCGTGCTGTGGGGCACCGCGCTCGACAACCTGGCCTGGTGGCGGATGGTCGACCCGGATGGCAACTGGCTCGAAGTCACGCGCCACGAGCACAATCAGGGCAAGATCCACGACATCGCGGTCGCGCGCTTCGAACTGAAGTGGTTCGACGGCGCATACGCGCCGGGCGAGAAGCTGCTGCGCACCGAGATGCTCGAGATCGAAGGCCGCCGGTTCCGCAAGGAAGGGCTCGGCAAGGACGTGACCGACAAGTTCCTCGCGGGCCTGCCGGGCGTGCAGAAGGAAGGCTGCGATGGGCTCATCACGTCCGCGCGCTGGGTGCTGCACAAGATGCCCGCGCACACGCGCACTGTCTGCCTCGAGTTCTTCGGCCAGGCGCGCGAGGCGATCCCGAGCATCGTCGAGATCAAGGACTACCTGTTCGAGACGTCGAAGCAGGGCGGCGCGATCCTCGCGGGCCTCGAGCACCTCGACGAGCGTTACCTGCGCGCGGTCGGCTACGCGACCAAGAGCAAGCGCAATTCATTCCCGAAGATGGTGCTGATCGGCGACATCGTCGGCGATGACGCCGATGCGGTCGCGCAAGCGACGTCCGAAGTGATCCGGATGGCCAACGGCAAGAGCGGCGAAGGCTTCGTCGCGGTTAGCGCGGAGGCGCGCAAGCGCTTCTGGCTCGACCGCAGCCGCACGGCCGCGATCGCGAAGCACACGAACGCGTTCAAGATCAACGAGGACGTCGTCATCCCGCTGAACCGGATGGGCGAGTACACCGATGGCATCGAGCGGATCAACATCGAGCTGTCGCTGAAGAACAAGCTGCAGCTGGTCGACGCGCTCGAGGCGTTCTTCCGCGCCGGCAACCTGCCGCTCGGCAAGACCGACGACGCGAACGAGATCCCGAGCGCCGAACTGCTCGAGGATCGTGTCCAGCAGGCGCTCGAACTGCTCAAGCGCGTGCGCGCACGCTGGGAATTCGTGCGCGACCGGCTCGACCAGCCGCTGCGCGAAGCGCAGCACTACCTCGTGCAGCTCGGCTACGAGGCGCTCGCCGAGAAGTTCGCGGATCGCGCGGACGAGCAGCCGGGCGCGACCGTGTTCCACGTCACGCAGGACCGCACGGTCCGCATCTCGTGGAAGCAGGAGATCCGCGCGGAACTGCGCGCGATCTTCAACGGCGGCGCGTTCAAGCAGATCCTCGACGAGGCGCAGGCGATCCACAAGCAGGTGCTGCGCGGCCGCGTGTTCGTCGCGCTGCACATGCACGCGGGCGACGGCAACGTCCACACGAACCTGCCGGTCAACTCCGACAACTACGAGATGCTGCAGGACGCGCATGCAGCGGTCGCGCGCATCATGACGCTCGCGCGTTCGCTCGACGGCGTGATTTCCGGCGAACACGGGATCGGCATCACGAAGCTCGAGTTCCTGACCGACGACGAGATCGCCGAGTTCCGCGCGTACAAGCAGCGCGTCGACCCGAACGGCCGCTTCAACAAGGGCAAGCTGCTCGACGGTGCCGACCTGCGCAACGCGTACACGCCGAGCTTCGGGCTGATGGGCTACGAGTCGCTGATCATGAAGCAGTCCGACATCGGCGCGATCGCCGATTCGGTGAAGGACTGCCTGCGCTGCGGCAAGTGCAAGCCGGTGTGCGCGACCCACGTGCCGCGCGCGAACCTGCTGTACAGCCCGCGCAACAAGATCCTCGCGACCTCGCTGCTGGTCGAGGCGTTCCTGTATGAAGAGCAGACGCGCCGCGGCGTGTCGATCAAGCACTGGGACGAGTTCAACGACGTGGCCGACCACTGCACGGTGTGCCACAAGTGCGCGACGCCGTGCCCGGTGAAGATCGACTTCGGCGACGTCACGATGAACATGCGCAACCTGTTGCGCAAGATGGGCAAGAAGAAATTCAATGCCGGCAATGCGGCGGGCATGTTCTTCCTGAACGCGACCAATCCGCAGACGATCAACCTCGCGCGCGGCGTGATGATGGGCGTCGGCTACAAGGTGCAGCGCTTCGCGAACGACATGCTGAAGAAGGTCGTGACGAAGCAGACCCAGCACCCGCCGGCGACGGTCGGCAAGCCGCCGGTGGTCGAACAGGTGATCCACTTCGTCAACAAGAAGATGCCGGGCAACCTGCCGAAGAAGACGGCGCGCGCGCTGCTCGACATCGAGGACAACAAGATCGTGCCGATCATCCGCAACCCGAAGTCGACGACCGTCGATTCGGAAGCGGTGTTCTACTTCCCGGGCTGCGGCTCCGAGCGCCTGTTCTCGCAGGTCGGCCTCGCGACGCAGGCGATGCTGTGGGAAGCCGGCGTGCAGACCGTGCTGCCGCCGGGCTACCTGTGCTGCGGCTATCCGCAGCGCGGCTCGGGCCAGTACGACAAGGCCGAGAAGATCGTCACCGACAACCGCGTGCTGTTCCACCGGGTCGCGAACACGCTGAACTACCTCGACATCAAGACGGTGGTCGTGTCGTGCGGCACCTGCTACGACCAGCTCGCAGGCTACGAATTCGACAAGATCTTCCCGGGCTGCCGGATCATCGACATCCACGAGTTCCTGCTCGAGAAGGGGATGAAGCTCGACGGCGTGTCAGGTACGCGCTACATGTATCACGACCCGTGCCACACGCCGATCAAGACGATGGACCCGGTGAAGCTCGTCAACGAGCTGATGGGCGCGGAGAAGGACGGCTACAAGATCGAGAAGAACGAGCGCTGCTGCGGTGAATCGGGCACGCTCGCGGTCACGCGTCCGGACGTGTCGACGCAGGTCCGCTTCCGCAAGGAAGAGGAGATCCGCAAGGGTGCCGCGAAGCTGCGCAGCATCCCGGTCGTGGCCGGCGATGCGCCGGCCGCCGCCGCGAACGGCCCGGACGTGAAGATCCTGACGAGCTGCCCGTCGTGCCTGCAGGGCCTGTCGCGCTACAGCGAGGACGCGAACCTCGAGGCCGACTACATCGTGGTCGAAATCGCGCGCCAGGTGCTCGGCGAGAACTGGATGGCCGACTATGTCGCACACGCGAACAATGGCGGGATCGAGCGCGTGCTGGTCTAATGCGGGCATGACGCCGGCCCGGCCGGGCTTGGCATGAGAGCGGGCGCCGGCGCTTCAGCGCCGGCGCCCGTCCACATGGGAGCGACGATGGAATGCGTGTTTTGCCGTGAAGACGGCGGCGAGGTGCTCTGGCAGGACGACATGCTGCGCGTCGTCCTCGCGACGGGCGAGCACGAGTACCCGGGCTTCTGCCGGGTGATCTGGGGCACGCACGTGGCCGAGTTCTCCGATCTGGGCGAGCCCGAGCGGGCACACCTGATGCGCGTGGTGTACGCGGTGGAGCGGGCCGTGCGCCGCGTGATGCAGCCGAACAAGGTGAATCTCGCGAGCCTCGGCAACATGGTGCCGCACGTGCACTGGCACGTGATCCCGCGCTTCTCGAACGACCCCCACTTCCCGCAGGCCGTCTGGGCGCCGCGTCAGCGCGGCGTGTCCGACGCGCTGCTGCGCACGCGCGCGGCGCAGGCCTCGCTGCTGCACAATGCGGTGCGCGAGGAAATTCAACGAACGACCGATTCGAGGCAGCCATGAGCGGTTTGACTTCCACGACGCCGATTCCGTCCGGCGTCGTCGTGCACGCGGTGTCGCGCGTGCTCGAATTGCAGTACCCGAACGGAGACAGCTTCCGGATTCCGTTCGAGCTGATGCGCGTCTATTCGCCGTCGGCGGAGGTGCGCGGCCATGGCCCAGGCCAGGAGACGCTGCAGACCGGCAAGCGCGAGGTGACCATCACGGCGCTCGAGGGCGTCGGCAATTACGCGCTGCAGCCGACGTTCTCCGACGGCCACTCGACCGGCATCTATTCGTGGGATCTGCTGTACGAACTGGCGACGCAGCAGGACGCGCTGTGGCGCGACTATTTCGACAAACTGAAGGCGGCAGGCGTCGAGCGCGACGCGCCGATGCAGGCGGCCCCCGCGCCGCACGGCCACTGTCACTGAAATCGACGGCGCCCGCTCGGCGCCGTCTTGCCATTTACTGAGGATCAACGCGATGAGCAAAACCCACTTCGGCTTCGAAAGCGTCGAGGAAAACGAAAAAGCGAAGAAAGTGGCGGGCGTGTTCCATTCGGTCGCGAGCAACTACGATCTGATGAACGACCTGATGTCGGCCGGCATGCACCGCGCGTGGAAGGCGTTCACGATCGCGCAGGCGAACGTGCGCCCCGGTTTCAAGGTGCTCGACATCGCGGCCGGCACCGGCGACCTGACTAAGGCATTCGCGAAGGCGGCCGGCCCGACGGGCGAGGTCTGGCACACCGACATCAACGAATCGATGCTGCGCGTGGGCCGCGACCGGCTGCTCGACAAGGGCATCGTGACGCCGTCGCTGCTGTGCGACGCCGAGAAAATTCCCTTTCCGGACAACTACTTCGACGTGGTCACGGTCGCGTTCGGGCTGCGCAACATGACCCACAAGGACGGGGCGCTCGCCGAGATGCGTCGCGTGGCGAAGCCCGGCGGCCGCGTGATGGTGCTGGAGTTCTCGAAAGTCTGGGATCCGCTGAAAAAGGCGTACGATCTGTATTCTTTCAAAGTATTACCGTGGCTTGGCGACAAGTTCGCGAAAGATGCTGAAAGTTACCGGTATCTTGCTGAATCTATCCGGATGCACCCCGATCAGGACACGCTGAAGACGATGATGGAACAAGCGGGCCTCGATGCCGTCAAATATTACAATTTGTCAGGTGGCGTGGTAGCTTTACACCTAGGAACCAAGTATTAAGGGGTTCTTCCCATACATTCGCCTTACATCTGGAGAAGCTGATGTCCGAATCGCGTTCGTTGTTCAACCGTAGCAAGCCGTCGAAGCCGTGGGCTCGACGGGTCGGCACGCTGCTGATGGTCGGCCTGCTCACGGCCGGCACGTTCGCATCGCTCGACGCCGAAGCCAGGCGCATGGGCGGCGGGCGCAGCATCGGCCGCCAGAACTCCACCGTCACCCAGCGTCAGGCCACGCCGCCCGCGCAGCAGCCGATGCAGCAGGCCGCGCCGGCGCAGGCGCAGCGCGCGAACCCGGCCGCACCGGCGCCGGCCGCGCAGCCGAACCGCTCGCGCTGGCTCGGGCCGATCGCCGGCCTCGCGGCCGGCCTCGGTATCGCGGCGCTGCTGTCGCACTTCGGTCTGGGCGGCGCGTTCGCGAGCATGATGGCGAACGTCATCGTGATCGCACTGCTCGCGATGGTCGGCATCTGGCTGATCCGCAAGTTCATGAACCGTCGCCGTCCGCAGGAACCGGCGTACTCGGTGGGCGGCTCGGCCTCGTCGTCGGGCGGCTACTCGCAGAGCCCGTCGTTCCAGCAGGGCAGCACCGGCAACAACTATGCGGGCAGCGGCAGCAGCTACGCGAACGAAGCGCAGGGCGTGTTCGGCGGCGGTACGCCGGCTGCCGGCGCGGCGGGCGCGATGGCGGCCGCCCCGCTGCAGGTGCCGGCAGGCTTCGACACCGAGGCGTTCCTGCGCAGCGCGAAGGTCTACTTCGTGCGCCTGCAGGCGGCCTGGGACCAGGGCAACCTGGCCGACATCCGCGAGTTCACGACCCCGGAAATGTTCGCCGAGATCAAGATCGACCTCGACTCGCGCGGCACCGAGTCGAACCAGACCGATGTCGTGCAGCTCGACGCGGAACTGGTCGCAATCGAGGATCGCGGCATCGAGCAGTCGGCGAGCGTGCGCTTCCACGGGCTGATCCGCGAATCGGCGAATACGTCGGCCGCGCCGTTCGACGAGGTGTGGAACCTGTCGAAGTCGGGCAGTCAGGGCTGGCTGCTCGCGGGTATCCAGCAGATCAACACGCACTGAGCGTGACCGGCGGCCGGCCTGCCGGCTGCCCGGGCGACGGCCGCCGCACTGCGACCGCTTGCCGCCCGGGTGTGTGGTTGGCCGCGGCCTGCCGACGATCCGACGTTACAATAGAAACCCGCGTGGGCGCCCGGCCTGCGCGGGTTTTTTCTTTCCCAGCCCGATGACCTTTGCCGCCAAGCCTTTTGCTGCTGCTGTCAATCACCTGCTCGCGCGTGAATCATGGGCGCGCGACCGCCTGATCCCCTACGCGGGCAAGACCGCCCGGCTCGACGTGCCGCCCGTCACGCTCACGCTGCTCGTGCAGCCCGACGGCTACCTGTCCGCGGTGGAAGCGCACGATGCGCAACACGTCGACGTGTCGATCGCGCTCGCGGGCGACACGGTCGCTGCGTTCCTGCAGGGTGGCCAGGCGGCCGTGATGAAGCACGTGAAGATCGAGGGCGACGCGGAGTTCGCGACCCAGATCGCGAAACTGGCCGAACATCTGCGCTGGGAACCTGAGGAAGATCTCGCGAAGCTGGTCGGCGACGCGGCGGCGTACCGGATCGCGACGGTCGTGCGCGACGCCGGCGCGCGCGCGCGCCGCACCGGCCGCAACGTGCTCGATTCCGTCGCCGAATACTGGCTTGACGAGAACCCGCAAGTCGTCCGGCGCGCGGTGCTCGGCGGCTTCGACGCCGAACTGGCGCGCGCGCGCGATGCGCTCGCGCGGGTCGAAAAACGGGTCGAGCGACTCGAACAAAAAATTGGCGCGCGCACGGGTTCCGGCCCGCGCGGCGCGCACTGAGGGCCGCAGGGCATGCGCATTTTCCGTTTCATCAAGATTGTCTATACCGTCATCCGCTTCGGCCTCGACGAGGTGATGCTGTCCCGGATCGACGACCGGCGTGTGAAGCTGCTGCTGCGGATCACGACGATCGGCCGCCGCTATACGGCTCCGCCCGCGGTGCGGTTGCGCCACGCGCTCGAAAGCCTCGGCCCGATCTTCGTCAAGTTCGGCCAGGTGCTGTCGACACGTCGCGACCTGCTGTCGGTCGATTTCGCGAACGAACTCGCGAAGCTGCAGGACCAGGTGCCGCCATTCGATTCGGCGGTCGCGATCGCGATCATCGAGAAGTCGCTCGGCGCGCCGGTCGACGAGCTGTTCGACGAATTCGAGCGCGAGCCGATCGCGAGCGCGTCGATCGCGCAGGTGCATTTCGCGAAGCTGAAGCAGGGCGTGCACGCGGGCAAGGCCGTCGCGGTCAAGGTGCTGCGCCCGAACATGCTGCCGGTGATCGATTCCGATCTGGCACTGATGCGCGACATCGCGACGTGGACCGAGCGGATGTGGGCCGACGGCAGGCGCCTGAAGCCGCGCGAAGTCGTCGCCGAATTCGACAAGTACCTGCACGACGAGCTCGACCTGATGCGCGAGGCGGCGAACGGCAGCCAGCTGCGCCGCAACTTCGCGGGCCTCGACCTGCTGCTCGTGCCCGAGATGTTCTGGGACTTCTCGACGTCGCAGGTGCTCGTGATGGAGCGCATGACCGGCGTGCCGATCAGCCAGGTCGAGACGCTGCGCACGGCGGGCGTCGACATCAAGAAGCTCGCGCGCGAAGGCGTCGAGATCTTCTTCACGCAGGTGTTCCGCGACGGTTTCTTCCATGCGGACATGCACCCGGGCAACATCCAGGTGAGCCTCGACCCGAAGACGTTCGGCCGCTATATCGCGCTCGATTTCGGGATCGTCGGCGCGCTGTCCGATTTCGACAAGAACTACCTCGCGCAGAACTTCCTCGCGTTCTTCAAGCGCGACTACCACCGCGTCGCGACGCTGCACCTCGAATCGGGCTGGGTGCCGCCCGAGACGCGCGTCGAGGAACTCGAAAGCGCGATCCGCGCGGTGTGCGAGCCGTATTTCGACCGCGCGCTGAAGGACATCTCGCTTGGCCAGGTGCTGATGCGCCTGTTCTCGACGTCGCGCCGCTTCAACGTCGAGATCCAGCCGCAGCTCGTGCTGCTGCAGAAGACGATGCTGAACGTCGAAGGGCTCGGCCGCTCGCTCGACCCGGAACTCGACCTGTGGAAGACCGCGAAGCCGTATCTCGAGCGCTGGATGACCGAGCAGATCGGCCTGCGCGGCTGGTACGAGCGCTTCAAGGTCGAGGCGCCGCAGTGGAGCAAGACGCTGCCGCAACTGCCGCGTCTGATCCATCAGGCGATGGCGGCGCACCACGATGCGCCGCGCGCGGCGAGCGAGGACCTGATGCGTCAGATCCTCGTCGAGCAGAAACGAACCAATCGGCTGATGCAGGCGCTGTTGATTTTCGGTCTTGCCGTCGGCGTCGGGGCGCTCGTCGCGCGCGTGCTGCTCGCGCTCGCGTACGGCGCATGAGCGCAAGGAGCCGTGCGATGTCCGAACCGAAACAACCTTCCGCGCCGAGCGCCGCCGATTTCGCGACGCGCGATCCCGGCAACGCGTCGTTCTGGGACGAGCGCTTCGCGCGCGGCGTGACGCCGTGGGAATTCGGCGGCGTACCGGACGGGTTTCGCGCGTTCGCGCAGCGGCTCGAACCGTGCGCGGTGCTGATTCCCGGCTGCGGCAGCGCGCAGGAGGCCGGCTGGCTTGCGCAGGCGGGCTGGCCCGTGCGCGCGATCGATTTCGCCGCGCAGGCGGTGGCGGCCGCGAAGGCGCAGCTCGGCGCGCATGCGGCGGTCGTCGAGCAGGCCGACTTCTTCGCGTACTGGCCGCCGTTCGACGTGCAGTGGGTGTACGAGCGCGCGTTCCTGTGCGCGCTGCCGCCGGCCATGCGCGCCGACTATGCGGCGCGGATGGCGGAGCTGCTGCCCGCGAACGGGTTGCTGGCCGGCTATTTCTTCGTGACGGCGAAACCGAAGGGGCCGCCGTTCGGGATCGAGCGCGCCGAACTCGATGCGCTGCTCGCGCCGCACTTCGAACTGATCGAGGATCTGCCCGTGACCGATTCGCTGCCTGTGTTCGACGGGCACGAGCGCTGGCTCACGTGGCGCCGTCGCTGATCCCCGGGCGTCGCGGCTGTTGCCGGAGCGCGCCGGGGTTTCGGATATAATTCAAGGTTTTGCAAGCCGTTTCCAGTTTCTGCGGGAAAAAATATCATGCCGATCTACGCCTATCGATGCGAAGCGTGCGGTTTCGCGAAGGACGTGCTCCAGAAGATGAGCGACGCGCCGCTGTCGCAGTGCCCCGAATGCGGGAAGGATGCTTTTCGCAAGCAGGTCACCGCCGCCGGCTTCCAGCTGAAGGGTTCCGGCTGGTATGTCACCGATTTCCGCGGTGGCTCGGGCGGCACCAGCGCGCCGGCGACGGCGTCCGGCGACGCTGCGTCTGCAGCGCCTGCCGCCGCGGCGCCCGCGCCCGCTGCCACGAGTTCCGACAGCACGACGACGAGCGCCGCGCCCGCCCCGGCTGCAGCGCCCGCCGCCAGCAGTTGACCGTTGCGGCCCGGCCGGGCCGTGACCAACCCGCACCGCCGGTGCGGTTCATAGACGGCAGATGATGAAAAAGACGACCCTGAAATCGGTGTTTCTGACCGGCCTGCTGGTTCTCGTCCCGCTCGCGATCACGCTGTGGGTGCTCGGCCTCATCATCGGCACGATGGACCAGACGCTGCTGCTGCTGCCCGAATCGTGGCAGCCGGAGCGGATGCTCGGCTTCCACCTGCCGGGGATCGGCGCGGTGCTGACGCTCGCGTTCATCTTCGTCGTCGGGCTGGCTACGCGGAACTTCATCGGCCAGAAGCTCGTCACGTGGTGGAACGCGGTCGTGCGTCACATCCCGGTCGTCGGGCCGATCTACACGAGTGTCAAGCAGGTGTCGGACACGCTGCTGTCGAGCAGCGGCAATGCGTTTCGCAAGGCGCTGCTGATCGAATACCCGCGTCGCGGCTCGTATACGATCGCGTTTCTGACCGGCGCGCCCGGCGGCGACGTGGTCAACCATCTGACGGAAGAGTACGTGAGCGTGTACGTGCCCACGACGCCGAACCCGACGTCGGGCTTCTTCCTGATGCTGCCGAAGAGCGAAGTCATCGAACTCGACATGTCGGTCGATGCCGCGCTCAAGTACATCGTCTCGATGGGCGTCGTGGCGCCTCCGGCGCCGGCTCCGGCGCCCGCCCGCCGTCCCGTCGAGCCGCCGCTGTAAGTAAAGAATCATCGCCCGGGCCGCGCGTCGCGGCACCCGTTGATCAAACCGAACGAAAGCAAACATCATGTCGATGCGTACTGAATACTGCGGTCTCGTGACCGAACACCTGCTGGGCCAAACCGTGTCGCTGTGCGGCTGGGTGCAGCGCCGCCGCGATCACGGCGGTGTGATCTTCATCGACCTGCGCGATCGTGAAGGCCTCGTGCAGGTGGTCTGCGACCCGGATCGCGCGGAAATGTTCGCGACCGCCGAAGGCGTGCGCAACGAGTTCTGCGTACAGATCAAGGGCCTCGTGCGCAACCGTCCGGAAGGCACGGTCAACGCCGGCCTGAAGAGCGGCAAGATCGAAGTGCTGTGCCACGAGCTGAACGTGCTGAACGCGTCGGTCACGCCGCCGTTCCAGCTCGACGACGACAACCTGTCGGAAACGACGCGCCTCACGCATCGCGTGCTCGACCTGCGCCGTCCGCAGATGCAGCACAACCTGCGCCTGCGCTACCGCGTCGCGATCGAAGCGCGCAAGTACCTCGACGAGCAGGGCTTCATCGACATCGAAACGCCGATGCTGACGAAGAGCACGCCGGAAGGCGCGCGCGACTACCTCGTGCCGTCGCGCGTGAACGCGGGCCAGTTCTTCGCGCTGCCGCAGTCGCCGCAGCTGTTCAAGCAGCTGCTGATGGTCGCGAACTTCGACCGTTACTACCAGATCACCAAGTGCTTCCGCGACGAGGACCTCCGTGCCGACCGTCAGCCGGAATTCACGCAGATCGACTGCGAGACGTCGTTCCTTGGCGAGCAGGAGATCCGCGACCTGTTCGAAGACATGATCCGTCACATCTTCAAGACGACGATCGACGTCGAGCTCGACGCGAAATTCCCGGTCATGCCGTACTCGGAAGCGATGGCGCGTTTCGGTTCGGACAAGCCGGACCTGCGCGTGCAGCTCGAGTTCACCGAGCTGACGGACGCGATGAAGGACGTCGACTTCAAGGTGTTCAGCACGCCGGCCAACGCGAAGGACGGCCGTGTCGCGGCGCTGCGCGTGCCGAAGGGCAGCGAGCTGTCGCGCGGCGACATCGACGGCTACACGGAATTCGTGCGCATCTACGGCGCGAAGGGCCTCGCATGGATCAAGGTCAACGAGAAGGCGAAGGGCCGCGACGGCCTGCAAAGCCCGATCGTCAAGAACCTGCACGACGCGTCGATCGCGGCGATCCTCGAGCGCACCGGCGCTGAAGACGGCGACATCATCTTCTTCGCGGCCGACCGCGCGAAGGTCGTCAACGACAGCCTTGGCGCGCTGCGCCTGAAGATCGGCCATTCGGAATTCGGCAAGGCGAACGGTCTGGTCCAGGCCGGCTGGAAGCCGCTGTGGGTCGTCGACTTCCCGATGTTCGAATACGACGACGAAGATGCGCGCTACGTCGCGGCTCACCACCCGTTCACGAGCCCGAAGGACGAGCACCTCGAGTACCTCGAGACCGATCCGGGCCGCTGCCTCGCGAAGGCGTACGACATGGTGCTGAACGGCTGGGAAATCGGCGGCGGCTCGGTGCGTATCCACCGCGAGGAAGTGCAGAGCAAGGTGTTCCGCGCGCTGAAGATCGGCGCGGAAGAAGCCCAGCTGAAGTTCGGCTTCCTGCTGGACGCGCTGCAGTACGGCGCGCCGCCGCACGGCGGTATCGCATTCGGTCTCGACCGCATCGTCACGATGATGGCCGGTGCCGACTCGATCCGCGACGTGATCGCGTTCCCGAAGACGCAGCGTGCGCAGGATCTGCTCACGCAGGCGCCGAGCCCGGTGGACGAGCGTCAGCTGCGCGAACTGCACATCCGCCTGCGTCAGCCGGAACAGCCGAAGGCGTAACGCGCTTGTCGCAGGTCGTGGGCGCGGTAACGCGCGCACGACTCCCAATGAAAAAGGCGCCGTGGTGCGCCTTTTTCGTTTTTTGCGGTACAGTCGCAGCACTTGCCGCCCGTTCGGGCACAGGCCGGCACACGGCCCGGTGCCGCATGAAACAAAGATGACGAAGCCGCCGAAAATCCCCGAATCCGTTCTCGTCGTGATCTATACGCCCGAACTCGACGTGCTGGTGATCAAGCGCGCCGACCAGCCCGATTTCTGGCAATCGGTGACCGGATCGAAGGACACGCTCGACGAGCCGCTCGCGCTGACGGCCGCGCGTGAAGTGGCCGAGGAAACCGGCATCTCGGTCGGGTCGCACGACGTGCCGGCCAGTGCGCTGATCGACTGGCACCACCGGCTCGAATACACGATCTATCCGCAATACCTGCATCGCTACGCACCGGGCGTCACGCGCAATGTCGAGCACTGGTTCGGCCTGTGCGTGCCGCGCCGCGTCGACGTGACGCTGTCGCCGCGCGAGCATGTCGACCACGCGTGGCTGCCGTACCGCGAAGCCGCAGCACGCTGTTTCTCGCCGTCGAACGCCGAGGCGATCCTGCAATTGCCCGTGCGCGCGGCGCTCGCGCGGGTGCCGCACGGCTCGTCCGCATGAATGCGGAAACCCGCAAGCGCTTCGCGCAATTGCGGCAGATGTTCCTGCAGGAGCGCGGCTCCGCGTCGCGACTCGCGTTTACGGCCGGCAACACGGTGCGGCTGTGCGAGACCGGCGGCGAATTCTTCCACGCGCTGATCGAACGCATCGACGCCGCGCACGAGCAGGTCATGCTCGAAACCTACATCTTTTGCGACGACGCGGCCGGCCGCCCGGTATCGGATGCGCTGATCCGCGCGGCGCAGCGCGGCGTGCGCGTGCGCGTGATCACCGACGGCATCGGCACCGCGCGCCTGCCGCTGTTTGACACGTGGGCCAAGGCCGGCGTCGAGCACTGCATCTACAACCGTTTCCTGTTTGGCCGTTTCGGCTTTTCTCGCACGCACCGCAAGCTCGCGGTGATCGATCATGCGGTCGCGTTCTGCGGCGGGATCAACATCGTCGACGACTACACGCAGGGCAGCGCGACGCTGCCGTTTCCGCGCTGGGATTTCGCGGTCGAGATGGCCGGGCCGGCGGTGTCCGACGTGGGCGCCGCGTTCGAGCTGCAGTGGCACCGGATCCAGTTCGGCCACAAGCCGTATGCGCAGTACGCGGCCGGGCTGCACGGCGGTGAAGCGTTCCCGGACATGTTCCGGCGCTGGATGCGCAGCCACCGGTGGGTCAAGGCCGGCGCGCTGCGGGTCGTGACGGAGCCGAGCGTCGCGTTCGTCGCGCGCGACAACGTCGTGAACCGCCGCGCGATCGAGAAGACCTATCTCGCGGCGATCGGCCAGGCGCGCCACCGGATCCTGCTCGCGAACCCGTACTTCATGCCCGGCCGCAAGCTGCGCCGCGCGCTGACGGGCGCCGCGCGACGCGGCGTCGACGTGCGGATCCTGATCGGCCGCAAGGAATTCACGGCGCTCGATACGGCCGTGCCGTTCCTGTATCACGCGCTGCTGCGCGCGGGCGTGCGGGTGGCGGAATATGACAAGACGATCCTGCACGGCAAGGTCGCGGTAATCGACGACAATTGGGCGACGGTCGGCTCGTCGAACCTGGACGCGCTGAGCCTGATGCTGAACAATGAGGCCAACGTCGTGCTGGTGCGCTACGACGCGGTCACGAACGAACTGCGCGACGCGATCGCGGCGGCCTTCGCCGAAGGCCGCGAAATCGACGCCGCCCGGTACGCCGCGCGGCCGCGCATCGAGCGTGCGCTGAACTGGCTCGCGTACAACACGTACCGCCTCGTGATGAAGGCGCTGACGGTCGGCGGTTACGACTAAGCGTTCGCTTCAAAAATCTGTCCGCACGTTCGTGCGGAAAAGCCGCTCCGGTCCCGCCGGAATCGCGCAAAATAGCGGCTCGGTTAGACACCGGTTTCTAATAATTTCCTTGTTTCGCGAGCGGCCGCACTCAATAATAGTACGGCCGTTCGATTTTATTCGAACCCCCGAACGGTTACAGAAAAAGCTATGCGAAAAGGCGAACAGACGCGTGCCGCGATACTTGAAGCTGCATTGGACCTCGCCAGCCGTGACGGGCTGGAGGGGCTGACGATCGGCCTGCTGGCCGAGCGCATGCAGATGAGCAAGAGCGGCGTGTTCGCGCACTTCGGATCGCGCGAAGACCTGCAGGTCGAGGTCGTCCGCGAGTATCACCATCGTTTCGAAAACGAGGTGTTCTTTCCGAGCCTGCGCGAGGCGCGCGGCTTGCCGCGCCTGCGGGCGATGCTGGCCCGCTGGACGGAGAAGCGCATCCAGGAGGTGACGACCGGATGCATCTACATCAGCGGTGCCGTCGAGTACGACGACCGGCCTGACAGCCCCGTGCGCGAGCAGTTGATCGCGAGCGTGACGGCCTGGCGTGCCGCGATGCTGCGTGCCATTTCGCAGGCGAAGGAAGAAGGCCATCTGCGTGCGGATACCGATCCGGACCTGATGCTCTTCGAGTTGTACAGCTTCACGCTCGGCCTGCATCACGACGCACGTTTCCTGCATTCGCCGGATGCCGTGCGCCTCACGTGGGCCGCGCTGGAAAAGACGATTGTTTCGTATCAGAGCGAGAGCCGTTAGCGGCGCGTGACCCGCCCGCCAGGAGCTCGAGCCGTTTTGCCCACCTTTGGAGAGAGTCATGGGACAGTACGCCGCGCCGCTGCGCGACATGCAATTCGTGTTGCACGAGCTTCTGAACGTCGAAGCCGAAGTCAAGCAAATGCCCAAGCATGCGGACCTCGACGCCGACACGATCAACCAGGTCCTCGAGGAGGCGGGCAAGTTCTGCTCCGAGGTACTGTTCCCGCTGAACCAGGTCGGCGACCGCGAAGGCTGCACGTATGAAGGCGACGGCGTCGTGAAGACCCCGACCGGCTTCAAGGAAGCGTATCAGCAGTACGTCGAGGCCGGCTGGCCGGCACTCGGCTGCGATCCGGACTACGGCGGCCAGGGCCTGCCCGCGTTCGTGAACAACGCGCTCTACGAAATGCTGAACTCGGCGAACCAGGCGTGGACGATGTATCCGGGCCTGTCGCACGGCGCGTACGAATGCCTGCACGCGCACGGCGCGCCGGAACTCCAGAAACAGTATCTGCCGAAGCTCGTGTCGGGCGAATGGACGGGCACGATGTGCCTGACCGAGCCGCACTGCGGCACCGACCTCGGCATCCTGCGCACCAAGGCCGAACCGAACGGCGACGGCTCGTACTCGATCAGCGGCACGAAGATCTTCATCTCGAGCGGCGAGCACGACATGTCGAAGAACATCATCCACCTCGTGCTCGCGCGCCTGCCGGACGCGCCGCAAGGCACGAAGGGGATCTCGCTGTTCATCGTGCCGAAGTTCATTCCGGACGCCGCGGGCGAGCCGGGCGAGCGCAACGGCATCAAGTGCGGCTCGATCGAACACAAGATGGGCATCCACGGCAACTCGACGTGCGTGATGAACCTCGACAGCGCGAAGGGCTGGATGGTCGGCGAGCCGAACAAGGGCCTCAACGCGATGTTCGTGATGATGAACGCCGCGCGTCTGGGCGTCGGCATGCAGGGCCTGGGGCTCACGGAAGTCGCGTACCAGAACTCGCTGACGTATGCGAAGGAACGCCTGCAGATGCGTTCGCTGACGGGCCCGAAGGCACCGGACAAGCCGGCCGACCCGATCATCGTGCACCCGGACGTGCGCCGCATGCTGCTCACGCAGAAGGCCTACGCGGAAGGCGCACGCGCGTTCACGTACTGGTCCGCGCTGCAGATCGACAAGGAGCTGTCGCACGGTGACGAAGCGGTGCGCAAGGAAGCGGCCGACCTCGTCGCGCTGCTCACGCCGATCATCAAGGCGTTCCTGACCGACAACGCGTTCGAGTCGACCAACCACGCGATGCAGATCTACGGCGGCCACGGCTTCATCTCCGAGTGGGGCATGGAGCAGTACGTGCGCGACGCGCGGATCAACATGATCTACGAAGGCACGAACTCGATCCAGTCGCTCGACCTGCTGGGCCGCAAGGTGCTCGGCGACATGGGCGCGAAGCTGAAGAAGTTCGGCAAGCTCGTCACCGAATTCGCGGAAGCCGAAGGCGTGAAGCCGGAGATGGCCGAGTTCATCAACCCCCTCGCCGACATCGGCGACAAGGTGCAGAAGCTGACGATGGAAATCGGCATGAAGGCGATGCAGAACCCGGACGAAGTCGGCGCTGCCGCCGTGCCGTACCTGCGCACCGTCGGCCACCTGGTGTTCTCGTACTTCTGGGCGCGCATGGCGCGTCTCGCCCTCGACAACGAAGCGTCGGGCGATCCGTTCTACAAGTCGAAGCTCGCGACGGCCCGCTTCTACTTCGCGCGCCTGCTGCCTGAGACGGCAGCGACGATCCGCGCCGCGCGCGCCGGTTCGAAGACGATGATGGAAGTCGACGAATCGCTGTTCTGACGCGAGTCCGGGCGGTGCGCGCCGCGCGCCGCCCGAACGCAACGGTTCCTGGTACTCACTTCGCCGTGCAGCCCTCACAACCCGCGCTGCACGACACTATCCGGAGACATCCCGTGAGCAATTTCCTGATTCGCAAGGTCGCCGTGCTGGGCGCCGGCGTGATGGGCGCGCAGATCGCCGCGCACCTCGTCAACGCGCGCGTGCCGGTGCTGCTGTTCGACCTGCCGGCCAAGGAAGGCCCGAAAAACGCGATCGCGCTGAAGGCGATCGAGAACCTGAAGAAGCTGTCGCCCGCGCCGTTCGGCGTGAAGGACGACGCGAAATACCTCGAAGCCGCGAACTACGAAGACGACATCGCGAAGCTCGCCGAGTGCGACGTCGTGATCGAAGCGATCGCCGAGCGGATGGACTGGAAGCACGACCTGTACAAGAAGGTCGCACCGCACATCGCGCCGAATGCGATCTTCGCGACCAATACGTCTGGCCTGTCGATCACGAAGCTGTCCGAAGGTTTCTCGGACGAGCTGAAGTCGCGCTTCTGCGGCGTGCACTTCTTCAACCCGCCGCGCTACATGCACCTCGTCGAGCTGATCCCGACCGCGCATACGCGTCCGGAGATCCTCGACCAGCTCGAAACCTTCCTGACGAGCATCGTCGGCAAGGGCGTCGTGCGCGCAAAGGACACGCCGAACTTCATCGCGAACCGTGTCGGCATCTTCTCGATCCTCGCGGTGATCACCGAGGCCGCGAAGTTCGGCCTGCGCTTCGACGAAGTCGACGACCTGACGGGCAGCCGCCTCGGCCGCGCGAAGTCGGCGACGTTCCGCACCGCGGACGTGGTCGGCCTCGACACGATGGCGCACGTGATCAAGACGATGCAGGACAACCTCGCCGACGATCCGTTCTTCCCGGTCTACCAGACGCCCGCCGTGCTCGCCGAGCTGGTGAAGCAGGGCGCGCTCGGCCAGAAGACGGGCGGCGGTTTCTACAAGAAGGAAGGCAAGGCGATCAAGGTGCTCGACGCGAAGACGGGCAGCTACGTGGATTCGGGCGCGAAGGCGGACGAAACAGTCGGCCGCATCCTGAAGCGTCCGCCGGCGGAACGCCTGAAGCTGCTGCGCGAGACGGACCATCCGCACGCGCAGTTCCTGTGGTCGATCTTCCGCGACGTGTTCCACTACATCGGCGTGCATCTCGAGTCGATCGCCGACAACGCGCGCGACGTCGACCTCGCGATCCGCTGGGGCTTCGGCTGGAACGAAGGCCCGTTCGAAGGCTGGCAGGCCGCCGGCTGGAAACAGGTCGCCGAGTGGGTGCAGGAAGACATCGCGGCCGGCAAGGCGCTCGCGAACGTGCCGCTGCCGTCGTGGGTGCTAGAAGGCCCGGTCGCCGAGCAGGGCGGCGTGCACACGGCCGAAGGCTCGTGGGCACCGGCATCGAAGCGCTTCGTGCCGCGTTCGGACCTCGCGGTCTACGACAAGCAGGTATTCCGCGCGCCGCTCCTCGGCGAAGCGGGCACCGATCCGAAGATGTACGGCAAGACGCTGTTCGAAACCGACGCGGTGCGTGCATGGGTCGATGATCGCGCAGGCGAGGACGACGTCGTGATCGTGTCGTTCAAGTCGAAGATGAACACGATCGGACCGAGCGTGATCGACGGCCTCGTGCAGGCGATCGAGCTCGCGGAGCAGGACTACAAGGGCGTGGTGATCTGGCAGCCGACCTCGCTGAAGCTCGGCACGCCGGGGGGCCCGTTCTCGGCCGGTGCGAACCTCGAAGAGGCGATGCCCGCGTTCATGATGGGCGGCGCGAAGGGCATCGAGCCGTTCGTGAAGAAGTTCCAGGAAGGCATGCTGCGCGTGAAGTACGCGAACGTGCCGGTTGTCGCGGCCGTGTCGGGCATCGCGCTCGGCGGCGGGTGCGAGCTGATGCTGCACAGCGCGAAGCGCGTCGTGCACGTCGAGAGCTACATCGGTCTCGTCGAAGTGGGCGTCGGCCTCGTGCCGGCGGGCGGCGGCCTGAAGGAAGCGGCGCTGCGCGCAGCGGATGCCGCGACCGCCGCGAACGCGACCACCGACATCCTGAAGTTCGTCACGAAGTCGTTCGAGAACGCGGCGATGGCGAAGGTCTCGGCGTCCGCGCACGATGCACGTGCGATGGGCTACGTGAAGCCGTCCGACACGATCATCTTCAACGTGTTCGAACTGCTCGACACCGCGAAGAAGGAAGCGCGTGCGCTGGCCGCCACCGGCTACCGTGCACCGCTGCGCGCGAAGGACGTGCCGGTCGCAGGCCGTTCGGCGATCGCGACGATCAAGGCATCGCTCGTCAACATGCGTGACGGTCGTTTCATCAGCGACCACGACTACCTGATCGCGAGCCGCATAGCCGAAGCCGTGTGCGGCGGCGACGTCGAAGCCGGCAGCCTGGTCGACGAGCAGTGGCTGCTCGCGCTGGAGCGCCGTGCGTTCGTCGAGTTGCTCGGCACGCAGAAGACGCAGGAACGGATCATGGGCATGTTGCAGACCGGCAAGCCGGTGCGTAACTGAGCGAGCGGATAAGGCAAGGAGTCTCAAATGAGCAAACAATTGCAAGACGCATACATCGTCGCCGCCAGCCGCACGCCGATCGGCAAGGCCCCGCGCGGTGTCTTCAAGAACACGCGCCCGGACGAGCTGCTGGTCCACGCGATCAGGTCGGCGGTCGCGCAGGTGCCCGGCTTCGACACGAAGCTGATCGAGGACGCGATCATCGGCTGCGCGATTCCGGAAGCCGAGCAGGGCCTGAACGTCGCGCGCATGGGCGCGCTGCTCGCCGGCCTGCCGCAGACGGTCGGCGGCGTGACGGTCAACCGCTTCTGCGCGTCGGGCATCACCGCGCTCGCGATGGCGGCCGACCGCATCCGTGTCGGTGAATCAGACGCGATCTTCGCGGGTGGCTGCGAATCGATGAGCATGGTGCCGATGATGGGCAACAAGCCGTCGATGTCGCCGCACATCTTCGATCGCAACGAAGACTTCGGCATCGCGTACGGGATGGGCCTGACGGCCGAGCGCGTCGCCGAGCAGTGGAAGGTGAGCCGCGAAGACCAGGACGCGTTCTCGGTCGAGTCGCATCGCAAGGCACTGGCCGCGCAGCAAGCCGGCGAGTTCAACGACGAAATCGCCGCGTACACGATCACCGAGCGTTTCCCGAACCTCGCGACCGGCGAAGTCGACGTGAAGACGCGCGAGATCGCGCTCGACGAAGGTCCGCGCGCGGATACGTCGATCGAAGGCCTCGCGAAGCTGCGCACGGTGTTCGCGAACAAGGGCTCGGTCACGGCCGGCAACAGCTCGCAGACGTCGGACGGCGCGGGTGCGTTGCTCGTCGTGTCGGAGAAAGTGCTGAAGGAGTTCAACCTGACGCCGCTCGCGCGCTTCGTGAGCTTCGCGGTGCGCGGCGTGCCGCCGGAAATCATGGGCATCGGCCCGAAGGAAGCGATTCCGGCCGCGCTGAAGGCCGCCGGCCTGAAGCAGGACGATCTCGACTGGATCGAGCTGAACGAGGCGTTCGCCGCGCAATCGCTGGCGGTGATGCGCGACCTCGGCCTCGACCCGTCGAAGGTCAACCCGATGGGCGGCGCGATCGCGCTCGGCCACCCGCTCGGCGCGACCGGCGCGATCCGCGCGGCGACCGTCGTGCACGGCCTGCGCCGCCGCAACCTGAAGTACGGGATGGTCACGATGTGCGTCGGCACCGGCATGGGCGCCGCGGGCATCATCGAACGCCTGTAAGCGGGACGCGACGCAAAGCGACGACGGTGCGCGGGCCACGAGCTCGCGCACCGTTTTTCATTCCGGTAGAGGAAAGTCAAAGGAGACGGTTGTGTCCGAAATTCAAGTGGAACGCGCCGAAGGCGTGATGACGATCACGATCGCGCGCCCGGCGAAGAAGAACGCGCTGACGGCGGCGATGTACCAGACGATGGCCGATGCGCTGGCCGACGCGCAGGAAGACAAGGCGATCCGCGTGATCGTGCTGCGCGGCAGCGACGGCAACTTCACCGCGGGGAACGATCTCGAGGATTTCCTGAAGGCGCCGCCGAAGGACGACACCGCTCCGGTATTCCAGTTCCTTGCGCGGATCAGCAGCGCGAGCAAGCCGATCGTGGCCGCGGTGCCGGGTCTGGCGATCGGCATCGGCGTGACGATGCTGCTGCACTGCGATCTGGTCTACGCGGCCGACACCGCGACGTTCTCGCTGCCGTTCGCGCAGCTCGGGCTGTGTCCGGAAGCCGCGTCGAGCGTGCTGCTGCCGCGCCTGGCCGGCCATCAAGTCGCGGCCGAGAAGCTGCTGCTCGGCGAGGCGTTCGATGCGCTGGAAGCGCACCGGATCGGCATCGTCAACCGCGTGCTGCCGGCTGCCGAGCTCGACGCGTTCGTGGCGAAGCAGGCGGCGAAGCTCGCGGCACTGCCGGCGGCGTCGTTGCGCGTGACGAAGGCGCTGCTGAAGGATACGGGCGGCGTGGCGACGTCCGCGCGGATGGCCGAGGAGGCCGGCCATTTTGCCGCGATGCTGCGCGCGCCGGAAGCACGCGAGGCGATGACGGCGTTCTTCGAGAAGCGCAAGCCGGATTTCCGTCAGTTCGACTGACACGGGGCGCAAGCGCTTCGCCGCGCCGGACGCCTTGACCGTCCGGCGCGGCAACGCTTGCGCCTCGCGCGCCGCCCGCCGTGCGGCTTGCGTTCGGTCCTCGTTGCCGACGCATCAATCGGCGCGGCGGCTCGATCCTGAATCGCCATGCGCTCGCATGGCGTTCCGCGTCTGCCCTCCGCATCCGACGCCGTTCCGCCGCCGAGACTGCTGCGCAGTTCGCGCCGGCGTCCGTCATGTCGCGGTGCACCGCCGTCACGCTCCCCGCCCCGCTGTCGCCGTCCGCTATCCGCGGTGCTTGAGCGAAAGCCCAGCGCCGGTTTTGCCGCAGGGCATCGCCAGTGCCAGTGCCGGTGCCGGTGCCAGTGCCAGTGCCAGTGCCAGTGCCAGTGCCAGTGCCAGTGCCAGTGCCAGTGCCAGTGCCAGTGCCAGTCTCCCGACCCGCCCCGCTCGGAGCGGTTCCGGCTCACCTCGGCAAACCTTGTCCGCCGTCAAGTTGCACTGCGGCAATTTTCCGTACAGTTCGCGCACAGGTCGCCGCGGCCGGATGCGTCGCGCGATGGCGGCGTGCGGCCAGCGGTTCTTCTCAACGACAATCAGGCGAACGAACAATGATCGGACGATTCACCGGCGGGGCGCGTGCGGCACCCGTCATCGGGCTGCTGGCTGGACTCGCCGGATGCAGCGACCTTCACGTGCTCGATCCGAAGGGCGCGGTGGGCGTCGCGGAAAAATCGCTGATTGCGACGGCGACGTGGACGATGCTGATCGTCGTCATTCCGGTGATCCTGCTCACGCTGTGGTTCGCGTGGCGCTATCGCGCGTCGAACCGCAACGCCACCTACGCGCCGAACTGGTCGCACTCGACCGCGATCGAGGTCGTGATCTGGACGGTGCCGACGCTGATCATCCTGTTCCTCGGCGTGCTCACTTGGCGGACGACGCACGAGCTCGACCCGTACAGACCGATCGAATCGTCGGTCAAGCCGATCAATGTCGAGGTGGTCGCGCTCGACTGGAAGTGGCTGTTCATCTATCCGGAACTCGGCATCGCGTCGGTGAACCAGCTCGCGATTCCGGTCGGCACGCCGGTGAATTTCCACATCACGTCGGATTCGGTGATGAACTCGTTCTTCATCCCGCAGCTTGGCAGCCAGGTCTATGCGATGGCCGGCATGCAGACACGCCTGCATCTGATCGCCGACGAGGCAGGTAACTACGCCGGCGTGTCCGCCAACTACAGCGGCCGTGGCTTCTCCGACATGAAGTTCCGCACGCTCGCCGAGCCGCGCGAGCAGTTCGACGCGTGGGTGCAGAAGGTGAAGGCGTCGTCCGACCGGCTCGACATGACCGCGTACGGCACGGTCGCGCAGCCGAGCGAGAAGGCGCCCGTGCACTATTTCTCGTCGGTCGATCCGAAGCTGTTCCACAACATCATCGCGAAATACAACAACGGCCACGTCCTCGACCCGAAGGACGCCGCCTGCACGACGAAGGGGTAACGCATGTTCGGCAAACTGACACTTTCGGCGATCCCGCTCGATCAGCCCATCATCATGGGGGCGAGCGCCTTCATGGGGCTCGTCGTGCTGGGCATCGTCGCCGCACTGACGGTCACCGGCCGGTGGAAATGGCTATGGAGCGAATGGCTGACGTCCGTCGATCACAAGAAGATCGGCGTGATGTACCTGATCGTCGCCGTGCTGATGCTGCTGCGCGGCTTCGCGGATGCGGTCATGATGCGCCTGCAGCTCGCGCTCGCGTACAACGGCCCCGGCTATCTGCCGCCGCACCACTATGACCAGATCTTCACCGCGCACGGCGTGATCATGATCTTCTTCATGGCGATGGCGCTGCTGGTCGCGTTTTTCAACCTGATCGTGCCGCTGCAGATCGGCGCGCGCGACGTCGCGTTCCCGTTCCTGAACTCGCTCTCGTTCTGGATGACGGCGGTCGCCGCGATTCTGATGAACATCTCGCTGGTGCTCGGCGAATTCGCGCAGGTGGGCTGGCTCGCGTATCCGCCGCTTTCCGAGCTGCAGTTCAGCCCGGGCGTGGGCGTCGACTACTACCTGTGGGCGCTGCAGATCTCGGGCGTCGGTACGCTGATCACGTCGATCAACTTCTTCGTGACGATCATCAAGATGCGCGCGCCGGGCATGACGCTGATGAAGATGCCGGTGTTCACATGGACCGCGTTGTGCTCGAACGTGCTGATCATGGCGACGTTCCCGATCCTGACGGTCGCGCTCGCGCTGCTCGGCCTCGATCGCTACCTCGACATGCACTTCTTCACGAACGATGCCGGCGGCAACGCGATGCTGTACCTGAACCTGATCTGGGCATGGGGCCATCCGGAGGTGTACATCCTCGTGCTGCCTGCGTTCGGCATCTATTCGGAAGTCATCTCGACGTTCGCGAAGAAGCCGCTGTTCGGCTACAAGACGATGGTGTACGCATCGTGCGCGATCATGGTGCTGGCGTTCCTTGTGTGGCTGCATCACTTCTTCACGATGGGCTCGGGCGCCGACGTCAATGCGTTCTTCGGGATTATGACGATGGTCATCGCGATCCCGACCGGCGTGAAGATCTTCAACTGGCTGTTCACGATGTACCGCGGACGTGTCGAGTTCACGGTGCCGGTACTGTGGACGATCGGCTTCATGGTGACGTTCACGCTCGGCGGCATGACGGGCGTGATGCTGGCGATTCCCGGCGCGGACTTCGTGCTGCACAACAGCCTGTTCCTGATCGCGCACTTCCATAACACGATCATCGGTGGCGTCGTGTTCGGCTATTTCGCGGGCGTCCATTTCTGGTTCCCGAAGGTGTTCGGCTTCAAGCTCGACGAGCAGCAAGGCAAGCGCGCGTTCTGGTGCTGGCTCACCGGCTTCTACGTCGCGTTCGTGCCGCTCTATGTGCTCGGCTTCATGGGCATGACGCGCCGCCTGAACCACTATGACAACCCGGCATGGCATCCGTGGCTGGTCGTCGCCGCATGCGGTGTGGTGCTGATCGCGCTCGGCGTGGTGTTTCAGGTCGCGTCGGTGTGGGTCGGCTGGCGCAATCGTAACCAGCCGCAGTATCGCGACGCGACGGGCGACCCGTGGAACGGCCGCACGCTCGAATGGGCGACGTCGTCGCCGCCCGCGGTCTACAACTTCGCGGTCCTCCCGAACGTGCACGAACTCGACGAGCTTGCGTACCGCAAGGCGAAGGGCCTCGGGCTCGGCCTCGGCAAGAATGTCAGGTACGAGGACATTCACATGCCGTCGAACACGAGCGCGGGCTTCTTCGTCGGCATCTTCAGCCTGCTGCTCGGCTTCGCGCTCGTCTGGCACATCTGGTGGCTCGCGATCGCCGCGCTCGTCGGCATCGTCGCAACGGTGGTGCTGTACAGCGCACAGGACAACGACGGCTATTACATTCCGGCGGATACCGTCCGCAAGATCGAGGAACAACGCGCAGGCGTGCGGATCGGCACACCGGCGCCGGAAGTCGAACTGGAGGCGAACTGATGTCGTATCAATCTCTCGCGGGCGCGGCCCGTCATCCGGCCGCGCACCACCATCCGCCGTCGCATTCGGTGTTCGGCTTCTGGCTGTACCTGATGACCGACTGCGTGATCTTCGCGTCGCTGTTCGCGACGTTCGCGGTGCTCGGCCACCAGTTCGCGGGCGGGCCGAGCGCGAAGGACCTGTTCGACATTCCGGGCGTCGCGCTCGAGACGGCGGCGCTGCTGCTGTCGAGCATCACGTACGGCTTCGCGATGCTCGGCGCACAGCGCCGCCGGCGCGGCACGGTGTTCGTGTGGCTCGCAGTGACGTTCGTGCTGGGCGCCGCGTTTCTCGCGATGGAGCTGCGCGAGTTCTCGCACCTGATCGCGCAGGGCGCGGGCCCGCAGCGCAGCGCATTCCTGTCGGCGTTCTTCGCGCTCGTCGGCACGCACGGGCTGCACGTGGCGGTCGGCCTCTTGTGGATGGTCGTGCTCGTCGTGCAGATCGCTCGCGGCCCCGGCATGACGGAGCGCGACTTCCGGCGCCTTACCTGCCTGAGCCTCTTCTGGCACTTCCTCGACATCGTCTGGATCTGCGTGTTCTCCTTCGTTTATCTCGCGAGCGTGATCTAAATGGCCCATTCGCAACTCATCCACCACGATGAAGCGCACGGTACGACCGGCGGCTACCTCGTCGGTTTCATGCTGTCGGTGCTGCTGACGGCCGCGTCGTTCGGCCTCGTGATGGGCGGCGTGCTGGCGCCGAAGGCGGCGATCATCGCGCTCGCGGGGCTCGCATTCGTGCAGATCGTCGTGCATCTCGTCTGCTTCCTGCACATGAACACGTCGTCCAGCCAGCGCTGGAACGTGATGGCGTTCAGCTATACGGTGCTGACCGCGTTGATCCTGATCGTCGGGACGCTGTGGGTGATGCACAACGTCAGCATGAACATGATGTCGCGATAACCGGCCCGGGTCGCAGTTCGGCCCGGCCCGCTGTACCGTGCGTGCCGCACGGCTCCTTCTCTTTCGGGCGTGCGAATCGCACGCCTTTCTGCATCATGGTCAACAACGATTCCCAGACACCGGTTCGCGCCGACGAGCCGTTCCCGCATCGCAAGGTGATCCGCGCATGGCTCGTGCCGTTCGCCACGCGCGAGATCGTGCGCCCGATCCTGCTGCTCGTGCTCGACTACCTGTTGCTGTTCGCGGCGTTCGCCGGCGCGCTGCTGATTCCGTCGACGGTCGGCAAGATCGTCTGCGGGATGGCCGCCGGGTTCATCACCGGGCGACTGTTCATCATCGGGCACGATGCATGCCATCAGAGCCTGACGCCCGACCGCCGGCTGAACCGCTGGCTCGGCCGCATCGTCTTCCTGCCGTCGCTGACGCCTTACAGCCTGTGGGAAGTCGGGCACAACGTCGTGCATCACGGCTATACGAACCTGAAGGGCTTCGATTTCGTGTGGGCGCCGCATACGCCGGCGGAATTCGCCGCGCTGTCGCCGGCGCGGCGGTGGCTGGATCGCGTCTACCGGAGCGGATGGGCGCCGGGCCTCTACTATCTCGTCGAGATCTGGTGGCTTCGGATGTATTTCCCGACCCGGGGCTATATCGGTGCGTCGCGGCCGGTGTTCCGGCGCGACTGCCTGCTGGTGACGGGCTTCGCGGCCGTATGGATCGCCGCCGTCGTCGGGGTGGCGATCGAGACGCAACAACCCGTCGCGCTGCTGCTCGCGACCGGTGTGTTCGTGCCGTTCTTGTTCTGGTGCTCGATGATCGGCTTCGTCGTGTATGTCCACCATACCGACCCGCGCATCGCATGGCACGCGAACCGCGCCGAATGGTCGAATGCTGCGCCGTTCGTGTCGACCACGCTGCACCTGACGTTCCCGCTCGGTATCGGTGGCCTGCTG
Organism: Burkholderia cepacia GG4; assembly: GCF_000292915.1. NCBI lineage: Bacteria > Pseudomonadati > Pseudomonadota > Betaproteobacteria > Burkholderiales > Burkholderiaceae > Burkholderia > Burkholderia cepacia. The sequence goes on from NC_018513.1 coordinate 806,545, forward strand.
CACCACATCATGGAGCACACGGCGCATCACGTCGACATGAGCGTGCCGCTGTACCGGCTCAAGCCGGCGCAGGCAAAGCTGGAGGACATGTTGCCCGGGCGGATCGTCGTGCAGCGTTTCAGCTGGCGCTGGTACTTCGACACGGCCCGCCGCTGCAAGCTCTATGACACTGACCGCAAGCTCTGGACGGACTACCTCGGAAACCGGACGAGCGAGGCGGCATCCGAGGTGCCTCCGCCGGCCCTCGCGGGCGAGCGGCCGGCTGCGGATTCCGGACCCGCAGGCAAGGCGCCCGCCGCGACCGCTCAAGCGGTGCCGTAATCGACGTGGCCGGTTTCGCGGCAGAAGCTGACCAGCCGCAACCCGGCCGTCTTCGCGATCTCGATCGCGAGTGACGACGGCGCGGAGATCGTCGCGACCATCGGGATGCCGACCCGCGCCGACTTGCGCACGAGCTCGTAGCTCGCGCGGCTCGACAGGAACACGAAGCCGTCGGTCGCGTCGGCGCGCGACAGCACGAGCGCGCCGATCAGCTTGTCGAGCGCGTTGTGGCGGCCGACATCCTCGAACGCGATCCGGATCGCGCCTGTTGCGTCGCACCACGCGGCCGCATGCAGGCCGCCGGTGAGTTGCGTGAGCGCCTGGTGGGCCGGCAGCGCATGCGCGGCGCGCGCGAGCGCGTCGGGCGCAAGGCGCGCGAGAAAGCCGGTGTCAGGCACCCGTTCGGGCGCGAGGTCGAGCAGGTCGATGCTTTCGATCCCGCACACGCCGCAGCCGGTGCGCCCCGCGAGCGCGCGGCGCCGGTCCTTCAGCGCGGCGAACGCCTGCTGGACCACCTCCAGATGCACTTCCGCGTGCGGCAGCGGCGCGTCGACGTGCAGGATCACCTCGATGTCCTTGATGTCGCTGCCGCGCGCGACGATGCCTTCCGAGATCGCGAAGCCGACCGCGAACGCCTCGAGGTCGCGCGGCGTGCACATCATCACCGCGTGCGAGATACCGTTGAAGACCAGCGCGACCGGCCATTCCTGGCCGACGTAGTCGTGCGCAGTCTCGACGACGCCGCCGCGCGTGCGGCGCACGGTCAGCTCGATTGCGCCGCGCGGTTCGGCGCGCAGGTCGTCGCGCAGTTCGTCGGATTGGGTCGGATTCACGAGCACTCCCGTTGATTCGAGGCAGGTGCGGCGACGATCGTGTGCGCCGCTCGCGCGCAGAGGTTCTAAAATACCTCAGGCAGGCCGGCCGCGCCGGCATCCGCCACTCAGGTAACGACCATGGGACTCAGCGACGCTCCGCTGCTATTCAATTTCGAACACGATTCGTCGGAAAACCTGACGTACATCCCGATGATCGTGCGTTTCAATCTCGACCGGTTTGGTCTGCGGATTTCACTGGAGCAGTGGCAACTGCTGCCGATCGAGGACCGCAAGCTGCTCGCGCGCTTTCCGGCCGACGACGACACCGCGATCGAGCCCAACTTCGATCACGCGCTGTTCGAGATGCTGCGCACGCATGCCGATCTCGAACCGTCGTGGTTCCAGCCGGACGAGCAGCCGACCTGGCGCGCCACCGACATGGTGCCGGACGCGCTCGTGCAGCAGAGCGCGCTGGCCGGGCTGCCGGCGCCCGCGCTCGCGCAGTGGCAGCGGCTCGCGCCGTTCCAGCGCTATGTGCTGATGAAGCTGTCGCGCAAGCCGAAGCTCAATCACGATTTCGTGCCGGCGATGCGGGAGTTCGGGTTGACGGCCACGCACTGACGGGCCGCGCGGCACGCGTGTCAGAGCGGCGGCAGTTGCCGCGGCTTGCGGTCGGTGTCGGTCGCGACGTAAGTGAGCGTCGCTTCGGTGACCTTCACGATCTCGCCGATCAGGCGCATGCGCTGTGCGTACACCTCGACGTCGACCGTCACGGACGTGTTGCCGGTGCGCGTGATGGTGGCATAGAAGCTCAGCAGGTCGCCGACGAACACCGGCTGCTTGAACACGAACGAATTGACCGCGACCGTCGCGACGCGACCGTTCGCGCGCTGGCTCGCGGGAATCGAGCCGGCGATATCGACCTGCGACATGATCCAGCCGCCGAACACGTCGCCGTGGACGTTCGCGTCGTGCGGTTGCGGGACGACGCGCAGCGCGGGCTGCTTTTGCGGAAGTTCGAGGGTCGAATCGGTCATGGCGGGGGCTTTCATCCTGTAATAAATGCGCCGCCACGCGCAGGCCGGCCGGCGAGGCCGCCGGCAGCGGCGCGTAGCGGCTTCTGCGACAATACAACGTCCGCAAATTGTACGAGAAAGCGGGCGAGTCGGCCGCCGCAGCACGCGTCCGGCTCCGCCGCCGATCCTTCCCCCCCATGCGCCGATATTCCGCTTCCGGCGAGCCCGCGCCGGCTTCGACCGGGCCTCGCAACGACTGGCAGACCATCCGGTCGCTGCTGCCGTACCTGGCCACCTACAAGTGGCGCGTCGTGCTCGCGCTCGGCTGCCTGATCGGCGCGAAGGTCGCGAACCTCGGCGTGCCGGTCGTGATGAAACGCATCGTCGACCACCTGTCCGCCGTGCAGCAGCTCACGGCGCTCGGCCGCGCGGAGCAGTCGGCCGGCATCGTGCTCGCGGGCGGCGTGGGCCTGCTGGTCGTCGCCTATGCGCTCGTGCGGCTGTCGACGTCGCTGTTTACCGAACTGCGCGAGCTCCTGTTCTCGAAGGTCACGGAGAGCGCGGTGCGCCAGCTCGCGCTGCAGGTATTCCGCCATCTGCACGGGCTGTCGCTGCGCTTCCATCTCGAACGCCAGACGGGCGGCATGTCGCGCGACATCGAGCGCGGCACGCGCGGCATCCAGCAACTGATTTCGTATTCGCTGTACAGCATCCTGCCGACGCTCGTCGAGGTCGGGCTCGTGCTCGGCTTCTTCGTGGTCAAGTACGAGGCGTACTACGCGTATGTCACGTTCGCGGCGCTGGTCACGTACATCGTGTTCACCGTGAAGGTCACCAACTGGCGCACGCACTTTCGCCGCACGATGAACGAACTCGATTCGCGTGCGAACTCGCGGGCGATCGATTCGCTGATCAACTACGAGACGGTGAAGTACTTCGGCAACGAAGAGTGGGAGGCGCAGCGCTACGACGAGAACCTGAAGCGCTACCGCAAGGCCGCGATCCGCTCGCAGAACTCGCTGTCGGTGCTGAACTTCGGCCAGCAGGCGATCATCGGCACCGGGCTCGTGTTCATCCTGTGGCGCGCGACCCAGGGCGTGCTCGCCGGCAAGCTGACGCTCGGCGATCTCGTGCTGATCAACACCTTCATGCTGCAGCTGTACATTCCGCTGAATTTTCTCGGCGTCGTGTATCGCGAGCTGAAGCAGAGCCTGACCGACATGGACCGGATGTTCGGGCTGCTGTCGGCCGCGAGGGAAGTCGCGGACGCGACGGACGCGCGGCCGCTCGCGGTGGCCGGCGCGCAGGTGCGCTTCGAGCACGTGAACTTCTCGTACGAAGCGTCGCGGCCGATCCTGCACGACGTGACGTTCACGATCGACGCGGGCACGACGACCGCGGTGGTCGGCCACAGCGGCTCCGGCAAGTCGACGCTGTCGCGGCTGCTGTTCCGCTTCTACGATCTCGACCGGCAGGCGGGCGGCGCGATCCGGATCGACGGCCAGGACATCCGCGACGTCACGCAGGACTCGCTGCGTGCATCGATCGGGATCGTGCCGCAGGACACCGTGCTGTTCAACGACTCGATCTACTACAACATCGCGTACGGCCGGCCGACCGCGAGCCGCGACGAAGTGATCGCGGCCGCGCGCGCCGCGCATATCCACGACTTCATCGAAAGCTTGCCGAAGGGCTATGACACGTCGGTCGGCGAGCGCGGGCTGAAGCTGTCGGGCGGCGAGAAGCAGCGCGTCGCGATCGCGCGCACGCTGCTGAAGGATCCGCCGGTGCTGCTGTTCGACGAGGCGACGTCGGCGCTCGATTCGCGCTCGGAGCGCGCGATCCAGCACGAGCTCGACCAGATCGCGCGGCACCGCACGACGCTCGTGATCGCGCACCGGCTGTCGACGGTCGTGCATGCGCAGCAGATTCTCGTGATGGACCACGGACGGATCGTCGAGCGCGGCACGCATGACGAGCTCGTGCGCGCGGACGGGCTGTATGCGCAGATGTGGGCGCTGCAGCAGCAGCGCGCGGCGGCGGGCGGGGAAGCGGCCGAGGCCGCGTAAGCGTGGCTGCCGTGCGGGGCGACGTGCGGCGGGAACGGGCGGTTTGCCGGCCGTCCGGGATCGGGCGGCGTTGCGCCGTCACGGCAGGGTGACCCGGCGGCGCGTTCGCGGCATTCGATTCCTGATCGGCCTGCCGACGATCGGCCGGGCGGTTGGCCGCCGCGCCGGGTGGCCCGGCGCGGTCAGCCGCGCAACGATCAGCCCGCGGCGGCGCGCAGCCGTGCGTCGAGCTCGCCGAGCTGGGCGGGCGTGCCGACGTTCTCCCAGGTACCTTCATACAATTCGCCGCTCGCGCGGCCGGCCTCGATGGTCGCCTTGAAGTAAGGCGAGAGCGCGCGGTGCGTGCCGGGCACGATGTCGCGGAACATCCGCGTGTCGTACAAGCCGATGCTGCCGAACGTGACGCGCGGGGCGCCGGCGAGCGCCAGCCGGCCGTCGTTGCGGAGCACGAAATCGCCGGCCGGATGGAACGGCGGGTTCGGCACCATCACGAGATGCATCGCGGGCGCGTCGAGCGCGGCCATCTGCGCGGCGCGGGCGGCGAGCGTCCGGTAGTCGAATGCGCAGTACACGTCGCCGGCGACCGCCGCGAACACCGTTGGCTTGCCGTCGCGCTCGAGCAGCGGCAGCGCCTGCGCGATGCCGCCCGCGGTTTCCAGTGCATCACCTTCGGCCGAATACGCGAGGCGCACGTCCCAGCGCGAGCCGTCGCCGAGCGTCGCCTCGAGCTGCTCGCCGAGCCATGCGTGGTTGATCACGATCGTCTCGATGCCTGCGCGGGCGAGCGCTTCGATCTGCCAGACGATCAGCGGCTTGCCGCCGGCTTCGAGCAGCGGCTTCGGGCGGGTGTCGGTCAGCGGGCGCATCCGTTCGCCGCGCCCGGCGGCGAAGATCATCGCCGTGGTCAGGGTAGTGCTCATGTTCGGCTGGGTTTCAGGGCTATCGGGCGGTCAGAACGTATAGCCGACGTCGGCCGCCGCCTTACCCTCGAGCTCGTCGAGCAGCTTCGCGAACGGCACGAGCGGGCGGTAGCGCAGTGCGACCTTGCGCGCATAGGTCAGGAAGCGCGGCAGGTCGTTCAGGTAGTGCGGCTTGCCGTCACGGTAGTTGATGCGTGCGAACAGGCCGAGAATCTTGATGTGGCGCTGCAGCCCCATCCACTCGAGCTGGCGGTAGAACTCGCCGAAATCGGGGTCGACCGGCAGGCCGGCCTTCTTCGCCTTTTCCCAGTAGTACGCGAAGCAGTCGAGCTCGAACTCCTCGTCCCAGCTGATGAACGCGTCGCGCAGCAGCGACACGACGTCGTACGTCAGCGGCCCGTACACGGCGTCCTGGAAGTCGAGCACACCCGGGTTCGGCTCGCAGACCATCAGGTTGCGCGGCATGAAATCGCGCAGCATGAAGCCCTGCGGCTGCGCATGGGCGCTCGCGACCAGCAGCGCGAAGGTGCGGTCGAGCGTGCCGCGCATCGCGTCGGTGACGGGCTTGCCGAGGTGCCGGCCGACATACCATTCGGGCAGCAGCTCCATCTCGCGGCGCAGGAACGTCTCGTCGAACGGCGGCAGCACGTCGGGCTTCGAGCTCAGCTGGAAGCGGATCAGCGCGTCGAGTGCGTCGCGCATCAGCGGCCGCGCGGCGGCCGGGTCGGCCGGATCGAGCACCGAGATGTACGACGTGCGGCCGAGGTCCGTCACGAGCATGAAGCCCGCGTCGAAATCGTGGGCCAGCACGTCCGGCACGTGATCGCCGGCCGCGGCGAGCAGCTGCGCAACCTGGACGAACTCGCGGCACTTCTCGGGCGGCGGCGCATCGACCGCGACCAGCGAGCCAGCGGGGCTCGTGGCCGACGCGACACGAAAATAGCGGCGGAAACTGGCGTCCGACGACGCGGGCGCGAGGGTCGACAGGTCGAGGGCGTAGCGCTCGGCGAGCGGGCGCAGCCACGCGGCGAGTGCTTCGAGGCGGGCGTCAGGCTGGGATGCGGCGGATGGGGGCGTCATGAAACTCGGCGGAGGGGGGAACGTCTTGCCATATAATACCCCACGACTTTTTTGACGCGCCCCGCGTCAGCTTCCGCCGTGCCGGCCCGCCGCCTGTAGCGCCGTCCGCCCGATCGCCTCCCCGGTTTGCGCTCAGCCGCAGTCGCGGTGCGACGGTGCGGCCCGCCGTGCGCGAATGTGCCATGCAGGCGCGGTTGACAAGGGGCGATTCGCCAAACGATAGATGCCGCCCAAACCGCTATTCCCGAATGTCTTCCCCGGTGACGGGGCGCCGCGCAAACGGCGGCTCGCGCTCGCGCTCCTGGCCGTGCCCGGCCTCGTGCCGGCCGTGTCGTACGCGCAGCTGTCGGGCGCGGCCGCGCAGCCGCAGCAGCTCGACTCGCCGTGGGATCTGCGTCTCGCGCCCCAGCTCGAGGATCATCCGCTGAAGGACGGTGCGAAACCGTCCGCCTTCGTGATTGCCGACCATACGAGCGGCACGGCCGAGCAGGACCTGGCCGCGAAGGGCTCGGCCGAGCTGCGCCGCGGCGACGCGGTCGTGAAGGCCGACGCGATCCACTACGATCAGGATACCGACATGGCCGATGCGTACGGCCAGGTCCGGGTGATCAACGGCGGCACGTCGTTCGCCGGCCCCGAAGCGCATCTGAAGATCGAGGCGAACCAGGGCTTCATGACGGCGCCGAAGTACCACTTCAACGTGACCGGCGGGTCGGGCAGCGCGGAGCGCGTCGACCTGCTCGACAGCGAGCGCTCGGTGTTCGTCAACGGCACCTACACGGCGTGCCAGTGTTCGACGAACCCCGCGTGGTACATCAAGGGCAGCCGCTTCGACTTCGATACGGGCGCCGACGAAGGCACCGCGCGCAACGGCGTGCTGTTCTTCCAGGGCGTGCCGATCTTCGCGAGCCCGTGGATGACGTTCCCGCTGTCGGGCGAGCGCCGCAGCGGCCTGCTGCCGCCGACGTTCTCGATGAACTCGAACAACGGGTTCGAGCTGACGCTGCCGTACTACTTCAACATCGCGCCGAACCGCGACCTGACGATCACGCCGCGCATCATCTCGCGGCGCGGCGTGCAGACCGAGGCGACGTTCCGCTACCTGTCGCCGTCGTATTCGGGCACGTTTACGGCCAATTACCTGCCGGATGACCGGCTCGCGCACCGCGACCGCTACGCGATCTACTGGCAGCACCAGCAGAACTTCGGCGGCGGTTTCGGCGGCTACGTCTACTTCAACAAGGTCTCGGACAACACGTATCCCGAAGACCTTGGGTCGATGAACGAGTTCATCAACGGGACGCAGACGCTGTACCAGCAGGAAGCCGGGCTCACGTACAACAACGGCCCGTGGTCGGTGCTCGCGCGCTACCAGCACTGGCAGACCTTGCCGCCGTCGATCGCGCCGTACAGCCGCGAGCCGCAATTGAACGTGAAGTACACGAAGTACAACGTCGGTGGCTTCGACTTCGGCGCGGAAGCCGACTATTCGCGGTTCCGCATCACGACCGCCGATTCGACCGAAGGCGACCGGATCGTTTTCAACCCGTACCTCGCATACGGTGTGTACGGCCCCGGCTACTTTGTCGTGCCGAAGGTCCAGTACCACTTCGCGTCGTATGACCTGAACTACCTGTCGTCGAGCACGCCGAACAGCCCGAAGCGCTTCACCGAGTCGATCCCGACCGTGAGCTTCGACACGGGCCTGATCTTCGACCGTTCGGTGCGCCTGTTCGGCCAGGACTTCATCCAGACCCTCGAGCCGCGCCTGTACTACGTGTACACGCCGTATCGCAACCAGTCGAACGCGCCGCTGTTCGACACCGCGGAATCGGACTTCGGCCTCGCGGAGATCTACCAGCCGAACACGTTCGTCGGCAACGACCGGATCGCGGACGCGAACCGGATCACGGCCGGCCTCACGTCGCGCTTCATCGATCCGCGCACCGGCGACGAACGTGCGCGCTTCGTGGTCGCGCAGCAGTACTACTTCGCCGATCAGCGCGTCACGCTGAACTCGGGGCAGTCCGCCGTGCTGGCGCGCCACTCGGACCTGATCGTCGGCGCCGCGCTGAAACTCGGCTCCGGCTTCATGTCGGAGACGGCGTTCCAGTACAACCAGAACAACAACCAGCTGGTGAAGTCGAGCGTCGGTTTCGGTTTCAGCCCGGGCGAGCGCCGCGTGATCAACGTTGGCTATCGCTATACGCGTGCGAACACGACGCTGGACAACCAGCCGATCAACCAGTTCCTGGTGTCCGCGCAATGGCCGCTCACGCGCCGCCTGTATGCGGTCGGCCGCTTCAACTACGACCTGGCCGCCGACCGGATCGTCGACGGTCTGCTCGGCTTACAATACGACGCGGATTGCTGGGCGCTCGGCGTCGGTATCCAGCGGTACGCGAACGGCGTGAATACGTCGGGGCAACAGAACTCGTCGACGCGAGTCATGATGCAGCTGACGTTGAAGGGGCTGTCGAGCGTCGACAATGGCCTCGTGGCCGCATTCCGCGCCGGGGTGCCGGGTTACACGGCGCTGCCGTCCGCGCCGCCGCCGATGTCCCGCTTCAGCAACTACGAGTAACGCCGGCTTGTCTGCACCGGTCAGCACGATTTCAATGGAGTATCAGTGGCAATGAAGAACACCCTTCGTTTCGCGGCAGTCGTGTCCAGCCTCGCCGCGTCCGCCGCGCTGCTCGCCGCCGCGCCGGCCGCGGCGCAGGCGCTCGGTTCGCAAGGCGCGCAGCTCGCCGACGAAGTCGTCGCGGTCGTCAACAACGACGTGATTACCGGCCGCGAACTCGACCAGCGCGCCGGCCTGATCTCGCGCCGGCTGCAGCAGCAGAACGCGCCCGTGCCGCCGGCCGACCAGCTGCGCGCGCAGGTGCTGAACCAGATGGTGCTCGAACGCATCCAGGTGCAGAAGGCCAAGGACGACGGGATCCGCGTCGACGACGCCACCGTGCAGTCCACGCTGCAGCGCCTCGCGCAGGCGAACGGGATGACGCTCGAACAGTATCGCGGGCGTCTCGAGGCACAAGGCGTGCCCTGGAGCGTGTTCACGAGCGACGCCCGCACCGAGTTGATGCTGTCGAAGCTGCGCGAGCGCGAGGTCGACGGCAAGATCACCGTGTCGGACGCCGAGGTCGCGAACTACATCGCGAGCCAGCGCGGGCCGAACGCATCGCAGCAGCAGGACCTGCGCTTCCAGCACATCTTCGTCAAGGCGCCGACCAATGCGCCGCAGGCCGAGATCGAAACCGCGCAGAAGAAGGCTGAAGCGCTGCTGCAGCAGGCTACGTCCGGCGCCGATTTCGAGAAGCTCGCGAAGAACAATTCGGAAGCGAACGACGCGAAGAAGGGCGGCGACCTCGGCTTCAAGGCACCGGGCGCGCTGCCGGCCGACGTCGTCGACGCCGCATCGAAGCTGCGTCCGGGCCAGGTCAACCCGACGCTGATCCGCGTGCCGGACGGCTTCGAGATCGTGCGTCTCGTCGACCGCCGCCAGAGCCAGGGTGCAGCCGCCGCGGCGCCGAAGATCGTGCAGACGCACGTGCGTCACATCCTGTTGCGTGTCGGCGAAGGCAAGTCGGAAGGCCAGGCGCGCCAGCAGTTGCAGGACATTCGCAAGCAGGTCGAGGCCGGTGCCGATTTCGCGAAGTTCGCGCGCACCTACTCGCAGGACGGGTCGGCGTCGCAGGGCGGCGATCTCGGCTGGATCAGCCCGGGCGAGACGGTGCCTGAATTCGAGCGCGCGATGAACAACCTGCAGGACGGCCAGATCAGCCAGCCGGTGCGTACCGAATACGGCTACCACCTGATCCAGGTGATCGACCGCCGCGAGGCGGAAGGCTCGGTGCAGCAGCAGATGGATATCGCGCGCCAGGCGATCGGCCAGCGCAAGGCCGAGCAGGCGTATGCCGACTGGCTGCGCGAGCTGCGCGATTCGTCGTACGTGCAGTACAAGATCGGCGGCGCCGGCCCGGCGAACTGAGCGAGCTTTACATGACGACGCCCGCGCTGCAGATCGCGATCACGACCGGCGAACCCGCGGGTGTCGGCCCGGAGCTGACCGTGCAGGCGTTGCAGGACGCCGCACGGCGCTGGCCCGGCGCGCATTTCACCGTGCTCGGCGACGCTGCGCTGCTCGACGCGCGCGCGGCGGCCGTCGGCGCCGACCGTGCGGTGCTCGCCGGCGGCGGCCCGGTGTCGGTCGAGCATCATCCGCTCGCCGTGCCGGCGCAGGCGGGCACGCTCGACGCGGCCAACGGCCGCTACGTGCTCGGGCTGCTCGACGCCGCGATCGACGGCGCGCTGGCGGGCCGGTACGACGCGATCGTTACCGCGCCGCTGCAGAAGAGCACGATCAACGATGCCGGCGTGCCGTTTACCGGCCATACCGAATACCTCGCGGAACGCACCCATACGCCGCGCGTCGTGATGATGCTGGCGGGCACCGGCGAGCGGCCGCTGCGCGTCGCGCTTGCGACGACGCACCTGCCGCTGAAGGACGTGTCGGCCGCGCTGACGATCGACGGGCTCGTCGAGACGCTGGCGATCGTCGATCGCGACCTGCGGCGCGACTTCGGTCTCGCGGCGCCGCGCATCCTCGTGACGGGGCTGAACCCGCATGCGGGCGAAAACGGCTACCTCGGCCGCGAGGAGATCGACGTGATCTCGCCGGCGCTCGCGCGGGCGCAAGCGCAGGGCATCGACGCGCGCGGCCCTTATCCGGCCGACACGCTGTTCCAGCCGCGCCATCTCGAGGGCGCCGATTGCGTGCTCGCGATGTTCCATGATCAGGGCTTGCCCGTGCTGAAGTATGCGACCTTCGGCGAGGGCATCAATGTCACGCTCGGGCTGCCGATCATCCGCACGTCGGTCGATCACGGCACCGCGCTGGATCTGGCCGGCACGGGCCGCGCGGATCCGGGCAGCATGGTCGCCGCGCTCGACACGGCCGTCACGATGGCGCGCCATCGCCGCGCGTCCTGACGCACACGGGCCAAGGCCTGACCTTATTCGTCGTATTTTTCGTTTTTTTCAGTCGATGTCGAACAGCAGACAGCACCAAGGCCACTTCGCGCGCAAGCGCTTCGGGCAGAACTTCCTCGTCGATCACGGCGTGATCGACTCGATCGTCGCGACGATCGGTCCCGCGCGCGGCCAGCGGATGGTCGAGATCGGCCCCGGGCTCGGCGCGCTGACCGAGCCGCTGATCGCGCGTCTCGCGACGCCCGAGTCGCCGCTGCACGCGGTCGAGCTCGACCGCGACCTGATCGGGCGCCTGCAGCAGCGCTTCGGCGCGCTGCTGGAACTGCACGCGGGCGACGCGCTCGCGTTCGACTTCCGCTCGCTCGCGGCGCCTGGCGACAAGCCGTCGCTGCGGATCGTCGGCAACCTGCCGTACAACATTTCCAGCCCGCTGCTGTTCCACCTGATGACGTTCGCCGATGCGGTCATCGACCAGCATTTCATGCTGCAGAACGAAGTCGTCGAGCGGATGGTCGCGGAGCCGGGCACGAAGGCGTTCTCGCGGCTGTCGGTGATGCTGCAGTACCGCTACGTGATGGAGAAGATGCTCGACGTGCCGCCGGAATCGTTCCAGCCGCCGCCGAAGGTCGATTCGGCGATCGTCCGGATGATTCCGTACGAGCCGCACGAACTGCCGGACGTCGATCCCGTGCTGCTCGGCGAAGTCGTCACGGCCGCGTTCTCGCAGCGCCGCAAGATGCTGCGCAACACGCTCGGCGACTACCGCGAGACGATCGATTTCGAAGGGCTCGGTTTCGATCTCGCGCGGCGCGCGGAGGACGTGAGCGTGGCCGAATACGTCGGCGTCGCGCAGGCGCTTGCGGCGGTGCGCAAGGCTGCGGAGTAACGGCAACGGGCAACGCGCGCGGCGCGTGCCGGCGCGAGGTTCACGAGGCTGCCCTGGCGGGCAGCCTTTTTATTTTCCCGGGCCGGTTGCGGGATGCCGGACCGCGGCCGGCCGGGTGGCGTCAGGCGCGCCCGCGCGGCGGCGCGTTGACGAGCGCGATGCCGGTCAGCACCAGCGCGGCCGCCGACATGAAGCGCCAGCCGACCGATTCACCGAGCAGCAGCACGCCGAACGCGACGCCGAACAGCGGTGACAGGAACGTGAACACCGACAGCCGGGACGCGCTGTAGCGCGTCAGCAGCCAGAACCACGACAGATAGCTGACGAACGCGACGATCACCGACTGGTACGCGAGGCTCGCGAGTGCAAGCGGCGTGACCTGCGCGAACGACATCTGGCCGAGCAGCGCGGCGAGCGCGACCAGCACGATGGCCGACACCGCGAGCTGGTAGAACAACGTCTTGCTCGCGCTGACCCGCGCGAGCGACGTCGAGCGCACGACGACCGTCGTCGCGGCCCACATCGCGCCGCCGAGGATCCCGAGCGCGTCGCCGGCGAGCCCCGCCAGCATCGACGCGCCGGGCACGCGCGGCTTCAGGAAGCCGTCCGCGAACGCGAGCGCGATGCCGCCGAACGCGAGGCCGACGCCGGCCCACTGGGTCCGCTGCAGCCGCTCGCCCGGCGTGAACAGGTGGAGGCCCAGCGCCGTGAAACACGGCGCCGTGTACAGGAAGATCGCCATGTGAGACGCGCTCGTCAGCGTCAGCCCGAAGAACACGCAGATGAACTCGCCGGCGAACAGCGCACCGGCCGCGATGCCCGCGCCGAGCGTGCCGTCCGCGCGAAACAGCGGCGTACCGCGGGAGCGGGCCCAGCCCCATAGCAGGAGCGCGGCGATCACCGAGCGCAGTCCGGCCTGGAACATCGGCGGGATCGCCGCGTTCGTGCTCTTGATCGCGACTTGCTGGAAGCCCCAGATCGCGCACAGCAGCAACATCACGCCGATGGCGCGCATGTCGAGTGCACGGCGCACGGGCGCTGCGGCGAGCGCGGTCATCGGCGAACCTCGCGGGGGTGGCGGGAAGACGGTAAGGGCAGGGGCAGCGGCAGGCGGACGGCGGCTCCGGCACGCTCGAATCGGCAGTTTCGCACGGCAGGCAAGGGTGGCTGAACGGGGTGATGGTCGGGTTTGGGTGGCGGGCGACACGCCCGCTTTTGGTGCGAGGTTGAAGGATGTTACCCGATCGGCCGGGTCGACGGGGGCCGATGAGCCGGGTGGTGCCGGCCGGCGCACCGGCTTCCGACCCGTCACGCAGATGCCCGTATCGGCCGCCGGCCCACGGGGCGCCGACGGCGAGATTCACCCGACTCCGGTAGAATTTCCGGTTCTGGTAAGTCCCCACAGGAGTACAACACATGCGTTTGCTGCATACGATGCTGCGAGTCGGCGATCTCGACCGCTCGATCAAGTTCTACACCGAATTGCTCGGCATGAAGCTGCTGCGTCGCGAGGATTATCCGGAAGGCAAGTTCACGCTCGCGTTCGTCGGCTACGAAGCGGAAAGCACGGGCACCGTGATCGAGCTCACCCATAACTGGGATACGCCGTCATACGATCTCGGCAACGGCTTCGGCCACCTGGCGGTGGAAGTCGAGGACGCGTACGCGGCCTGCGACAAGATCAAGGCGCAAGGCGGCAAGGTCACCCGCGAAGCGGGCCCGATGAAGCACGGCACGACCGTGATCGCGTTCGTCGAGGATCCGGACGGCTACAAGATCGAGTTCATCCAGAAGAAGGCGCACTGAGCGCCGGATGAGCGGCTCGCGGCGCGCGATGCGTGTCGTGAGTGGCAAAACGGGCGATGCGGGTCACCCCCGCATCGCCCGTTTGCGTTTACGCCGTGACTGACGGCGTTACAGCGACGGCAGCAGCTCGGGCGGGTGATGCTTGAGCGTGTGCCGCGCTTCGCGGAATTCCGGGAAGATCGATTCGACGGTCTGCCAGAACGCCGGGCTGTGGTTCATTTCGCGCAGGTGCGACAGCTCGTGCGCGACGACGTAGTCGATGATCGACATCGGGAAATGGATCAGCCGCCAGTTCAGCCGGATCTTGCCGTCGCTCGAGCAACTGCCCCAGCGCGTCGCGGCCGACGACAGCGCATACATCGAATACGTGACGCCGAGCTTCTCCGCGTAGACGACGAGGCGTTCGCCGAAGATCCGCTTCGCTTCGCCCTGCAGCCAGCCCTGCACGCGATCCTTGATCTGCTGCATGTCCGCCTGCGTGGGCAGCGGCAGCGACAGCCGCAGCGCAGCGGCGTCGAACGCGACGGCGCCCGCGCCCAGCGCGATCGTCACCGTCTTGCCGAGATACGGGAGTTGCGCGCCGTCGCGCCAGTCGATCTGCGGCAGCGCACGCTGCTCGGTGCGGGTCTTCCACTCCGCCAGCTTCGCGAAGATCCAGCGCTGCTTTTCGGCGATCGCCGCTTCGATATCGGCGAGCGTGACCCAGCGCGGCGCGGTGATCGCCAGCCCGCTGCCGTCGATCGTGAAGCCGATCGTGCGGCGTGCCGAGCGCTTCAGCCGGTATTCGAGCACGCGGCTGGCGAGCGCGAGCGTGCGGACGCGGGAGCGATCGCGCGCGGGGCCCGGGTCGAGGGGGGCGGCGGGTGCTGCTTCAGGCGGTGCCGGCGGCGCGGGGGGCGTCGACGGTGCCGACGCTGGAGCTGCCGGCCCGTCGAAGAGCGGCAGGTCCATCTGGCGATGATCGAGGGCCACGACGGCAGGCCGTGGTCGCGGACGCTTTTTCATCAGTTCGCTTCGTTTCGTCGTACGCAACGGCTGCAATCCGGGTGATTCAGACGCGCGCGGCGTCGCGCGTGCCGGCATTGCCCGGTTGGCGATAGGCATCGGGATCGATGCGGCGCATTTCCGCTTCGATCCATGCTTCGACCTGCGAGTTCAATACGTCGGGCGTCTTGCCTTCGACGGGAATCGGCTTGCCGATCGACACGGTGACGACGCCCGGGAATTTCGTGAACGAGTTGCGCGGCCACACCCGTCCTGCATTGTGCGCGATCGGCACGACCGGCGCGCCGGTTTCGATCGCGAAGCGCGCGCCGCCCGTCTTGTACTTGCCCTGCTTGCCGACCGGCGTGCGCGTGCCTTCCGGGAACATGATCATCCACGCGCCTTCCGACAGGCGCTTCTTGCCCTGGCGGATCACCGACACGAAGGCATTCTTGCCTTCCTTGCGGTTGATGTTGACCATGTGCAGCAGCCCGAGCGCCCAGCCGAAGAACGGCACGTACAGCAGCTCGCGCTTGAACACGTAGCAGAGCGGCTTCGGCATCAGCGCCGGAAACGCGAGCGTCTCCCACGCGGACTGGTGCTTCGACAGCAGCACGGCCGGGCCGTCGGGCAGGTTCTCGTAGCCTTCGATCCGGTAGCGGATGCCGTTCAGCCAGCGCACGACCCACAGCGTCGATTTGCACCAGCCGGCCGCCATCCAGTAGCGCGCGTCGGGGCGCATGAACGGAAAGGCGATGAAGCACGCGGTGGCGTACGGCACCGTGTACACGATGAAGTAGATCAGCAGCAGCAGGGAGCGGACAAAGCGCATCGGCGTGGGTCTGACAGTAGGGAGGATGCGCGCGGCGGCCGCATCACTCGTGTTCGTGTGAAAGGAAATCGAGCGCGAACGCGCGCAGGTCGTCGTGGACCTTCGTGCCGTCCGGCAGGTTGCCGGCGGCGAGCGTCTTCTTGCCCTTGCCGGTCAGCACCAGGTGCGGCTGGAAGCCGACCGCGACGCCGGCCTGCAGGTCGCGCAGCGAATCGCCGACGACCGGCGTGTGATCGGGATCGATCTCAAAGCGCTCGGCGATCATCTGCATCATGCCGGGCTTCGGCTTGCGGCAGTCGCAGTGGTCTTCCGACGTATGCGGGCAGAAGAACACCGCGTCGATGCGCGCACCGACCGCGGCCGCCGCGCGATGCATCTTCAGGTGCATCGCATTGAGCGCGGCCATGTCGAACAGCCCGCGGCCGATGCCGGACTGGTTGGTCGCGACGACCACGCGATAGCCTGCATGGTTGAGCCGAGCGATCGCCTCGAGGCTGCCGGGCAGCACGATCCACTCGTCGGGCGTCTTGATGAACGCATCCGAATCGACGTTGATCACACCGTCCCGGTCGAGGACGACGAGCTTGCGGTTGGGGCTGGTCGGCATCGTTCGGCCCTTATGCGGCAAGCTTCGAGATGTCGGCGACGCAGTTCATCTGCTGATGCAGCGCGAACAGCAGCGCGAGACGGTTCGCGCGCAGCGCGGGATCCTCGGCATTGACCATCACGTCGTTGAAGAACGTGTCGACCGGCGCGCGCAGCGCGGCGAGCGCCGACAGCGCGCCCGTGTACGCACGCGCCTCGAGCTGCGACTGCACGTGCGGCGTCACGGCCGTGAGCTGTTCGTGCAGCGCCTTTTCGGCCGCCTCGACGAGCAGCGCCGGCTGCACCGCGCCGTTCGCGGCGGTTTCCGATTTCTTCAGGATGTTCGAGATCCGCTTGTTCGCGGCCGCGAGCGCTTCGGCTTCCGCGAGGCGCGTGAATTCGCGCACCGCGTCGAGGCGCGCGACGAGATCGTCGACCCGCGTCGGGTTCAGGCTCAGCACCGCGTCGACTTCGCCGGCCGAGTAGCCGCGTTCGCGCAGCAGGCCGCGCAGGCGGTCCATGAAGAACGTGAAGATCGCGTCGGTCGATTCCGCGACGCCCGGCACGCTCGCGAAGCGCGCAT
The DNA here is from genome assembly GCF_000292915.1 of Burkholderia cepacia GG4. Classification (NCBI taxonomy): domain Bacteria; kingdom Pseudomonadati; phylum Pseudomonadota; class Betaproteobacteria; order Burkholderiales; family Burkholderiaceae; genus Burkholderia; species Burkholderia cepacia. Next base: position 823,437 of record NC_018513.1, read on the forward strand.
GGGCCGTGCGCAGCAGCGACACGAGGTCGAGCGGCAGCTGCTTCTCGAGCAGCAGGCGCAGCACGCCGAGCGCGTGACGGCGCAGCGCGAACGGATCCTTCTCGCCGGTCGGCGCGAGGCCGATGCCCCAGATGCCGACGATCGTCTCGAGCTTGTCGGCCAGCGCGACGGCGGTCGACACCGGCGTGGTCGGCAGCGCGTCGCCGGAGAAGCGCGGCTGGTAGTGCTCGGCGCACGCGAGCGCGACGTCGTCGGGTTCGCCGTCATGACGCGCGTAGTACGTGCCCATCGTGCCCTGCAGTTCCGGGAACTCGCCGACCATGTCGGTCAGCAGGTCGGCCTTCGCGAGGCGCGCAGCGCGCTGCGCGTGCGCGGCGTCGGCGCCGATCGCGGGCGCGATCTCGCCGGCCAGCGCCTCGAGGCGCTCGACGCGCGCGAGCGCCGAACCGAGCTTGTTGTGATAGACGACGTTCGCGAGCTGCGGCACGCGGTCGGCGAGCGGCTTCTTCTTGTCCTGCTCGAAGAAGAACTTCGCGTCGGCGAGGCGCGGACGCACGACGCGCTCGTTGCCTTCGATGATCTCGCTCGGCGTCTTCGTGTCGATGTTCGACACGATCAGGAAGCGCGAGCGCAGCTTGCCGCCGACGTCGGTCAGCGCGAAGTACTTCTGGTTGGTCTGCATCGTGAGGATCAGGCATTCCTGCGGCACCTGCAGGAATTCGTCCTCGAAGCGGCACGGATAGACGACCGGCCATTCGACCAGCGACGTCACTTCATCGAGCAGCGATTCGGGCATCACGACCGTGTCGCCGTTCGCGTGTTCGTTCAGTTGCGTGCGGATCGTCTCGCGGCGATCGGCGAAGTGTGCGATCACGCGGCCCTTGTCGCGCAGCGTGTCGGCATACGCGCGCGCATGCTGGATCGCGACGAGGCCGTCGGACAGGAAGCGGTGGCCGAGCGTCGTGTCGCCGGCGTCGATGCCGAACGCGGTGACGGGCACGACCTGATCGTCGTGCAGCACCGTCAGGCGATGCACCGGGCGCACGAACTTCACGTCGGAGCCGTCCGGGCGCTGGTAGGTCATGACCTTCGGGATCGGCAGCTTCTCGAGCGTTTCGTCGAGCGCGGCCTGCAGCCCGTCGGCGAGCGTCGCGCCGGCCGCCGAATAGTTGACGAAGAACGCTTCGGCCTTGCCGTCCTGCGCGCGCTCGAGATCGGCGATCGACAGGTTCGGGTGGCCGAGCGCCGCGAGCTTCTTCGCGAGCGGGGCGGTCGGCTTGCCTTCGGCGTCGAGCGCGACGGACACGGGCAGGACCTTTTCGCGGACCTGTTTTTCAGGCGCGACGGCGCGCACGTTCTGCACGACGACGGCGAGGCGGCGCGGCGTGGCGTAGCGTTCGAACACGAGTTCGCCTTCGACGAGGTCGCGCGCCGCGAGGCGTTGCGCGAGACCTTCGGCGAATGCGTCGCCGAGGCGCGCGAGGGCCTTCGGCGGCAGCTCTTCGGTCAGCAGTTCGACGAGCAGGGGGGCGGGATGATTGTGCGTCATGTCTGGAATAAATCTCGTCTCGTCAGTCCTGATCGATCTTGCGTTCGACCTTGAGCGGCGGCACCCATGCCGGCTGGGCGGCGTCCTGGGCGTCGGTGGTGAGGCCCGGCACGCCCGGCGGATTGCCGAGCATCGGGAAGCCGAGCTTCTCGCGCGAGTCGTAGTAAGCCTGCGCGACGAGACGCGACAGTGCGCGGATGCGGCCGATGTATGCCGCACGCTCGGTCACCGAGATCGCGCCGCGCGCGTCGAGCAGGTTGAACGTGTGGCCGGCCTTCAGCACGAGTTCGTACGCGGGCAGCGCGAGCTGCGCGTCGATCATCTTCTTCGCTTCCGCTTCGTAGCTGTTGAAGAACGTGAACAGCAGGTCGACGTTCGCGTGCTCGAAGTTGTAGGTCGACTGCTCGACCTCGTTCTGGTGGTAGACGTCGCCGTACGACAGGCGGCGCAGCTCGGGGCCGTTCGGGCCGTGCTCTTCCCACTCGGTCCACACCAGGTCGTACACGTTCTCGACCTTCTGCAGGTACATCGCGAGGCGCTCGAGGCCGTACGTGATCTCGCCGAGCACGGGCTTGCAGTCGAGGCCGCCGACCTGCTGGAAATACGTGAACTGAGTGACTTCCATGCCGTTCAGCCACACTTCCCAGCCGAGGCCCCACGCGCCGAGCGTCGGGTTTTCCCAGTCGTCCTCGACGAAGCGCACGTCGTTCTGCTTCAGATCGAAGCCGAGTGCTTCGAGCGAGCCGAGGTACAGGTCAAGGATGTTTTCCGGCGCCGGCTTGAGCACGACCTGATACTGGTAGTAGTGCTGCAGGCGGTTCGGGTTCTCGCCGTAGCGGCCGTCCTTCGGGCGGCGCGACGGCTGCACGTACGCGGCGCGCCACGGCTCGGGGCCGACCGCGCGCAGGAACGTGTGGACGTGCGACGTGCCCGCGCCGACTTCCATGTCGATGGGCTGGAGCAGGGCGCAACCCTGCTTGTCCCAGTAGGACTGCAGCGTCAGGATGATTTGCTGAAACGTAAGCATGAAGAGCCTTCGTGGCGCTGGCGCTCCGTTGCGGGCGGCGCTCCGGGCGGGGCCCGGAGGGTCGGCTCGCGCGGCGGCGCGGCTTGTTAGTGTGCTGAAACGTGCAATTTTACCGGATCGGCGACCGGATGCGGCCGGAACGCGGACGAAGGGGCTGTCGACGGTGTTCCGGCGGCCTGGGCGCAGCCTGCGCGCGGACAGCCGAAGCGCTCCGAGCGGTCGCGCACGGACGTCGCGATACGCTTGCCGTGCCGTTTCCCGCGGGCGTTAAGATGCGCGTATCGCGTATCGCGTATCGCGTATCGCGTATCGCGTATCGCGTATCGCGTATCGCGGTGCGCGCGGCGCCTGCCGCGCCACCGCTCGCCGATTCCCGGACCGTATGGACGATTCGAACGACCTCCTCATTCCACTGTTGCCGCCGCTGCTTGCGCTGCTCGGGCAGGCCGCCGACGCGCGCTCGCGCGGCGAGCGCGATGCGCACGCGCTCTGGCTCGCCGCCGCCGGCCATCTGCATCCGGTCGACATGGCCGCGCTCGCGCAGCTCACCTCGACGCTCGTCGCGCGGCAGCGCGCGGCCGACGCGCTCGCGCTGGCCGAATGCGCGGCGCGCCTGCATCCGGATGCGGGCGCGCGCTTCAATCACGGCTATGCGCTGCAGATGCTTGGCCGGCACGCCGACGCCATCGCGCCGTATCGCGCCGCGTACGCGCTCGACCCCGGCTGGCCGTCGCTGCGCAACAACCTCGCGATCGCGCTGCGGCTGTCGGGCGGCGATCGCGACGAGGAAATCGCGCTGCTCGACGCAGCCGTGGCGGCCGACCCGCTCGACGTGCAGGCATGGATCAACCTGGTGGTCGCGCGGCTCGCGACGCACGACCTCGACGGCGCGCTCGCGTGTGCTGCGCGGCTCGCGGAGATCGCGCCCGACAATGCGCTCGCGCTGAACAACATCGCGATGACGATGAAGGAAGCGCAGCGCTGGGACGATGCCGAGCGCTACGCGGCGCGCGCGTGCGACGTGGCGCCCGACGACGCATCGTTCCGTTTCAACCTGGCGATCATCCAGCTCGTGCGCGGCAACTACGCGGACGGCTGGCGCGGCCACGAGGCGCGCTGGGACGGCGCCGGCGAGCTGCGCGGCCGCCGGCCGGTGCTGCCGGGGCCGCGCTGGCAGGGCGAGCCGCTCGCGGGCAAGACGCTGCTCGTGTGGGGCGAGCAGGGGCTCGGCGACGTGCTGCAGTTCGCCCGTTTCGTCGCGCCGCTCGCCGAGCGCGTGCACCGCGAGGGCGGCCGGCTCGTGTGGAACACGTTTGCGCAGGTCGGCACGCTGATGGAGCGCAGCCTCGGCGCGCACGCGGATGGCTTCAGCGCGGGCGGCGGCGTCGATGCGCTGCCCGCCTTCGATTACGAAGTGCCGCTGATCGGCCTGCCGCTGATGCTCGGCATGGAGACGTCGACGCTCGGCGCGTCGGTGCCGTACCTGCGCGCCGATCCGCACGCGCGCGACGCATGGCGCGCCCGGCTCGCGGGTGACGGCCGGCTGAAGGTCGGGCTCGTGTGGACGGGCAGCGCGGGGCATCAGCGCAATCCATTCCGGCGTGTCGGGCTGGCGCGCTATGCCGATGCGTTTCGCGGCATCGACGGCGTCGCGTTTTACTCGCTGCAGCCGGGCGCGAACGCGGATATCGCCGCGGCGCGCGCGGCCGGTTTCGCGATCGATGACTTCACGGCCGAACTGAAGAGTTTCGACGATACGGCCGCGTTCATCGACGCGCTGGATCTGGTGATCACGGTGTGCACGTCGGTCGCGCACCTGTCGGGCGCGCTCGGCGCGCGCACGTGGGTGTTGCTCGACGTGAATCCGCACTGGCCGTGGCTGCTCGAGCGCACCGACAGCCCGTGGTATCCGACCGCCACGCTGTATCGGCAGCCGCGCTTCGGCGCATGGGCACCGGTGCTGGACGCGCTCGGGCGGGACCTGCGCGGGCTGGTCGCGGACGCGCAGCGGCTGGTCTGAGCTCGAGCGGATGAGCGTCCCCGCGATGTGGGCGGACGTCGCGCGGAACGCTCTGGCGGTGAGTTTCGGCATCCGCAGGGCCGCATGCCGCAACAGCGGCCGCCACGCAGCGCGCGACGGCCGCGTGACACGTCAAACGGTCCGGTCGTCGGCCTTCGCGCCGTTGCGGCGGCGCAGGCCCGGCCCGAACGTGAAGCCGAACGCGAGCAGCACCAGCGACACCGCGAGCACGATGTTGTTGCCGCTCGTCACGTACGGCGTGAAGCCGCTCGTGCCTTCGATCCGCACGTCGAGCGAGCCGATCGTGAACGGCTTCAGCTGGCCGAGCACGCGGCCGTGCGCGTCGATCGCGGCCGTCATCCCGGTGTTGGTCGAGCGCAGCATCGGCCGGCCCGTTTCGAGCGCGCGCATCCGCGCGATCTGCAGGTGCTGGTCGAGCGCGATCGTGTCGCCGAACCACGCGAGGTTCGTCACGTTGACGAGCACTCCGGGCGGCTGCGGGTTGTCGCGGATCGTCGCGGCGATTTCCTCGCCGAACAAGTCCTCGTAGCAGATGTCGGCCATCACCGGCTGGTTGTGCACGAGGAACGGCTTCTGCACCGGCGCGCCGCGCGCGAAGTCGCCGAGCGGCATCTTCATCAGGTCGACGAACCACCGGAAGCCCCACGGGATGAATTCGCCGAAGGGCACGAGGTGGTGCTTGTCGTAGTGATAGATGTCGCGCGAGTGCGGCGTCACGCCGTACAGGCTGTTCGTGTAGTCGACGTAATGGCCGTCTGGCGTCACCGACGCGCCGACCGCGCCGAACAGCACGGCCGAGCCCGTCGTATCGCTGAACTTGCGGATCGCGACCGCGAACGGCTCGGGCAGCTCCTGGATCATCACCGCGATCGCGGTCTCCGGCGTGACGATCAGGTCGGCGGGTTGCGCGACGATCATCTGCTGGTACATCTTGATCGCCGCGTCGATGCCTTCCTGCTCGAACTTGATGTCCTGCTTCACGTTGCCCTGCAGCAGCCGCACCGTGAGCGGCGCGTTCGCGGGCACGGTCCAGGTGGCCTGCGACAGTCCGATACCGGCCGCGACGAGCGCGACGGCGATGCCGGCCGGCGCGGCGATGCGCACGCGCGCGTTGCCGCCGGCGCCGCGTGCATCGGCGGGCGGCCGCCGCGCGGCGACGAGCGCCTGCACGACCAGCGCGGCGAACAACGCGAGCACCCACGCGATCCCGTACACGCCGACGACCGGCGCGAAGCCCGCGAACGGGCCGTCGACCTGCGGATAGCCGCTCGCGAGCCACGGAAAGCCGGTAAACACGGTGCCGCGCAGCCATTCGCCGAGCGCCCACGCGCTCGCAAAGGCGAATGCGCCGTGCCAGGTCGGCGAGAACGGCCGCGGATCGGGCTCGCGGCGATGCCACGCATGGCCCGCGCAGAACGACCACAGCCCGGCCGAGAACGCCGGGTACAGCGACAGGTACAGCGAGAACAGCACCAGTGCGCCGCCCGCGAGCGGCGCGGCCATCTCGCCGTACACGTGCATGCTGATGTAGAGCCACCAGATGCCGCTGATGAAATTGCCGAAGCCGAACGCGCCGCCGGTGAGCGCGGCGCCGCGCCAGCTCGACGTGCGCGTCAGCTGCGCGAAAAACCAGACGAATACGGCGAGCTGCAGCCAGCCGCCGTGCGGCGTCGGCGCGAAGCTGAGCGTATTGGCGGCGCCGGCGAGCAGCGCGGCCGGGTAGTGCCAGCGCGGCAGCGCGCGGCCGGGCGCCGGCACGAGAAGACCGCCAGCCGGGCGGGACGGGATCGGATCGTCCATGTGAAGCGGAAGAGGGCGAGCGGTTGAAGGAGGCGCGGCCGGCGCGAGACGGTCAGTCCTCGTGCGAGGTTTCGGCGCGGCGGCTCGCGAGCGGGTTGCGGCGGACCAGCAGCACGTGGACCTGGCGCGCGTCGCCGCGCTGGATCTCGAACACGAGGTTGCCGAGCTGCAGCTTCTCGCCGCGGTGCGGCACGCGGCCGAAATGATGGGTGATCAGCCCGCCGATCGTGTCGACCTCGTCGTCGGGGAAGTCGGTGCCGAACGCCTCGTTGAACTGTTCGATCTCGGTGAGCGCGCGCACGCGGTAGCGGCCGTCGGGCCCCGAGATGATGTTGCCGGCTTCCTCGTCGAAGTCGTATTCGTCCTCGATGTCGCCGACGATCTGTTCGAGCACGTCCTCGATCGTGATCAGGCCCGCGACGCCGCCGTATTCGTCGACGACGATCGCGAGGTGGTTGCGGTTCACGCGGAAGTCGTGCAGCAGCACGTTCAGGCGCTTCGATTCGGGAATGAACACGGCGGGGCGCAGCATCCCGCGCACGTCGAATTCCTCTTCGGCATAGAAGCGCAGCAGGTCTTTCGCGAGCAGCACGCCGATCACGTTGTCGCGGTTCTCCTCGTACACGGGGTAGCGCGAGTGCGCTTTCTCGAGGACGAACGGAATGAAGTCTTCAGGCTTGTCGGCGATGTTGATCGCGTCCATCTGTGCGCGCGGCACCATGATGTCGCGGGCGCACAGGTCGGACACCTGGAACACGCCTTCGATCATCGACAGCGAATCGGCGTCGATCAGGTTGCGTTCGTGGGCGTCCTGGAGGATTTCCAGCAGCTCGGTCCGGGATTCCGGCTCGGGCGAGATGAAGTCGGTCAGGCGCTCGAGCAGCGAGCGCTTTTCTTGCGGTTTGTCGGTTGGCTTTCGACTGGGATACGAATCGTTCATGGTGGTGCGCCCGGGTCATGCCGGGGCGCGCGGTCACGGAGTAGGCAAGGATACACCAAGGGCATGGCGCGGCCGTGTCACCCCGGCCGTCCGGCCGGGGGCAGGCGGTGCGCGCGAGCCCCGCTCGGGAACGGCCGCGCCGGGCGCAGCGCCGTCCTTCGTATCCATCCTATCTCAGAAAGGGGCGGCGGCGCAGCGCTGGCAAAAAAGCCGGGGTGGGACGCCAACCGGACGGCCAGTCGGCGCCGGTGGCATTTTGTCGCGTGAGGGCGGGGCCGGGCGGAAACTCAGAAGCGCATGCCGGCCGAACAGCCGCCGGCGGCCGCGCCGTTGGTCGCGGCGCCGCCGCAGCCGAACAGCCCGCAGCCGGACAGCGCGACGCTCGCGGCGATCAGCAGCGCGGCAAGCGTGCCGTGCGATCTGCGTGACGGTTTCATCGGGTCGTGTCCTCGTTCGGGGGCGCGGGCCAGCGCCCGTGTGCCGGCGGCCGGCGTGGCGCAAGCCTGCCGGTCGAGCGTCACCGGCATCGGGCGAGCAGCCCTTCCAGCGCGCGATCGGGGATGCCGCTCGCGCGCAGCGCGTCGACGGTGCGGCTCACGTAGTCGAGCGTCGTGCCGTAGCGGCCGGCCGCGCAGCCGAACACTTCCTTCACGACGGGATCGGTCAGCTTGCCCGTGTAGGTCGGCACGTCGCGGCGCATCACGAACGCGAGCGCGTTCACGCGTTCGCCGGTCTCGAGCGTGCACGGCAGCCACGCGGGCCGGTACGAGCCCATCGGCATCTCGCGCTTCCACAAGGTCTCGAGATGCGGCTGCGCGGTCGGGCCCGCGAGCCGGAATGCGATGCCCGAGCACGAGCCGCCGCGATCGAGCGCGAGCACGAGGCCCGGACGTTCGGGCGTGCCGCGGTTCACGCGCGACCACAGGTAGAGCCCGCGATGGTAGCCGTGCACCTTGCCGCGCACCGCGGCGACCGTTGGCAGCCCGGGGTTCCAGATCAGCGAGCCATAGCCGAACAGCCAGAGATCCTGCCGGCCGTCCCAGTCGCGCATCGTGTGCGCGAGCGACGCCGCGAGCTCGTCTTCCGTCAGCAGCCGTCCCTCGCCGATCGACGGCGGGTAGGCGGGCGGCAGCATCGCGGCGTGGCGCATCGTGCGGACGGCTTACTGGTACGGGTTCGGGAAGCCCAGCTTCGCGAGGATGGCGACTTCGAGCGCTTCCATTTCGGCCGCGTCCTCGTCGCTCGTCTCGTGATCGTAGCCCTGCGCGTGCAGTGCGCCGTGCACCAGCAGGTGCGCGTAGTGGGCCGCGAGCGGCTTGCCCTGCTCGTGCGCTTCCTTCTCGACGACCGGGCAGCACAGCACGAGGTCGCCGATCACGGTGCCGTCGGGCGCTGCGTCGTACGCGAAGGTCAGCACGTTGGTCGGGTAGTCCTTGTGGCGGTAGCCGGCGTTCAGCGTGCGGCCTTCCTCCTCGCCGACGAAGCGCACGGTCAGCTGCGCGCTGGCGAACAGCGCCGGCTCGATCCATTCGGCGATCAGCTTGCGCTTGGGCAGCGTCTTGCGCACTTCGCCGGTGATCTCGTCGCCGTACTGCACGGACAGGTCGAGCTCCAGTTCGCGCGGCTCGTCCGCCATTTCGTCGATTTCGTCCTCGCGCGGCGCGAGTTCGGCGCCCACGTGCAGCGTCACGCTGTCGTAATGCTCGGGCTGCAGCGCGAGCTTCGCGCGCATCGCCGGGTCGTTGTGCTGCGCGACGATGGCGACGGCTGCGTCGCCCGAGCTGCCCGACAGGTCGAACATCAGGCTGCGGCCGTCCGGAAAGTCGATTCGCAGCCCTTGCGCGTTGACGGTCCGGGCCTTGCCCTTCGCATCGAACAGCGAAAGACGGGGGGAATCGGGCGCGGCGGACTGGGCGCGCCCGGACTTGCGAGAACGGGAGGATTTCATGACGGGTGCGGCGATTGGAACGGGTTGAGGATACACCAAACGGCCGATCGTTCCCGAATTCGCACCGGCCGCGCGCGGGCGCAAAAAAGCCCGGCGCGCCGTCGGGCGGGGCGGGCCGGGCTGGTGGCCGGTGCGGCGCGCGGGCGCCGCCGGCTCGTCACGCGTCCTGGTGCTGCGCGTGGAAGTCGTCGTATGCCTCGACGATGCGCGCGACGAGCGGATGACGCACGACGTCCGCGCTCGTGAAGCGCGTGAGCGCGATGCCGCGCACACCGCCGAGCACCTGCTGCGCCTCGACGAGGCCGCTCTTGTGCCCGCGCGGCAGGTCGACCTGGCTCGTGTCGCCGGTGACGACGGCCTTCGAGCCGAAGCCGATCCGCGTGAGGAACATCTTCATCTGCTCGGGCGTCGTGTTCTGCGCCTCGTCGAGGATGATGAACGCGTGGTTCAGCGTGCGGCCGCGCATGTACGCGAGCGGCGCGATCTCGATCATCTGGCGCTCGAACATCTTGGCGGTCTTGTCGAAGCCGAGCAGGTCGTACAGCGCGTCGTACAGCGGGCGCAGGTACGGGTCGACCTTCTGCGCGAGATCGCCCGGCAGGAAGCCGAGCCGCTCGCCGGCTTCGACGGCCGGGCGCGTCAGCACGATCCGCTTGACCTGGTCGCGCTCGAGCGCGTCGACCGCGCACGCGACCGCGAGGTAGGTCTTGCCGGTGCCGGCTGGCCCGATGCCGAACGTCACGTCGTGCGACAGGATCTGCTTCAGGTATTCGCGCTGCGCGGGCGTGCGGCCGCGCAGGTCGGCGCGCCGCGTGTAGAGCTTCGGCGCCGGTTCCTCGTCGGGGCTTTCGTCGTCGAGCTGCACGACGGGTTCGTCGAACGGATGGTCGGGGTCGCCGCGGAAGCGCACGTCGAGTGTGTTCTGGCGGCCGTTGCCGCCGGTGTGACGCACTTCGACCAGCGCGAGCTGGATATCGTCGACCGACAGCGGATCGCGCGCACGGTTGTAGAAGTTTTCGAGCGCGGTAAGCGCGAGCTTCGCGCCGCGCCCGCGGATCGTGATCCGGTGGCCGCGCCGCGCGAGCGTGACGTCGAGTGCCTGTTCGATCTGCCGCAGGTTCTCGTCGAGCGGGCCGCAGAGGTTGGCGAGGCGCGCGTTGTCTTCGCGCGGCGCGGTGAATTCCAGTGCTTGGACGGTCTTCAAAGTAGCGTCGGGCTCCTGTTGAGCGTCAGTCGGTCAGTGGGTGGCCGCGCTCGCGTCGTCGCTCACGAGCAGGAGCTCGCCGCGCAGCGAGTGCGGGTACGCGTGGTTGATCTTCACGTCGATCATCTGGCCGATCAGGCGCGGGTGCGACGCGAGCGGCGCCGGGAAATTCACGACCCGGTTGTTCTCGGTGCGGCCCGACAGTTCGTTCGGGTCCTTGCGCGACGGGCCCTCGACGAGGATCCGCTCGACCTTCCCAACCATCGACTGGCTGATGCGCGCGACGTTTTCCTCGATGGTCGCCTGCAGATGTTGCAGGCGTTTGAGCTTGACCTCGCGCGGCGTGTCGTCGTGCAGGTTCGCGGCCGGCGTGCCGGGGCGCGGGCTGTAGATGAACGAGAAGCTGGTGTCGTAGCTCATCTCGTGCACGAGCGCCATCATCTTGTCGAAATCGTCCTCGGTCTCGCCGGGGAAGCCGACGATCATGTCGGTGGAAAGCGACAGGTCGGGGCGGATCGCGCGCAGCTTGCGGATCACCGATTTGTATTCGAGCACCGTGTAGCCGCGCTTCATCGCCATCAGGATGCGGTCGGAGCCGTGCTGGACCGGCAGGTGCAGGTGGCTCACGAGCTTCGGCACCTTCGCGTAGGTGTCGATCAGGCGCTGCGTGAATTCCTTCGGGTGCGACGTCGTGTAGCGGATCCGCTCGATGCCGGGGATGTCGGCGACGTATTCGATCAGTGTCGCGAAATCGGCGATCTCGGTGGAACCGGCCGTCAGCGCGCCGCGATACGCGTTCACGTTCTGGCCGAGCAGCGTGACTTCGCGCACGCCCTGGTCGGCGAGACCGGCCACTTCGGTCAGCACGTCGTCGAGCGGGCGCGACACTTCATCGCCGCGCGTGTACGGCACGACGCAGTAGCTGCAGTACTTCGAGCAGCCCTCCATGATCGACACGAACGCGCTCGGCCCCTCGACGCGCGCAGGCGGCAGGTGGTCGAACTTCTCGATCTCGGGGAACGTGATGTCGACCTGCGCACGGCCGCTCGTGCGGCGCGCGTCGATCATCTGCGGCAGGCGGTGCAGCGTCTGCGGGCCGAACACGAGGTCGACGTACGGGGCGCGCGACACGATCGACGCGCCTTCCTGGCTCGCGACGCAGCCGCCGACGCCGATCAGCAGGCCCGGCTTCGCTTCCTTCAGCTCGCGCACGCGGCCGAGGTCGGAGAACACCTTTTCCTGCGCCTTCTCGCGCACCGAGCACGTGTTGAACAGGATGATGTCCGCGTCTTCCGGGGTATCGGTCTTTTCGAGGCCTTCGGCCGCATTGAGCACGTCCACCATCTTGTCCGAGTCGTACTCGTTCATCTGGCAGCCGAAGGTCTTTACGTAAACTTTCTTTGTCATGGGGATTCGCCGTTCGCAGTGGTTGACCTGGGGGCGTCGTCAAGGGTGAATCGGGACGGCTGCTGCGCGTGCAGCCGCTCGTGCCGGTGCCGCGGGGCGGACCGGGCGCGCGCAGCGCGCATCGAGCGTAGCGTGAACGCTGGTGAACGATCGTGAAAAGCCGTCGGGAAAGCCTTCCATTATAGCTTTACGCGCGGCCGCCGGCGGCCGGCGGGTTGCAGCCGCGCGACGTCTTTCGGTGAACTCCGACCCCGATATGGCGATGCGGCGACCGTCAGCGGCATGCATTCAGCAGGTCGTCGAGCGCCGCTTCCTCGCGCGCGAAGCGGTCGGCAGCGGTGCGTCGATCGATGCCTTGCGACGGTACACCGCCGCTATCGCGACGGGAACAGGTTCGCGCGAAACGCATTCCTCCGCGATGCTGATAACGGTGTGAAGATAACTTCGTTTGCCGGGTCAAGGCCGGGTGATAGCGTGTCGATATGCGCCGTTCGTGGCGCAACCCGATTCCGGCTTACCCCATTCGCAGGGCCGCACGGCGGCCCGGAGGCCATGCTATGTCTTCACCCCTGGCGCTGGTGCGCGATGTGTCTTCCTTCGAGTCCGGCGATGCCGCCGACGCGCGGACGTCCGCGTCGCTCGATGTCCTCGAACAGGTCGTCGGCGTGAACCTCGCGCGCTTGCGCGCCGAGCGGCAACTGTCGCTCGATGCGCTCGCGCGGCTGTCCGGCGTCTCGCGGGCGATGCTCGCGCAGATCGAATCGGCGCGCAGCGTGCCGTCGATCAAGGTGCTCTGCAAGATCGCCGCGGCGCTGAAGGTCTCGGTCGCCGCGTTCCTGCGTCGCCACGCGGTGAACGGCTTCGAGCACCTGGCGGCCGAGCGCGCGTCGCGGCTCGTCAGCTCGAACGGGCGTTTCTCGGCGCGTGCGCTGTATCCGCAAGGCGAACCGGCCGCGGCCGAGTTCCACGAGCTGCGGATCGCGCCGCTGCATACCGAGCCCGGTACGCGCCGCGCGCCCGGCACGTCGGTCAACCTCGTCGTCAGCGAGGGCACGCTCGAAGTCAGCGTGCACGACCGCCGCCAGCTGCTCGCGACCGGCGACGCGATCGTGTTCGACGCCGACCAGCCGTACAGCCTGCGCAACCCGGGCGATAGCGAGGCGCGCGCGTTCCGCGTGACGGTGAGCCCCGAGGTGCCGCCGCGCTGGCTCGTGCCCGACGCCGTGCACGCGGCCGGCTGACCGGGCGCGGCCGGCCTGGCCGGCGCCGGGTCCGTTCAGGACGGGCGCGCAGGCCCGGTGTCGGCCGTTCGGACGATGCCGGTAGACGGAGTCGTCAGTAAGATTTCAGGTGTGGTTCGCTGCGCGGTGCGCGCAGCTGATGTATGCTTGGCCCGCCGGTCATGGGCAGACCCCAGCCGGCGATCAGTGCGTCTTCAGGGCGGGGCGAAATTCCCCACCGGCGGTAGGCTGGCGAAAGCCGGCGAGCCCGCGAGCGCCCGCGCATCCGCGCGGGGTCAGCAGATCTGGTCGAATGCCAGAGCCGACGGTCACAGTCCGGATGAGAGAAGATGTGCAGATAGTCATGTCCGTCAGGGCCGCTTTGCCATGTGTGCGAAGCGGGTTGTCGTTCTGTCTGTTTGCAATGCCCTGGAACGTTTTTCGCCCAAATCCTAATTGCGAGGAGCGTTTCACATGTCCTTGATGTCCGTTTCGTCGGCACCCGCCGACGCCTTTGCCGATCTCCCGTTGCTCGATTCCGAACCGGTGCCGCCACGCATCGCCGCCGCGCTCGACGCGTTGCGCGCGGGCCGCGCGGTCGTGTTGCAGGACGATCACGACCGTGAAAACGAGGCCGACCTGATCGTTGCCGCCGAGCGCATCACGCCCGAGACAATGGCGCTGCTGATCCGCGAGTGCAGCGGCATCGTGTGCCTGTGCCTGACCGACGACAAGGTGCGCGCGCTCGAGCTGGCGCCGATGGTGCAGACCAACGAAAGCCGCAACGGCACCGCCTTCACCGTATCGATCGAGGCGCGCGAAGGCGTGCATACCGGCGTGTCCGCGGCCGACCGCGTGACGACGATCCGCGCGGCGATCGCCGACGACGCAAAGCCGTACGACATCGTGCGCCCCGGCCACGTGTTTCCGCTGCGTGCGCAACCGGGCGGCGTGCTGGCGCGCCGCGGTCATACCGAAGGCACGGTCGACCTGTCGATTCTCGCGGGCCTGAAGCCGGCCGGCGTGCTGTGCGAGCTGATGAATCCGGACGGCACGATGACGCGCGGTGACGACGTCGAGCGTTTCGCGCAACAGCATGGGCTGCCGATGCTGACGATCGCGGAACTCGTCGAATTCCGCGAGGCGCTGGCCGCCGCGCGCGAGCGCTGCTGCGAGCCGGCCTGATCGTGAAGGGGCGGGCGCGTCAATGCGCCCGCGGCACGGCGTGTGCAGATGGCCGCGCGCCGGATCATTGCGATCCGGCGTGACCGTCCGTCAGGACTGCACGTCGCCGAATTCGCCGCGCATGCCGGCCGCGACGAGCGCCGGCAGTTCATCCATCTTGCGCATGATTCGCGTGATGCCCATCGCGCGCAGCGCGTCCGCGTAGTTGTCGGGGATGTGGCTCGCGCCGACGAACGCGATCGTCTTCATGCCCGCCGCGCGCGCGGCGTTCAGGCCCGACACGCTGTCCTCGACGACGATGCAGCGCTCCGGCGCGACGCCCAGCGTATGCGCCGCATGCAGGTACACGTCGGGATAGGGCTTCGGCCGCGCGACCTGCTCGGAGCTGAACACGCGATCGCCGAAGATTTCGGTGAGCGACGCGCGCTTGAGCGAGCTGCGCACGCGCACGAGCCGGCTGTTCGATACCACCGCGGCCGGCAGGCCGACCTTCAGCAATGCGTCGCGCACGCCGGTGATCGGCGCGAGCGACTGCGCGAGACCGGTCTCGATGTTGTGCTCAATGGTTTCGATGAAGTTGTCGGGCATCCGGATCCCGAATTGCGCTTCGAGCCCGGCGAGAAAGCGTGACGTCTGCTGGCCGAACGCCGACTTCGCGGCGGCTGTGAAATCCAGGTGCGGGAAGGTGGTGGACAGCGTTTCGAACAGCACGCGGTCGGCGATGACTTCGCTGTCGACGAGTACGCCGTCGCAGTCACAGATGAGGTGATCGAGCATGATGGTGAAGAGGCGGGGCGTCGGCGACGCCGATCATGCCGCCATGATACGTGCTTTCGCGGCCGGGCCGCGCGTCGTTCGGCGCGCCGCTTGCGGCGCCGGGCCGGTCCCGCCTGTCGGGCCGGGGCCCGGCACCGTTGCCCGGCGGCGGCCCGCTCGCGCCGGCCGCCGTCGCGTGCGTCACACCTCGACCACGCGCCCCGTCTGCCACGACGTCATCGCGGCCTCGGCCAGTTCGAGCGCGGCGAGCCCGTCGTCGATCGTCGTCCTGACCGGTGTGCCGGCGCTCGGCGAACGGACGGTCGCGCGTGTGCTCGGCGACGATGCGGAAATCCATTTCCACTTCGACGCAAGCGAGCGGCTCGTCGCGGCAAGCGGTTTCGGTCGGGCGTCGGGATTCGTGAAGGAGATGCACGTCGCGCGCATGCTGGTCGAGCGCAGGATCGACGTGACGCCGGCCGCGGTCGCGGATGCGGGTGTGAAGCTGAAGTCGCTGGTGTCGGCCGCGGGCGATCGCTAGCGGCGGTGCGCGGTGCCGGCGCAGTGGCGGCCGGGTGAAGCGGGAGGAGGAAGGAAGCGGGTAGAAGCGCGCGGCAGCCGCTGCCGCGCGCTCAAGCTCGAATGAAACCGTGATCAGGCCATCGCGTGCAGGCGCAGATACAGGCCGGCCGCCGCGGCGCCGCCGAGCAGCGGGCCGATCACCGGCACCCACGCATAGCGCCAGTCGCTGTCGCGCTTGCCGGGGATCGGCAGCAGCGCATGCATCAGGCGCGGCGACAGGTCGCGCGCCGGGCTCATCGCATAGCCGGTCGGGCCGCCGAGCGAGATGCCGATGCCGAGCACGAGCAGGCCGACGGGCAGCGCGTCGAGCGCGCCGAGGCCGACTTGCGGCGACGCGAGGTACAGCACGCCGAGGATCAGCACGAACGTGCAGATCGCTTCGGTCAGCACGTTGTGCGTGACGCTGCGGATTGCGGGTGCCGTGCAGAACACCGCGAGCTTCAGGTCCGCGTCGACTTCCTTCGCGAAGTGCTGGCGATAGGCGAGCCACACGAGCAGCGCGCCGGCCATCCCGCCGAGCATTTGCGCGAGGATGTAGCCGCCGACCTTCGACCACGCGAACTTGCCGGCGAGCGCGAGGCTGATCGTGACGATCGGGTTCAGGTGCGCGCCGCTGAACGACGCGGTCACGTAGACGGCGACGAACACGGCCATCGCCCAGCCCATCACGATCACGATCAGGTCCGCGCCTTTGCCCTTGGTCTTTGCCAGCAGCACGTTTGCGACCGCGCCGTTGCCGAGCAGCACGAGGATCGCCGTGCCGATGAATTCCGCAATATAAGGTGACATGTTGTCTCTCGTAGATGACGGCGGACTCGCGCGCTGCGCGGCCCGCCGGTATTGTTGTATTTCGTCAGGATGTCTTACGGTTACTGCGTGTCGTCGGCCCACGCCTTGGCGGCGCGCACCGCGCGCTGCCAGCCGGCCATGCAGCGCTCGACCTGCTCCTTCGGCATCGACGGCGAGAAGCGGCGATCGAGCTGCCACTGGCTGCGCACTTCGTCGAGGTTGTTCCAGTAGCCGATCGCGAGGCCCGCGAGGTAGGCCGCGCCAAGCGCGGTCGTCTCGGTGATCTGCGGACGCACCGCGTCGACGCCGAGCAGGTCGGCCTGGAACTGCATCAGCAGGTCGTTCGCGCTTGCGCCGCCGTCGACGCGCAGCTCGCCGATGCTGATGCCCGAATCGGCTTCCATCGCGGCCAGCACGTCGAGCGACTGGTACGCGATCGCATCGAGCGCCGCGCGTGCGAGGTGCGCCGACGTCGTGCCGCGCGTGACGCCGAACACCGAGCCGCGCGCCCGGGCGTTCCAGTGCGGTGCGCCGAGGCCTGCGAACGCCGGCACGAGGTAGACGCCGTCGGTATGCGGCACGCTCGCGGCGAGCGCTTCGATCTCGGCGGCCGTCTTGATGATGCCGACGCCGTCGCGCAGCCACTGCACGACCGCGCCCGCGATGAAGATGCTGCCTTCGAGCGCGTACTGCACGTCGTCGCCGATCTGCCAGGCGATCGTCGTGACGAGGTTGTTCTTCGACTCGATCGGCTTGTCGCCGGTGTTCATCATCAGGAAGCAGCCGGTGCCGTAGGTGTTCTTCACCATGCCCGACGTCGTGCACATCTGGCCGAACAGCGCCGCCTGCTGGTCGCCGGCGATGCCCGCGAGCGGGATCTTCGATGCGAACACGGTGGTCTTCGTGTAGCCGTAGATTTCCGACGACGCCTTCACGTCCGGCAGCATGCTGCGCGGGATGTCGAGCAGTTCGAGCAGCTCGCTGTCCCACTCGCGCGTGTGGATGTTGAACAGCATCGTGCGCGACGCGTTGGTCACGTCGGTTACGTGCAGCTCGTGCTTCGTGAAGTTCCACACGAGCCAGCTGTCGACGGTGCCGAACGCAAGCTTGCCCTGGCGCGCCCGGTCGCGCGCGCCCGGCACGTTGTCGAGGATCCAGCGGATCTTGGTTGCGGAGAAGTACGAGTCGATCGGCAGGCCGGTCTTCGCGCGCACCTTCGCCTCGAGGCCCTGCTGCTTGAGCGAATCGCAGAAGTCGGCGGTGCGGCGGTCCTGCCACACGATCGCGTTGTAGACGGGCTGGCCCGTCTCGCGATCCCAGACGATCGTCGTCTCGCGCTGGTTGGTGATGCCGATCGCGGCGATCGACGTGCCGTTCAGGCCGGTGCGCGTGACGGCTTCGGCGGCGACGCCCGCTTGCGTCGACCAGATTTCCTGCGGGTCGTGCTCGACCCAGCCGGGTTGCGGGTAGATCTGTTCGAATTCCTTCTGGGCGATCGACACGATGTTGCCCTGGCGATCGAACAGCATTGCGCGGGAGCTCGTCGTGCCCTGGTCAAGCGCGAGGATGTACTGGTCCTGCATGTCTCTCATCTCCATCCGTGGATTGGCGTAGTTGTGATGCGCGCCGCATGTTACGCGGCGCGTCGGTGAATCAACGTCGGTAAGACAACTGCAACTGCAAAGGGATCACGCGTGCGGCGCGTGCGCGGCGGCGAACCACGCGTCGACCGCGGCCGTCACCGCGTCGAGCGAGCCCGGCTCGACGTGCAGGCCGAGCTTCGAGCGGCGCCACAGCACGTCCTGCGCGCAGGTCGCCCATTCGACGTCGCGCAGGTAGCGCAGCTCGGCGTCATGGATGCCCGGGGCGATCTCGGTGCCGAGATCCGCGAGCGACTGCGCGCCGTCGACCACCCGTTCCGCGCGCGTACCGTACGCACGCGCATAGCGGCGTGCGAGCGCGGCGGGCAGCCACGGATGCCGTTTCGCGAATGCGCCGGCGAACACGTCGAACTTCGCGTTCGCGATGTCGCCGCCCGGCAGTGGCGCGCCGGCCGTCCAGGTGGTCGCGTCGCGGCCGAGCGCGCGGCACAGCAGGTCGCCGGCTTCTTCCGCCAGCTTGCGGAACGTCGTGATCTTGCCGCCGAACACCGACAGCAGCGGCGCGCCGGCGCCGTCGTCCATCTCGAGGCGGTAGTCGCGCGTGACGGCCGACGCGTTCGCCGCGTTTTCGTCCTCGAGCAGCGGACGCACGCCCGAATAGGTCCAGTGCACGTCGGCCGGCGAGATCTTGCGCTTGAAGTAGCGGTTGATCGAATCGCACAGATACTGCGTCTCGTCGCGATCGATCGCGACCTTCGCGGGATCGTTCGTGTATTCGACGTCGGTCGTGCCGATCAGCGTGAAGTCGTGTTCGTACGGAATCGCGAAGATGATCCGCTTGTCCGGGTTCTGGAAGATGTACGCATGATCGTGCTCGAACAGTCGCCGCGTGATGATGTGGCTGCCCTTCACGAGCCGCACGCTATGCTGCGCGCCGCGGCCGAGCGCGCCGTGCAGCACGTCGCCGACCCACGGGCCGGCCGCGTTCGCGACCGCGCGTGCATGCACGACCCGGATCGAGCCGTCCGCGTGCTGCAGGCGTGCTTCCCATTCGTCGCCGCGGCGCTCCGCCGACACCAGCTTCGTGCGCGTGAGGATCTCGGCGCCGCGCTCCTTCGCATCGAGTGCGTTCAGCACGACGAGGCGCGCGTCGTCGACCCAGCCGTCCGAATACACGAAGCCGCGCTTGATCGAGTCGATCAGCGGCCTGCCGGCCGCATGGCGGCGCATGTCGATGCCGCGCGAGCCGGGCAGCAGCTCGCGTTTCGCGAGGTGATCGTAGAGGAACAGGCCGATGCGGATCAGCCACGCCGGCCGCAGGTTCGGCATGTGCGGCATCACGAAGCGCAGCGGCCACATGATGTGCGGCGCCGCGCGCAGCAGCGTCTCGCGCTCCTGCAGCGCCTTGCGCACGAGTCCGAACTCGTTGTACTCGAGATAGCGCAGGCCGCCGTGAATCAGCTTGGTGCTGGACGACGACGTGTGCGACGCGAGGTCGTCCTGCTCGCAGAGCAGGACCGACAGGCCGCGGCCGGCCGCATCGCGCGCGATCCCCGCGCCATTGATGCCGCCGCCGACGACGAGCAGATCGTAGCGATTCGGTTGGGTCACCCTGCTGTCCTTATCGTCTGATGGAAATGGGCGAACATGAAATGTTCGAATTCGAAATTTAACGAACGAAATCGAAAAAGTAAAGTTCGAAAAAGCGGGGCCAGTAGCGCGCGGCGCGATCCCGGACGATACTGGCGGAATCGACCGTTTCGCGAGGTGAATCATGCGTATTGGGATGTGGGCCGGCGTGTGCGCCGTCGTCCTGGCAGGGTGCAGCGCCGGCACGCCGCCGCTTGCCGGCAACTGGCGGGCGCCATCGTTCGTCGACCTGCAGACGGCGTGCGGCGGCACCGCGCGCGATTGGGGTGCGGACGCGCAGCCGGTCTATTCGACGCTGTACGACGCGTACGTGGCGAAGCGGTATCGCGGGCTGACGCAAGCGAACTATTGCGCGTTCGTAAACGAACTTTCGACGCACTATGCGGCGCCCGATGCGGCGGGGCGCGCCGGCTGGGTCGCGTATTTCAACGGCGCACGCGCGCAGGCCGTCAGCTGGCGGGCCGCGGTCGACCCGACGCTGCGCGGGGGCTGACGCGGACCGGCGCGAGCCGGTGCGAGAGGCGAGAAAGCGGGGGCGGCGGCGCGGCCGGGAATCCGGCCGGCGCGTTCAGGTCAGGAACAGTGGAATTTCACGAATAACGGTATTTGATGGATCGCAACGCGGCGTCGCCAGTTTCGGTCACGCAGTATTTGCGTCCCGATCCCAGCCCTTCCAGCCGCACGAGCTGCTGTTCGAGCAGCGCGTCGAGTTCATCGCGTTCCATGTCGCCGTGGTCAGGGGCGTCCTTCACAAGCAGTAGCGTGGCAAATTCATGCGGACTCAGCATCGTTCTCTCCATGGCAATCGGTTTGCCCGCGCGACCGGCGCAAACGCCGGTGCGCGATACCCCGGGGGGTATGGCTTGGGGGGAAAGCTGTATTCGCCGGCCTTGGAATTCGCGCACGCCATGGCACAGGCGGGTCGCGCGAACGGGCCGGGGAACTGGAGTCTAGTCGAGCGCGCGGGCAACGACAAATCGTGCCCCGTTAATTTTCGGTTTGACAGGTGGGCATGCAGCAAGCGGTTCGGCCGACACGCCAACTTCTTGATTTCACTTGAAGTTTCAGGTGCGGTGCAGCATCGCAAGCGTCATTCCGCGATATACACCTGGGTGCCCGCGGCGGCCACCGTGTCGGCCATCTCCGGCGGCAGCGGCTTGTCGGTGAAAAGCGCGTGCACCTGGCTCAGGTGCCCCTGGCGCACCAGCGCCGGGCGTCCGACTTTCGAATGATCGGCCACGAGGTAGACCGTGCGCGCGTGCTGCATGATCGCCTCGGCGACGCGCACCTCGCGCGTGTCGAAGTCGCGCAGCGTGCCGTCGGCCTCGATCGCCGACGTGCCGATGATCGCGTAGTCGACCTTGAACTGGCGGATGAAGTCGATCGCGAGTTCGCCGACGATCCCCTTGTCCCACGGCCGCACGATGCCGCCCGTGATCAGCACCTCGCAGTCGGGGTAGCCGCTCATCATCGACGCGACGTTCAGGTTGTTCGTGATCACGTGCAGTCCGTGATGGCGGTTCAGTGCGCGCGCAACTTCCTCGGTCGTCGTGCCGAGGTTGATGAACAGCGAGGCCTGGTCGGGGATGTGCGATGCCGCCAGCGCCGCGATGCGCCGCTTCTCGTCATGGAACATCCGCTGGCGCGCGGTGTACGACACGTTCTCCGAGCTGGTCGGCAGGCTCGCGCCGCCATGGTAGCGGCGCAGCAGGTTGAGGTCGGCGAGCCAGTTCACGTCGCGGCGGATCGTCTGCGGCGTGACCGCGAAGTGCGCGGCGAGATCGTCGACGGTCACGAAGCCGTCGCGCTGCACCCATTCGAGCAGTTCCTGCTGGCGCGCGTTGAGGGTGAGGCGAGGGTCTCGGGTCATGGCTCGGCGGTCGGATCGTGAGGCGGAGCAGGTATTGTAAGGGCGGGAAGGGCCTTCGACCGGCCTGCGGCGTATGACTGCCGGGAATTCATGCAGAAAGCGCATGGATTCATGTGACAAATGAATTTGCGCGATCGCGCGGATCGCGCTGCAATGGCGGACTGTCCGCGCACGCCGATCGTGCGTCCGGCGCGTTCATTCAGCTTTCGACGAGGTGGAACCGATGACTGGCTTCAACTGGCACAACCCGTATCCGACGACCCGCATTCCGGTGTTCGCGCGCAACGTCGTGTCGACGTCGCACCCGCTCGCCGCGCAGGCCGGGCTGCGGATGCTGTGGAAGGGCGGTAATGCCGTCGACGCGGCGCTGGCCGCCGCGGCCGCGATCACGGTGGTCGAGCCCGTGTCGTGCGGGCTCGGCGGCGACGCGTTCGCGCTCGTGTGGGACGGCGAGCGGCTGTCCGGGCTGAATGCGTCGGGTGTCGCTCCCGCCGCGTGGAACCCCGACTATTTCCGCAAGCGCCACGGCGAGGATGCGCGCGGCATCGCGAACAAGCCGACCCGCGGCTGGGACACCGTCACGGTGCCGGGCGTGATCGCGGGCTGGGAAGCGCTGCATGCGAAGTTCGGTTCGCTGCCGTTCGCGGACCTGCTCGAGCCGGCGATCGAGATTGCCGAGCGCGGCTATTCGGTGTCGCCGATCGTCGCGCACAAGTGGGCGGCCGCGGTGCCCGAACTGCAGCGCCTGCCGGGCTTCGCCGACACCTTCATGCCGCGCGGGCGTGCGCCGCTCGTCGGCGAACGCATGTGCCTGCCCGGCCATGCGCAGACCCTGCGCACGCTCGCGAAGGAAGGCGCGCGTGCGTTCTATGAAGGCGCGCTCGCCGAACGGATCGCGGCGTTCGCGCGCGAAGGCGGCGGCGCGCTGACCGAAGCCGACCTGCGCGCGTACCGGCCGGAGTGGGTCGAGCCGATCGGCAAGCGGTTCGGCCGCCACACGATTCACGAGATCCCGCCGAACGGGCAGGGCATCGCCGCGCTGATCGCGCTCGGGATCGCCGAGCATGCGGGCCTGACCGAATGGCCGGTCGATTCGGTCGACTCGCAGCACCTGCAGATCGAGGCGATGAAGCTCGCGTTCGCGGACGTCTACCGCTACGTCGCCGATCCGCGAGCGATGGACGTGACGCCCGAGCAGATGCTCGACGATGCGTATCTCGCGGCGCGCGCGAAGCTGATCGATCGCACGCGCGCGACGCACTTCGCCGCCGGCCGCCCGCATTCGGGCGGCACGATCTACCTGTCGGCGGCGGACGAGCGCGGGATGATGGTGAGCTTCATCCAGTCGAACTACATGGGCTTCGGTTCGGGGCTCGTGGTGCCTGGCGCGGGCATTGCGTTGCAGAACCGCGGGCACGGCTTCTCGATGGACCCGGCATCGCCGAACGTCGTCGCGGGCGGCAAGCGGCCGTTCCATACGATCATCCCGGCGTTCGTCACCGAGGAAGCCAACGGTCGCACCGAGGCCGTGATGAGCTTCGGCGTGATGGGCGGCGACATGCAGCCGCAGGGCCACCTGCAGACCGCCGTGCGGATGCTCGGCTATGGGCAGCAGCCGCAGGCCGCCTGCGATGCGCCGCGCTGGAAGGTCAACCGCGACTTCACGCTCGATGTCGAGGCAACGATGAATCGCGCGACGATCGATGCGCTCGCGGCACGCGGACATACGATCAAGTCGATCGACGACCCGTACATGGACTTCGGTTCGGGGCAGTTCGTGTGGCGCCTCGATCCGGACGATCCCGAGCGCGGCTACGTGGCCGCGAGCGACAGCCGTCGCGACGGCCTGGCGGCCGGTTTCTGACGGAACGCTTCCAGTGTGGTGCCCGACGGGCGGCCGAACGGCCGCCCGTTTTGTTTGGTGTGACGCATACCATCGAACCCGCGCAACCGGTTCGAAGAACTCATCTAACGAACTGCAACATGGGCGGCGGAACTGCGCGTGTCACGGATGGTCAGTGCTCTGAAGCACGAACATCGAAGTCCGGCTAAGATGCCAGCATGGCTCGGCCGGATGAATCCACGATAAATGCAACAAGCAATACGTCGCCTGCGGGCGCGCCGGGCCCGTGCCGAAGGTAAGGGACGGCCGGCCGCGCGACGACTGGGAGCGCACCACCATGGACACCGAAACGACGCACGTCATGCCGTGGCGTATCGAGGACATCGACCTGAACCGGATCGATCGTCAGCGCGCCGCCGCGAACGAGGATCTGCTGCTGCTGCTGTGCGCATCGTCGTTCATCGAAAGCGGCTCGGATCTCTACACGAGCAACCTGAGCGAGTTCTTCAACGACGATCCGGAAGTCTCCGCGTGGCTCAACAATGCATGGGAGCATGAGGAACTGCAGCACGGGCGCGCGCTGAAGGCGTACATCGCGCACGTGTGGCCCGAGTTCGACTGGGACACCGCTTTCGCGAATTTCTTCGCCGAGTATTCGAAGACCTGCTCGGTCGAGGCGTTCGAGAAGACCCGCGCGCTCGAGATGGTCGCGCGCTGCGTCGTCGAGACGGGTACGGCCACGCTCTATCGCGCGATCAACGAATGCTCGGACGAGCCCGTGCTGAAGGAAATCACCGACAACATCCGCACGGACGAAGTGCGTCACTACAAGCACTTCTTCAAGTTCTTCAAGAAGTACAACCAGCGCGAGGGGAATGGCCGGCTCGCGGTGCTCGGCGCGCTGATGCGCCGCGTGATGGAAATCAAGAACGAGGATTCGGAGATCGCGCTGCGCCACGTGTTCGCGATCCGCTATCCGGATCGCGTCGGCGACAGCCAGTACAACCGCGAGCGTGCCGCGCGCATCAGTTCGCTCGTACGGCGCAACCTGTCGGCCGACATGTGCGTGAAGATGCTGCTCAAGCCGCTCGACCTGCCCGCGAAGATCCAGCCGGGCGTCCACTATCCGCTGGCGAAAATCACGCGGCACGTGTTCCTGCGCTGAGCGTCACCGCGCGGCCCTTCGCGCGTATGCTGCGGCATCATCGTCTGCTTTCCACCGGGGCCGCCATCATGACCGATTCCCATCGCCACGCGCTCGAACAATGGACGTTCGATGCGTGGCCGCCGGCCGTCGTCGCGCTGTTCGACGGCACCGCGCTCGAACGCCATGCCGACTTTGCCGCATCGTTGATCGTCGCGACCGACGACGGCCAGTTGCGCACGACGCTGCTCAGCGTCGGCGAGATCCATGCGCGCGATGCGCGTACGCTGCTGCTCGCGCTATGGCCGCAATCGCGCGCGGCGCGCGCGCTGGTGCAACGGCGCACGGCTGCGCTGACGCTCGTCGCGGACGGCGCATTCTGGCAGGCACAACTGAGGATCGAGCCGCTCGAAGGAGAGTTCGGCGGACTGGCCGGATTCGCTGCGACGATCGCGCACGGCGATGCGCAGCGGGTCGGCTATGCGCGTCTCGCGACTGGTGTCACGTTCGCGCTGGAAGGGGAGCGCGCCGAGGTGCTCGCACGCTGGCAGCGCCAGGTCGAGCACCTGCGGCGCGCGGCCGCGCGGCTTCAGTGACCGCGCTGGCCGCTGCGCGACGAACGGTTGCGGTTCGCATGCGCGGCATTGCCGTTGGCGGGACGCGCGCTGTTGCCGCCGGACGGACGACCGCCGCTGTTGGCGTTGCCGCTCGTGCCGCCGGCCGTGCGCGGCTTGGCTGCCTTCGCGGCCTTCGGCTGCGCGTTGTTGCCGTCGCGCTTCGCGGCAGGCTGGCCTGAGCCCCCTGCACGCGGCTGGCGATTGCCGCCGCCACCGCCGCCGCCGCCGCCGCCGCCGCCGCCGCCGCCGCCGCGCGGCTGCTGCCCGCGGCGTTGCTGGATCGGCTCCGGCTTCGCGGTCGGATCGGGTTCGAAGCCCGCGATCACTTCCTGCGGAATCTCGCGCTTGATCAGCCGCTCGATGTCGCGCAGCAGCTGCTTCTCGTCGACGCACACGAGCGACACGGCTTCGCCGGTCGCGCCCGCGCGGCCCGTCCGGCCGATCCGGTGCACGTAATCCTCGGGCACGTTCGGCAGGTCGAAGTTGACGACGTGCGGCAGCTGGTCGATGTCGATCCCGCGTGCGGCGATGTCGGTCGCGACCAGCACCTGCAGCGTGCTGTTCTTGAATTCCGCGAGCGCGCGCGTGCGTGCCGACTGGCTCTTGTTGCCGTGGATGGCCATCGCGCTGATGCCGTCCTTCGTCAGCTGTTCGGCGAGCCGGTTCGCGCCGTGCTTGGTGCGCGTGAACACGAGCACCTGGAACCAGTTGTGTTCGCGGATCAGGTGCGTGAGCAGCTCGCGCTTGCGATCGCGGTCGACCGGGTGGATCTTCTGCGCGACGCTTTCCGCGGTGGTGTTGCGGCGCGCGACTTCGATCAGCGCCGGCGAATCGAGCAGGTTGTCGGCGAGCGCCTTGATCTCGTCGGAGAAGGTCGCCGAGAACAGCAGGTTCTGGCGCTCCGGCGGCAGCTTCGCGAGCACGCGCTTGATGTCGTGGATGAAGCCCATGTCGAGCATCCGGTCGGCTTCGTCGAGCACGAGGATGTCGAGGTTCGACAGGTCGATCGTCTTCTGCTGCATGTGATCGAGCAGGCGCCCCGGCGTCGCGACGACGATGTCGACGCCGCGCTTGAGTGCATCGATCTGCGGATTGATGCTGACGCCGCCGAACATCACGGTCGAGCGCAGCTTCAGGTACTTGCTGTATGCGCGCACGCTTTCCTCGACCTGGGCGGCGAGTTCGCGCGTCGGCGTGAGGATCAGCGCGCGGATCGCGCGCTTCGCGCCGCGATGCTCGGCGTAGAACGTGTGCAGGCGCTGCAGGATCGGCAGCGTGAAGCCGGCGGTCTTGCCGGTGCCGGTCTGTGCGCCGGCGAGCAGGTCGCCGCCGCCGAGGACGGCAGGGATCGCTTGCTGCTGGATGGGTGTCGGCGACGTGTAGCCGAGCTCGTTGACCGCCTTGACGAGCGGTTCGGCCAGGCCGAGAGATTCGAAAGACATAGATACCACTCTGGAGTTTTATGATCGGCGACGCCTCGCGCGGCCTGCGCGGGGAACTGGCGTCGCAAAAAGCAAAGGGGCGCGGCTGCGGTTTCCCGCAGCCGCGCCCCCGTTTGTGTCGCGCGCTATTTAGTCAAGCGGCGCGGAACGCAGGTCGCTCACCTGTTGCGGCGAGATCGGCGTACCGTTGTTGCCCCACGACATCCGGATATAGGTTACCACCGCCGCGACTTCCTGGTTCGACAGCGACTGTGCGAACGGCGGCATCCCGTACGGACGCGGATTCTTGAACGTGCTCGGCGGATAGCCACCGTTCAGCACCATGCGGATCGGGTTGACTGCCGATTCCATCACGATCGAGTGGTTGCCCGCGAGCGGCGGATACGCCGGCGGCTTGCCCGAGCCGGTTGCAGCGTGGCAGGTCGCGCAGTTGTCCGCGTAGATCTTCTTGCCCTGGTCGAACAGCGTGTTGCCGAACTGCTTCGACGGCTCGTACTGCATGTTCTTCGGCGCTTCAGCCTTCTGCGGGATCGACTTCAGGTACGTCGACATCGCGCGCGTATCTTCGTCGTTCATGTACTGGAGGCTGTTGTGCACGACGTCGGCCATCGGGCCGAATACCGCGCCCTGGTTCGACACGCCGGCCTGCAGCAGGTTGGACAGCTCTTCCACGTGCCAGTCGCCGAGGCCGAGTTCCTTGTCGTTCGTCAGCGACGGCGCATACCAGTTCTGCAGCGGGATCAGGCCGCCCGCGAAGGCCGCCGAGTTCACCGGGCCGCCCATCATGTTGATCGACGTGTGGCACATCGAGCAGTGGCCGAGGCCTTCGACGAGGTAAGCACCGCGGTTCCATTCGACCGACTTGGTCGGATCCGCCTTGTACTCGCCTTCCTTGAAGAACAGCGTGCGCCAGCCGATCAGCAGGTTGCGGTTGTTGAACGGGAACTTCAGTTCGTGCGGACGGCTCGGCACCGATACCGGCGGGACCGAACGCAGGTACGCGTAGATCGCGTCCGAATCGGCGCGCGTGACCTTCGTGTAGCTCGCGAACGGGAAGCCCGGGTAGAGCAGGCTGCCGTCCTTCGAACGACCGGTGTGCATTGCGCGGTAGAAGTCGTCCGACGTCCACTTGCCGATGCCGTCCTTGTCGTCCGGCGTGATGTTCGGCGTGTACATCGTGCCGAACGGCGTCGCCATCGGCAGGCCGCCCGCGAACGACTTGCCGCCGCGCACGGTATGGCACGCGATACAGTCGCCGACGCGCGCGAGGTATTCGCCCTTCTTGATCTGCGCGGCCTGGTCGGCCGGCGTGGCCGCGACGGCGGAAGCGCCGTGCAGCGTGTCGTTGCCCGGCCACAGGACCGGCACGAGGGCGGCGGCCGCGACGATCGCGACAGCCGAGAGTGCAAACAAGGACTTGCGTTTCATTGTGTCTGTCTCCCTTGCCTTATTGCGGTTCGCTGCCGCAGGCGAGCGGAGTCTTCATCGAACGCGCCGGGGCCGGCACGGGGTTGGCGGGCGCCGGTTGCGCGGCGAGCCATGCGGTCACGGCGGTCACGTCTTCGTCCGACAGCTTCGACGCGATGTCGTGCATGCAGTCAGGCGCCTTCGCGTGGCGGTTGCCCGAGCGCCATGCGCCGAGCTGTGCGCTCAGGTAATCGGCGTGCAGGCCGACGAGGCCCGGGATCGCCGGCTGCATGCCGGTCAGCCCTGCGCCGTGGCAGGCCACGCAGGCCGGCAGCTTGCGGGACGGGTCGCCTTGCGTGACGAGCTGCTTGCCGCGCGCGAGCGTCGCGGCCGGCAGCGTCGGCTTGGCCGGCGTCGGGTACGGCGGACGCTCGGCCGAGAAGTGCTCGGCGATCTCTTTCAGGTAATCGTCGTTCAGGTACGTCAGCAGGTAGTTCATCGGCGGGTACTTGCGCCGGCCGTCACGGAAGTTGACGAGCTGGTTGTACAGGTAGTCCGCCGGTTTGCCGGCAAGCCGCGGGAAATAGTCGTTGTCCGTACCCTGGCCGTGAACGCCATGGCATGCAGTACAGCCGCGCACGCGCTCGGCCATCGTATCGGGTGCCTTGAGCGGCGCCTGCTGGGCGTGCGCTTGCTCCGTGGGCTTGGTCTGCGCTTGGGCAGCGCTCGTAAGGCCCGCGCCACCGATCAACAGAACGGCGAGCAACGGACGGAAGAGGCGTCTTGAAGACACACGAGACTCCATGTTTATTCGTCGGGGACCTTGTCCGGGCTACGATCGGCTCGGCGCATGGACGGCAGGACAGCCGGGCTGCTGCGACGCGGCATTCTATCATCGATGGGTAATGACGGCTATTTGGCAAAAGGACATCGGTTCCTGTCTGTTTGCGACTTGCGACAATTTGACGCGCTTTATGCTCTGGTCGTGTGAACCGGCGTGCGCTTTGACCATCGAAGACCGTACACTCGCGGGTCGCGCGGCGCCGCCTCCGCCGCAGACCCAGTCATTTCTCCCGTTTCCGGAATCATCGATGACGTTTTCTACCGTGCCGTTGCCGCCTTCCCGTTGCTGTTCCGCCTGTCGTCACGCGACCGGCCTGCCGTTTCAGGGAGGGCGCGCGCGATGAAGGTCGACAGCTTGTGGATCGGGCAGGTCGCGCTCGGCGCGCTGATGGACGCGACGTTCGCGATGGCGATCGGCTCGGCGCTGCTCAAGGCATGGCTCGGCAAGGACGGTGCACGGCCGGTCGTCGCGCCGTCGCACCCGGCATGGCTGCGCGCGCAACATTCGCTGGTCGCGGCGGCGCTGGCGCTCGTGCTCGCCGATCTCGGCTGGCTGCTGTACGAAGCCGCGTCGATGAGCGGCACGGGGCTCGGCGGCGCGTTCGCCGCGATCCCGACCATGCTGACGCAGACGCACGCGGGCTTCGCGTGGAGCGTCGCGTTCGTCGGCGCGGTGGTGCTCGCGATCGTCGCGCTCGCGAAGCCGGACGGCCCGCTCGCGCACGCGGTGCTGTGGCTCGCGGTGATCGTGGTCGCGGCCGGCAAGGCGTCGCTCGGCCATGCGGCCGACACGGGCGCGCTGTCCGCGGCGGTCGGCGTGCAGACGCTGCACCTGCTCGCCACCGCGGTGTGGGGCGGCCTCGTGCTCGCGGGCGGGCTCGCGGTGCTGCCGGTGCTCGGCTCGTCGGTCGCGCGCGGCGGGCTGATCCGAATCGGTCAGCAACTGTCGCGTACGTCGGTGATCGCGGTCGTATTCGTGCTCGGCACGGGTGTGCTCAATGCGCTGCGCGGGCTCGGCGGCTCGCTCGCGCCGCTCGACGGCAGCACGTGGGGGCGCGTGCTGTTGCTCAAGCTGCTGCTCGTCTCGCTCGCGCTCGTGCTCGGCGGGCTGAACCGCTTCTCCGCGCTGCCGCGCCTGCGCCGCACCGCGTCGACCGAGGATGCGCACACGTTCCGCAATATCCTGCATCTCGAGGCGCTGACGATAATCGGCGTGTTCATCGCGGCCGCGGTGCTGTCGTTCAGCGTGCCGGGGTTCGCGGCGCTCGGCTGACGGCTGGCGCGGGGCGGCGCAGGGCCGGCCGCCTGCGCGTGCCGCGGATGCAAACACGGCCGCTTGTCGGGCAGTCGTGTCGAAGTCGATGCGCGGCGTGCCCGCCGCGCAACTCGACTATCTCACCACCGGTCACCATTCGGCGACGCTGCCGTCTGCGTGGCGCCACACCGGATTGCGCCAGCGGTGGCCCGTCTGCGCCATCTCGCGCACCTTCTCCTCGTTGACGTCGATGCCGAGCCCCGGGCCCTGCGGGATCGCGACGAAGCCGTCTTCGTAGCGGAACACCTCGGGGTTGCGCAGGTAGTCGAGCAGGTCGTTGCCCTGGTTGTAGTGGATGCCGAGGCTCTGCTCCTGGATGAACGCGTTGTAGCTGACCGCGTCGAGCTGCAGGCACGCGGCCAGCGCGATCGGGCCGAGCGGGCAGTGCAGCGCAAGTGCGACGTCATAGCTTTCCGCGAGCGTCGCGATCTTGCGGCACTCGGTGATGCCGCCCGCGTGCGACGCGTCGGGCTGGATGATGTCGACGTAGCCGCCCGCGAGGATGTGCTTGAAGTCCCAGCGCGAGTAAAGCCGTTCGCCGAGCGCGATCGGCGTGTTGGTCTGGTTGACGATGTCGCGCAACGCCTCGGCATTCTCCGACAGCACCGGCTCCTCGATGAACATCAGCTTGTACGGATCGAGCTCCTTCGCGAGCACCTTCGCCATCGGCTTGTGCACGCGGCCGTGGAAATCGACGCCGATCCCGACGTGCGGGCCGACCGCGTCGCGCACCGCCGCAACGTTGGCGATCACCTGTTCGACCTTGTCGTAGGTGTCGACGATCTGCAACTCCTCGGAGCCGTTCATCTTCACCGCCTTGAAGCCGCGCTCGACCACCGCGCGCGCGTTGTTCGCAACGTCGCTCGGGCGGTCGCCGCCGATCCACGAATACACCTTGATGCGATCGCGCACCTGCCCGCCGAGCAGCGCGTGCACCGGCACGCCGTGATGCTTGCCCTTGATGTCCCACAACGCCTGGTCGACGCCCGCGATCGCGCTCATCATGATCGGGCCGCCGCGGTAGAAGCCGGCGCGATACATCACCTGCCAGTGATCCTCGATCAGCAGCGGGTCGCGGCCGACCAGGTAGTCGGCGAGCTCCTGCACGGCGGCCTCGACCGTATGCGCGCGTCCTTCGACGATCGGCTCGCCCCAGCCGACGATCCCTTCGTCGGTTTCGATCTTGAGGAACAGCCAGCGCGGCGGGACGACGAAGGTTTCGAGGCGGGTGATTTTCATGGCGCGAGTCTCCAGGGTTGACCGGCGCGGACGTGCGGATGCGGCGCCGGTCGAGTACGTGGCGGTTATCCTAGCGCAGCCCGATAAAAAATAGTATTAATAGTATTATTGTGCAGATAGTGGGCAGCCGACGCGTGCCCGCTCAACGGAGGACGATCATTCAACGCGACCTGCATGGACAGACGGCCTTTCAGCTGGCGACGGCGATCCTGCGCGGCGACTACCCGCCCGAGTCGCTGCTGCCGCGGGAGCCGGACCTGATGGAGATGTTCGGCGTGAGCCGCACGGTGCTGCGCGAGGCGCTGCGCACGCTTACGTCGAAAGGGCTGGTCGAATCGCGGCCGAAGGTCGGCACGCGCGTGCGGCCGCGCCGCGCGTGGAACCTGCTCGACGCCGATCTGCTCGACTGGTATGCGCGGGTCGCGCCGCCGCTTGCGTTCGCGCTGAAGCTGCAGGAGATGCGCGAGATGATCGAGCCGCACGCGGCCGCGCTGGCCGCGCGCGCGCACGGGCCGGGTGCTTTCGACGCGATCGAGGACGCGGTGCGCGCGATGGCCGCCGCGCGCAATGTCGACGAATGGGTGCGCGCGGACCTGCGCTTTCACCTGAGCGTGCTGGAGGCCGGTGGCAACGAGCTGCTGGTGCCGCTCGGCGCGCTGATCGACCGCACGCTCGAGGCGCAACTGCATCTGAACGCGCGCCGCGCGGACGTGTTCAACGCGTCGCTCGCCGAGCATGCGGCGGTCAGCGATGCGATTCGCGTGCGCGACGAGGACGGCGCGCGCCGCGCGATGGCGTCGCTGCTCGCGGTGACGCGCGCGCGGATCGAGATGTCGTGACGGGAAGGGCGTCGTCGTGCCGTCAGTGGTTCGGGCAGCCGCCCGGCTTCAGCACGCGTTGCGTCGACGCCGGATACTTCGCGAGCAGGCTCGCCGGCCGGCGCGGGCGCGCCACCAGCTCGCCGCCGCAGTTTGGGCAGCGGCCCTTCAGCACGTCGTTGGCGCAGGTCGCGCAAAAGGTACATTCAAAGGTACAAATGAGCGCATCCGCCGCATCGGGCGGCAGGTCCTTGTCGCAGCATTCGCAGCCGGGACGCAGTTCGAGCATGGCGGTTTTCCTCGTGGTCGGAGCGGTTCGGGACGGGTGGCGCCGGGCATTGCGCGCGACGCGGGTGCGCGCTACTGTAACCGCTTGAGCCGGCCCGGCCAACGGTGTCCCGCCGGGATGCCGTCGACGCGCACGGGCTGCCCCGGGAGACGACCATGCTCTATCGTGGAAGCTGTCACTGCGGCGACGTGAAGTTCGAGGCGGAAGGCGACCTGCAGGGCGTGATGGCCTGCAACTGCTCGATCTGCCGGCGCAAGGGCGCGCTGATGTGGTTCGTGCCGCGCGATCACATGACGCTCCTCACACCCGACGAGAATCTCGCGACCTACATGTTCAACAAGCACGTGATCCGGCATCGCTTCTGCAAGCGATGCGGGATTCACACGTTCGGCGAGGGGACTCATCCGAACGGCACCGAGATGGCCGCGATCAACGTGCGATGTCTCGAGGATGTCGATATCGATGCGCTGCCCGTCACGCACTACGACGGCCGCTCGCACTGAGCGGTGCGTCGTCGCGTGAGCGTACGGGGCGTCGTCAGGACGGCCTGGCCGCGGCCTGCGGCGTCGGCGTTTCCGCCTGCGGTGCCGGGCCCGTGGCCGGGCGCTCGATCAGCGGTGCGAGCGCCGGCGCCATCGACTTCAGCAACTGCACGGCCATCGCGCTCGTGAAGTCGTAGCGTGCCGCGTACGGCTCGTGCGCGGTCGCGGTCAGCACGCCGAAGAAGCGGTCGCCGAGCACGAACACGAACGTGCCGCTGCGATTGACCTTGCGCGACTCGATCAGCCGCGCGCCACGCGCATAGACATTGAAGCGCTGGTCGCCCGTCCCCGTCTTGCCGTACACCTCGAGCGTCTTGCCGTCGGGCAGCGTGAAGCCGCCCGCAAGGCGCCGCCCGGTACCGTTCAGCACGACGTCGCGCAGCAGCGTGCGCGTCACGTTGACGATCTCCGGCGACAGTGTCGGCTGCGGCTGTGCAGCCGCGCGTACGAAGCGCGTTTCGTACGGCGTGCCCTTCGCGAAGTCGAGGCGGGTGATCGTCTCGGTCGGCGCCTTCTGGCCGCCGTTCGCGATCAGGCCGATCAGTTTCGCGAGCGCGTCGGGCTGGTCGCCCGATGCGCCGATCGCGGCCGCGTACGATGGCGTGACTTCCGCGAACGGGTAGCCGAGCGCGCGCCACGCCTTCGTGATTTCCCCGTACGCACGCAGCTCGACCATGCGGCGGATGCGCCGGTCCTGGGTCCCGCGGTAGCGCGTCTTGTACAGCCACGAATAGGTGTAGAAGCGCGCATCGTGACTATCGCGCTGGACCTCGTCGAGCGACGCGTTCGGGTGCGCGCGCAGGTAGTTGAGCGTCCACAGCGCGAGCGGGTGGACACTCGCGATGTAGCCGCGATCGTTGAGGTTGAAGCGGTCGATCGCATACTTCGCATAGAGCGCGGCGAGATCGTCGTCCGACAGCGAAGCGGCCGGCGTGCCCTTCAGCTGCGCGCGCATCTGCGCATCGAACCACGCGAGCGATCCGTTCGGCGCGACGCTGCGCAGCACCGTCGCGATCTTCGGCGGCGACTTGCGCACGTCCTGCAGCATCAGCGCGAGTGCGTCGTCGGGCGCCTTGCCCGCATAGCGCGTGTAATAGCGCTTCACGTAGACCTTGCTTTCGCCGTCGACGAACTGTTCGAGGTAATGCTTGCGCTGCTCGGGATCGCCGAGCCACGACGACGACGGGCCGGCCGTCTTGAGCATCTCGTAATGGACGATGTCGCGCATCAGCCGCACGAACACGAGGTTGACCGAATGCTCGAACGCCGCGTGCAGCGTCAGGATCCGGCCGTTGTCCGACTTCTCGAAGTTCGAGAACACCTGCGCGCCGCCGCCCGTGTAGAACACGTCGGGGCTCGCCGAATACTTGCGTTCGACCGCCGCGTCGAGCATTGCCTGCAGCGAGCGATCGCGCGTATGCGACAGGTAGTCGAGCGCCCAGTGCGACAGCCCGTCGATCGGGTCGGGCTTCACCTGCGCGAGTTGCGCGTTCGACAGGTTGCCGTAGCGCGCGTGCAGGTCGGAGACGATCTGCAGGTAGGTGATCAGCGTGCGCAGTTTCGCGGTCGAGCCGAGGTTGATGCGGCCGCCGCGGTTCACGTCGAACGGCTGGTTCACGCTGTCGGTCTGCACGCGCAACATGTTCGCGCCGTTGCGACGCTCGTACAGCGTGAAGCTGTACGTGAGGTGCGACGGGTCGTCCTTCGGCGCGAGCATCTCGAAGCCGTACAGGCCGGCGGCCTGCGCGCCGTCGCGGGTCGAGGCCCGCGCGAGCCGTTCGGCCACCGCCTGCTGCACGCCGTTGTCGAGCGTGCTGGTCGCCTCCAGGTCGAACTGGTCGAGCTGATACACGTCGCTGATGCCGAGCGCCGACAGCAGCGACGCGCGCGCCGACGACACGGCCTTGCGCGACACGAACGACTGCACGTGCGCGGCGGCCGGCGGCGCGCTACGCTCTATCTGCGCGGCCAGCGCGGCATCGCGCAGCGCGGGCGAGATCACGCCGCCGTTCGACAGCAGCCGCAGGTAGCTGTCGGTCAGCTTCTGCAGCGCCGGATAGCCGCGATTCAGGAAGTACGACGGCGCGCGCTGCGCGATGATCAGCGACAGCACCTCGCGGAACGTCTTGCCCTGTTCGTCGACGTTGTCGCCGGTCGTCGGCGCCGACAGGATGCGGTTCACGTCGTTGAAGTCGCGGCCGTACCACGCGGCGAGGCCGTCGCCGATGCCGGTGATCTCGCCGACATGCGGCCGCGCGGCGAGTGGCACCGAGTTCAGGTAGCGCACGAGGATCGAGCGGCGCGCGAGCATCGTCTGCGGGCCGTTCAGGTACGCGAGGATCGACGCGGACGCGATCTGCCGCAGCTTCTCCGGCGGCGTCGCGGTGCGGCCGTCGGGCGAATGGCGGAACTTCTCGATCTGCGTCGCGAGCGTGCTGCCGCCCGGGCGCGTCTGGTGACGGTTGACGACGTGCATCGCCTGGTCGGCGACCGCGCGGCTGAAGCGTCCCCAGTCGATCGCCGGGTTGCGGTTCGGCTGGTTCGCGTCGAGCAGGTAGCGGTCCTCGATGAACAGCAGCGAATCGGCGACCACGCGCGGCACCGTGTCGAAATCGGCGTACACGCGCTGCGGGAACACGGTCGCGAACAGCGGCGAGCCGGTCGAATCGAACAGCATCAGCCCGGCCTGGTCTTTCTCTTCGTAAGGCAGGAACAGGCCGTGATCGGCGAGCGACAGCATCCGCTCGGAATCGCGCGCCTGCTTGCCCACGACGAAGCCGCGCGCGAGCAGACGCTGCTGGAACGCAGGAATCATCGCGTAGCCGAGGCGCTGGTCGTACGGGCCGTTGGCG
The DNA here is from genome assembly GCF_000292915.1 of Burkholderia cepacia GG4. Lineage (NCBI taxonomy): Bacteria > Pseudomonadati > Pseudomonadota > Betaproteobacteria > Burkholderiales > Burkholderiaceae > Burkholderia > Burkholderia cepacia. Next base: position 859,357 of record NC_018513.1, read on the forward strand.
GGGAAGCGGATGTGATCGCTCGCGCCCGTCTCGATGGTGTAGCCGACGTCACGGGTGAGGTCGGACAAGTAGTGCGCCTGCAGGCGCGACGTCTCGATCTCGGTCATGACGAGCCGCGCAATGATCGCGATCGCGATCAGCAGCGCGGCCAGCAAAGACCACTTGATCCACGTCCAGACCGATGCGCTACCGGTCATGCGCGGCAGGATGCGATTCAGCGGCCGATTCATGGCGGCATCTCCCTGAAGGCACGGGCTCCGGCCGCGCCTCATTAAGGATTAGTTTAGTCCTCAACGGCGGGCTGCCAAGAGCGTTCACTACGGAGATGCACGGACGCAACAGCCGTGCCCGGCCTGGCCAGGCCCGGGGGCTGCGATCCGGCCATCCGCGGGCCAGCCGGCGAGCCGGCCTGGCCGGTCGGGGGCGGGGAAGGGCCCCGACGTCGATACGGAAAATGGTGCGCGATTACATCCTTCATTCACCTGACGAAATGTTCGATCAGGTGATCGACGAACAGCCGGACCTTGCGTGGAAAATGGCGCCGGCTCGGGTAAGCGATATTCATCTCGAGCGCCTCCAGCCGATAGTCGGGGAGGAGCGTCAGCAGCCGGCCGTCGGCGAGGTCCGGTTCGACGAGAAAGTCGGACAGGACCGCGATGCCCATGCCCGACATCGTCCAGCGCCGGATCAACCCGATGTTGTTCGACGATGCGGACTTGTTCGGCCGCACGGTGACGCGCGTGTGGTCGTGCTCGAACGACAGGTATTCGCCCGCGAAATCGGCATGGAATGCCAGGCACGTGGGCGACGCGAGATCGTGCGGATGGGCCGGCGCACCACGCCGCTCGACGTACTGCGGCGCTGCGCATACGATCCGCTTGAGTCGCGTGAGCGGGCGTTTCACCAGCGTGTTGTGGCTGACTTGTTGCGACAGCAGCAGCCCGATGTCGAAGCCCTCCGACACGAGATCGACGTGACGATCCACGATCGTGCCTTCCGGCACGATGGCCGGGTGGCCGGCGCGGCGATCAACGGCCCCGACGCGTCCGCGAACGGTTGCCCCGCATCAGACGCTGCCTGCGGCTTCGATCACGAGGATGCGTGCTTCGCCGAGCGGGTGCGCGACGTGTTCGGTGCCGATCGCCGCGTGGAACACGTCGCCCGTTTCGAGCACCGTTGCGTGCTCGATGCCCGCTTCGCGATAGCGCATCTCGACCCGGCCGTCGAGCACCGCGAAGACTTCCTCGCCTTCGTTCACATGCCACCGGTACGGCTGATCGGTCCAGTGCAGGCGGACCGAAATGCCGTTCAGATCGGCAATGTCGAGCGCACCCCATGGGCGCTGCGCGGTGAACGCGGTGCTGCGGATGATTTTCATCGGTGGTCCTGAAGTGCGAATGTTGCGGCAGGGCGGCGGCGCAGTGGCGTCGTGCGACGGCCTGCCTGCCGGATTTCGGATGCGCGAGATCAGCGCGACATCGCGCTCAATGCCGCTTCGATCAGCTGCCTGCGCTTCTCCAGGCCGGCAGCCGAGCGCTCGGTCACGCGCTTCAGGACCGATGCGGGCGCGGTGTCCGGCGAGCCTGCGTCGAACGGCGGCGCGGGCGCGTATTCGAGGGCGAGCTGGATCGATTGCGCCTCTTCCTCGCCGGCCAGTTCGGCGGCGATCGTCAGCGCGAAGTCGATGCCGGCCGTCACGCCGCCGCCGGTGATCAGGTTGCCGTCGCGCACCACGCGCTCGTGCACCGGCACCGCCCCGAGCGGTTCGAGCAGCCCATGAAACGCCCAGTGCGTCGTCGCGCGGCGTCCGCGCAGCAGGCCGGCCACGCCGAGCAGCAGCGCGCCCGTGCAGACCGACGTCACGTATCGCGCGGTGGCCGCGCGCTGCTGCACGAACGCGATCGTTGCGGCGTCGAGCAGCAGGTCGTTGATCCCGATCCCGCCGGGCACGCAGATCACGTCGAGCGGCGGGCAATCGTCGAACGTGCAGGTCGGCGCGAGCGCGAGGCCGCTGCTCGATGCGACGGTGTCGCGCGATTTCCAGACCAGGTGAACCGCCGCGTCGGGCAGCGACGCGAGCACGTCGTGCGGGCCGGTGAGATCGAGTTGCTGGACGCCCGGAAACACGAGAAGGCCGATATGCAGGGTCATGCGAAGGCTCCGAATGGAAGGGGGACACGCCGCGTCCGGCGCTCGATGGACAGATCGATTCTAGGCGCGTAGTGTTTGGCGAAATTGCCAGATCACCCACGTTTTCAGCCAATCGCCATGTCTGCCGCTTCGCGCTCGATCCTGATCCTCGCGTTCCCCGGTGCGCAACTGCTCGACGTGACCGGGCCGCTGCAGGTGTTCGCGTCCGTCAACGAACTCGCGCAGGAGCGCGGGCAGCCCGCACCGTATGCGCCGCGTGTCGTGGCCGCCGAGGCGGGGCCGATCGAGACGTCGTCCGGTCTCGTGGTGGTGGCCGATGCGCTGCGCTCGGCCGTCCGGCCGGATACGGTGATCGTCGCGGGCGGCAAGGGCGTGCACGCCGCGTCGCGGGATGCGCGGATGGTGCGCTGGGTCCGGCAGCAGGCACGGCGCGCGCGACGCGTCGCGTCGGTCTGCACCGGTGCGTTCCTGCTCGCCGAGGCCGGCCTGCTGGACGGGCGGCGCGCGGTCACGCACTGGGCACGCTGCGACGAATTCGCGGCGCGCTACCCGAACGTGCGTGTCGAAGCCGATCCGATCTTCATCCGCGAAGGCGCGCTGTGGACGTCGGCGGGCGTCACGGCCGGCATCGATCTCGCGCTCGCGCTCGTCGAGGAGGATCTCGGGCGGGCGATCGCACTCGACGCCGCGCGCGAACTCGTCGTGTTCCTGAAACGGCCGGGCGGGCAGGCGCAGTTCAGCGCGATGCTGTCGATGCAGCGCACCGACGACCGCTTCGGCGAACTGCATGCATGGATCGCCGAGCACCTGACCGCCGACCTGTCCGTGCCTGCATTGGCCGAGCGCGTCAGCATGAGCGAGCGCAGCTTCGTGCGGCATTATCGCGCCGGCACCGGGCGCACGCCCGCGCGTGCGGTCGAGCAGATCCGCGTCGAGGCCGCGCAGCGCCTGCTCGGGGAAACCGTGTGGCCCGTCAAGCGGATCGCCACGCGGTGCGGATTCGGTTCGGAAGAGACGTTGCGGCGCAGTTTCGTGCGCGTGCTTGGCGTGTCGCCGCAGGGATATCGCGAGCGGTTCGTGCGGTAACGCGTGGGCGTACTGCGGGTGGCGTGGGCGCGGCAACCGGGGATGGACCGATCGGTGCGCTGAACTGAACGAAATTCGATCACTTTCGAGTTCGAAGCGCTGGAACTATTCGTGAGCGGAGAACAATGGATGGGGGCTTGTGCCGCGCCGGCCGCGCGCTCTATTCTGTTCTGTTGGCGATTCGAAGGGGGCGCAGCATGGACCGCATCCAGGCAATGGAAGTTTTCACCCGCGTGGTCGACGCGAACAGCTTCACGCGTGCCGCCGACACGCTCGCGATGCCGCGCGCGTCGGTGACGACCATCATCCAGAATCTCGAGGCGCTGCTCGGCGTGCGCCTGATGCACCGGACGACGCGCCGGCTGTCGCTGACGCCGGAGGGCGCGGCGTACTACGAGCATTGCATGAAGATCATCTCGGAGATCGCGGAAGCCGACGCGAGCTTCCAGACCGGCAACCGCAAGCCGAGCGGCGTGCTTCGCGTCCACATGCCGAGCTCGCTCGGGCGCCGCATCGTGTTGCCGGCGCTGTCGATCTTTCGTCAGCGCTATCCGGACATCACGCTCGATCTCGGCCTGGCGGACCGCTACGTGGATCCGGTCGAGGAGGGCATCGACTGCATGATCCGGGTCGGCCCGCTTGAGGATTCGTCGATGGTCGCGCGGCGCATCGGGATGCTCAAGCGCGTGACCTGCGCGTCGCCCGGCTATCTGGCGCGTCATGGCGAGCCGCAGGAGATCGCCGATCTGGCCGACCATCACGCGGTCAATTTCCGCGCGAGTCACGGTGCGCGCGCGATTCCGTGGGTGTTCATGATCGAGGGCAAGCCGGTCGAGGTGCGGATGAACGGCAGCGTCACCGTCAACGATTCGGATGCATACGTGACGTGCGGGCTCGAAGGTTTCGGGATGATCCAGCCGACGCTGTTCATGGTGCTGCCGAACCTGCGCGACGGCTCGCTGGTCGAGGTGCTGCCGGACTGCAATCCGAAGCCCAAGCCCATCTCGATCGTGTATCCGCACAACCGGCATCTGTCGCAGAAGGTGCGCGTGTTCGCAGACTGGATCGCGGAGTTGTTCGAGTCGACGCCGGCGCTGGAGGGCGGGGAGAACTGGCGCGGGAAGGTGCGTGTGGAGGCGCCGCCCGAGGTGCGGGGCGGGGCGGTGGTGGCCTGACAGGTGGATGGCACGACGAACGCGGTGCAGGGCGCGGCGTTCGCGGGAGCCGGCGCTGCAATGGACGATCGAGCGCGGCGCGCGCTCGGGGCGCATCGCGATGCATTTTCGTGCAGGACTATCTGGGACGGCTCGCGTGCGGCACGGCGTGACGTGCAATCTGCGTTGAGGACGGTGCGCGGAGGGGCGGGAAAAAGAAGTGGGCTCGCGGCGGACACCCCGCTGAGCCCAACTGAAAAAGCCCGGTAGATCGAAGATCTACCGGGCTTTCGCATTTGGTGGCGAATCAGGGATTCGAACCCCGGACCTGCGGATTATGATTCCGTCGCTCTAACCGACTGAGCTAATTCGCCGAAGAATTGAATTATGTAGATATGCAGTCGGGCTGTCAACACCTTTTTCCATCTTTCCTGAAAAAAGTTGCCGGCGGCCCATGCCGGCCCGGGTTGCGGGCGGGTTTCCGCCCGCCGCCCGGCCTCAATCCTGCGCGTAGATGTTCGAGTCCTTCGTCTCCTTGACGAACAGCAGACCGATCACGAACGTGGCCAGCGCGATCACGATCGGATACCAGAGCCCCGAGTAGATATCGCCCTTCGCCGCGACGATCGCGAACGCGGTTGCCGGCAAGAAGCCGCCGAACCAGCCGTTGCCGATGTGATACGGCAGCGACATCGACGTGTAGCGGATCCGCGTCGGGAACATCTCGACCAGCATTGCGGCGATCGGGCCATAGACCATCGTCACGTAGATCACGAGGATCGTCAGGATCACGATCGTCATCGGCCAGTTGAGCTGCGTCGGGTCGGCCTTGGCCGGATAGCCGGCAGCCTTCAGCGTCGACGCGAGCGTCTTGTCGAACGCCGCGCCCTGCGCCTTCGCATCGGCCGCCTTGCCGTCATAGGCCGCGATCACCGTGTCGCCCACCTTGATCTCGGCGGTCGAGCCGGCCGGTGCCGCGACGTTCTCGTAGTTCAGGCCGGCCTTCGCGAGCGCGCTCTTCACGATGTCGCACGAGCTCGTGAACTTCGACGTGCCCACCGGGTTGAACTGGAACGAGCAGGTGGCCGGATCGGCGACGACCGAGATCGGTGCCTTCTGCGTCGCGAGCTCGAGCTGCGGGTTCGCGTAGTGCGTGAGCGCCTTGAACAGCGGGAAGTAGGTGAGCGCCGCGATCAGGCAGCCGGCGAGGATGATCGGCTTGCGGCCGATCCGGTCCGACAGTGAGCCGAAGAACAGGAAGAACGGCGTGCCGATCAGCAGGGCGATCGCGATCAGGATGTTTGCGCTGGCACCGTCGACCTTCAGCGTCTGCGTGAGGAAGAACAGCGCGTAGAACTGGCCCGTGTACCACACGACGGCCTGGCCGGCGGTCAGGCCGACGAGCGCGAGGATCACGATCTTCAGGTTTTTCCACTGGCCGAACGCTTCGGTCAGCGGCGCCTTCGACGTCTTGCCTTCCGCCTTGATGCGCAGGAACACCGGCGATTCGTTCAGCTGCATCCGGATCCACACCGACACCGCGAGCAGCAGGATCGACGCGACGAACGGCACGCGCCAGCCCCAGCTGCCGAACGCTTCTTCGCCGATGAACGTGCGCACGCCGAGGATCACGAGCAGCGACAGGAACAGGCCGAGTGTGGCGGTGGTCTGGATCCACGCGGTGTAGAAGCCGCGCCGGTTCGCCGGTGCGTGCTCGGCGACGTAGGTCGCCGCGCCGCCGTACTCGCCGCCGAGCGCGAGGCCCTGCAGGAGCCGCATTGCGATGAAGATCACGGGCGCTGCGATGCCGATCGACGTGTAGCCGGGCAGGAAGCCGACCACGAACGTCGAGATGCCCATGATTACGATCGTCACGAGGAACGTGTGCTTGCGGCCGACGAGGTCGCCGAGCCGGCCGAACACGATCGCGCCGAACGGTCGCACGGCGAAGCCGGCTGCGAAGCCGAGCAGTGTGAAGATGAACGCGGCGGTCGGATTGACCCCGGAGAAGAAGCTCTTGCTGATGTAGGCCGCGAGTGACCCGGCCAGGTAAAAGTCGTACCACTCGAACACGGTGCCGAGCGACGACGCGAAGATCACCTTCTTCTCTTCGCCCGTCATCGGCGAGTGCGAAATTTGCCCGCCTAACGTTGCCATGAATCGTCTCCAAGTCCCTTGATATAGATATGCGGCCGCCTTGGGTGGGCGGGCCTGTCGACGATTATTGGCACGGAAACTTACGGCGCACTGACTCGCGCGCACAAAACGACTGCGCGTTAACCCGCGGCGAATCGGCCGCTTCGCGTCCCGATCGTGTCGCAAACGGGCGGTAAAACGCCGGTTTCGATGCGATCGCGGCGCCGGATGGGCGCGGTGCGTGCGTCAGGATTGCGCGGGGGGCGTGTCCGATAGCGGCAGGCTGATGCGCACGAGCGTGCCCGCGAGGCGCGGCGTGCGCTGGTAGACGTGATCGTCGAGCGTCAGCGTGCCGCCGTGCTGCGCGGCGATCTCGCGCACGATCGCGAGCCCCAGGCCGCTGCCGTCGCCTTCGCGACCGAGGATCCGGTAGAAGCGCTCGACGACGCGGTCGCGCTCGGCGGCGGGGATCCCCGGCCCGGTGTCCTCGACCTCGAGATGCACGCGCTGCGCCGCGCGCTCGGCCCGCACGCGCACGGTGATGCGGCCGCCTGCGGGCGTGTAGCGGATCGCGTTGTCGACCAGGTTGCCGAGCATCTCGCGCAGCATCACCGGGTTGCCGTCGACGTCGAGCGGTGCGTCGTCCTCGTCCGGCGGGCCTTCGTAACCGAGGTCCATCCGCTTCGCGAGCGCGGCCTGCACCCAGTCGCGCACCGTGCGCCGCGCCAGCGCGGCGATCTCGACCGGCTCGAACGTCAGCCCGCTCGCGCGGTTCTCGGCGCGCGCGAGCGCGAGCAACTGCGTGACGAGCCGCGCGGCCTGCTCGGAGCTGGTCGCGATCTGCTCGAGCGAGCGCTGCACGTCGGGCGGCACGGGGTGGCGCAGCGCGAACTCGGCCTGCGTGCGCAGGCCCGCGAGCGGCGTCTTCATCTGGTGCGCGGCGTCGGCGATGAAGCGCTTTTGCAGCGCCATGTTCTGTTCGAGGCGCGCGAGCAGGTCGTTGAACGACGTGACGAGCGGCTCGATCTCGGGTGGCGCCCGCTGCGCCTCGACGGGCGACAGGTCGTCGGGCCGCCGCGCGCGGATGTGCGCCTGCAGCGCGTTGAGCGGCGCGAGCCCGCGCGACAGCCCGAACCAGACCAGCAGGATCGCGAGCGGCAGGATCACGAATTGCGGCAGGATCACGCCCTTGATGATGTCGTTCGCGAGCGCGTTGCGCTTGTCGAGCGTCTCGCCGACCTGCACGAGCACAGGCTGCGTGCCGCTCGATTCCGGCAGCGCGACAGTTGTATACGCGACGCGCACGTCGTTGCCGCGCAGCAGGTCGTCGCGGAACACGACGACGCCCGGCGGCGGGCGATCCTCGTCGCGCGGCAGCGGCATGTCGGCCTCGCCCGCGACCAGCTCGCCGCGCGCGCCGAGCACCTGGAAGTACACGCTGTCGACGTTGTCCGCGCGCAGGAAGTCGCGCGTCTGCTGCGGCAGCGTCAGCTCGGCGACGCCGTTGACCGGATGGATCTGCCGCGCGAGCACGTACGCGTTGGTCTCGAGCGCGCGATCGAACGGCCCGTTCGCGATCGTCTTCGCGACGAGATAGGTGACGGCGATGCTCATCGGCCACAGCAGCAGGAGCGGCGCGAGCATCCAGTCGAGGATCTCGCCGAACAGCGAGCGCGGGCGCGCGGCCTCGGGTGTGTCGGTTTCGTCGGGCGGCGCGAACGGGTTCTCGTAGCGCGCGTCGCGCGCGGCGTCGGCGGCGGACGGCTGCTCGCCGGTCGGATGGCGGGAATGGGCCGGCGTGGCCATCGCGGCGACGGCCGGTGTCAGCGCAGCGGCGTGCCGGCCGCCGCGGGCTGGGGCGCCGCCGTGTCGGCCGGCGCCGCGGGCGCGACTTTCTCGAGGCAGTAGCCGAGGCCGCGCACGGTGGAGATCCGTACGCCGCTCGGCTCGATCTTCTTGCGCAGCCGGTGCACGTACACTTCGATCGCGTTGTTGCTGACTTCCTCGCCCCATTCGCACAGATGGTCGACGAGCTGCTCCTTCGACACGAGCCGGCCGATGCGCTGCAGCAGCACTTCGAGCAGGCCGAGCTCGCGCGCAGACAGGTCGAGCACGCGCTCGTTCGCATACGCGATGCGGCCGACCTGATCGAACGCGAGCGAACCGTGGCGCACGACGGTCGGGCCGCCGCCCGCGCCGCGCCGGGTCAGCGCGCGCACGCGCGCCTCGAGCTCGTTGAGCGCGAACGGCTTGGCCATGTAGTCGTCCGCGCCGAGGTCGAGCCCCTTCACGCGTTCGTCGACGCTGTCGGCGGCGGTCAGGATCAGCACGGGGAGATTGGAATTGCGCGCGCGCAGGCGCTTCAGCACCTCGAGCCCGGACATTTTGGGCAGCCCGAGATCGAGGATCAGCAGGTCGAAGGACTGCATCGACAGCGCGGTATCGGCCTCGACGCCGCTCTTCACGTGGTCGACCGCATAGCCCGATTGGCGGAGTGACCGGGTGAGGCCGTCCGCGAGTATGCTGTCGTCTTCGGCGATGAGAATTCGCATGTTGCTGACCGGTGGCCGGCGGGGCGTTCACGCCGGCGCGGCTGTCTCCGAAGTTATTCGTGTACAACGCAGCCCGCATTGCGGGCTTGCATAAAACACTGTTTTTTTATACAGTGTCTGCATTCGTGGGCGGCGCTTGAAAGCGGGCGCGCCTCTAACAGACGCTGCTCATCATAGCAAAGGACGATTCATGGAAGATAGCAAGAAGGGCTCCGGGATGACCGCCGAGAAGAGCAAGGCGCTGGCGGCCGCACTCGCGCAGATCGAAAAGCAGTTCGGCAAAGGGTCGATCATGCGGATGGGCGACGGCGAAGCGGCCGAGGACATCCAGGTCGTCTCCACGGGCTCGCTGGGTCTCGATATCGCGCTTGGCGTCGGCGGCCTGCCGCGCGGCCGGGTGGTCGAGATCTACGGTCCGGAATCGTCGGGTAAAACCACGCTCACGCTGCAGGTCATCGCCGAACTGCAGAAGATCGGCGGCACGGCAGCCTTCATCGACGCCGAGCACGCGCTCGACGTCCAATACGCGTCGAAGCTCGGCGTGAACGTGCCGGAGCTGCTGATCTCGCAGCCGGACACCGGCGAGCAGGCGCTCGAAATCACCGACGCGCTGGTGCGCTCGGGCTCGATCGACATGATCGTCATCGACTCGGTCGCGGCGCTCGTGCCGAAGGCCGAAATCGAAGGCGAGATGGGCGATTCGCTGCCGGGCCTGCAGGCTCGCCTGATGTCGCAGGCGCTGCGCAAGCTGACGGGTACGATCAAGCGCACGAACTGCCTCGTGATCTTCATCAACCAGATCCGGATGAAGATCGGTGTGATGTTCGGCAATCCGGAAACCACGACGGGCGGCAACGCACTGAAATTCTATGCGTCGGTGCGTCTCGATATCCGCCGGATCGGCTCGATCAAGAAGAACGACGAGGTGATCGGCAACGAAACCCGCGTGAAGGTCGTCAAGAACAAGGTGTCGCCGCCGTTCCGCGAAGCGATCTTCGACATCCTGTATGGCGAAGGCATTTCGCGTCAGGGCGAGATCATCGATCTCGGCGTGCAGGCGAAGATCGTCGACAAGGCAGGCGCCTGGTACAGCTACAACGGCGAGAAGATCGGCCAGGGCAAGGACAACGCGCGTGAGTTCCTGCGCGAGAATCCGGAAATCGCTCGCGAGATCGAGAACCGCATCCGCGAATCGCTCGGTGTCGTCGCAATGCCGGATGGCGCAGGCAACGAAGCCGAGGCGATGGACGAAGAAGAGTGATGGTCGGGCGCCGAGGTCAGGCTGGCGAACCGGAACCGAGCGACGCGCCTGAAACGGCGGGTCGCTCCGGCCGGCGAGCCGAATCCTCGGGTGCCAACCGGCGGGGCGCGGGCAGTCAGGCCGTGAACCGCACCGCGACGAGGGCATCCGACGATGCCCTCGTTTCGTTTGAGATTGCCGCGCCGGCCGATCCGTTCGATGACGACGAATCGTTCGACGCGCATGACCGGTCACGTCGTCGCGTGTCCGGTGTCAGCTTCCCCGGCGATCGCGCAGCCGATGCGGCGGCGCCGGTCAAGGAAGATGTATACACGCGCAGCAGCCAGCATCCGCGTCGCACGCGCCGTGCGTCCGGCGGTTCCGCCAGCGCTGCTTCCGGCGGCGAGTCCGGCGCCACCGAGCGCAAGTCGTCGAAACCGCCACGTTCATTGAAGGGCCGCGCGCTCGGTTATCTGTCCAGGCGTGAATACAGCCGCGCGGAACTCGCGCGCAAGCTCGCGCCTTACGTCGGCGAAGACGAATCCGTCGAGCCGGTGCTCGATGCGCTGGAACAGGACGGCTGGCTGTCCGACGCACGCTTTGCCGAGAGCCTCGTGCATCGCCGCGCATCGCGCGTCGGGGTCGCGCGCATCGTCAGCGAGCTGAAGCGCCATGCGGTCGGCGACGGTCTCGTCGAGGAAGTGAATGCACAATTGCGCGAGACCGAGTTGACACGCGCGCAGGCGGTCTGGCGCAAAAAATTCGGTGCACTGCCGCAAACGCCCGCCGAGCGCGCGAAGCAGGCGCGCTTCCTTGCTGCGCGCGGCTTCTCGAGCGCGACCATCGTGAAGTTGCTGAAGGTCGGCGACGATTTCCCGATCGACGACTGAGCGGCTCGGTCGCGCGCGCTGCGCGCGATTTTGCTGCAATGCAACCGTTTCCGGACAGGCGGGAATACCCGCCGTCGCGGCCGAATGCCTCAAATACCCAATATGCTAAAATCCACGGGTTTTCCTCTTCGGCCTCAACCTCCAGCATGCCGCTATCCGAGCCCGTGCCCCGTCAGTTGCGACATCGACGCGCAATCCGAGCGGAAGCCTACGAGCGCGGCGACGGCTTGTGGGACATCGAAGCCTGCCTGACCGACCACAAGCCGCGCGATGTCGCACTTGCGTCGGGCATCCGGCCCCAAGGCCTGCCGATCCACGAACTCTGGCTGCGCGTGACTATCGATCGTGACCTCAATGTCGTCGACGCCGAAGCGTCTTCGGAATGGGTTCCCTATCCCGGTCACTGTCAAGCCGCCCCTCCTGCCTATCGGGCCCTCATCGGGCTCAATCTCTTCCGCAATTTCCGCCGCAACGCGAACCGGCTGCTCGCCGGCGTCGCAGGCTGTTCCCATCTCACCGAACTGTGCGCCGTGCTGCCGACGGCAGCGATCCAGGCGTTCGCCGGTGATGTGTGGAACGTGCGCGAGGAGGGTGGCGAAGGGCCGGACCATGACGCCGTGCACGCCGAACCGCCTTTCCAGCTTGGCCGCTGCCAGGCGTTGCGGTTCGACGGCGAGGTCGTGCGGCAGTACTACCCGCAGTGGTATGGCCCGCTTCGGCCGGATCTGCCCGGTGACGGCAGCACGAAGGAATGAACGGAAATCATTCGAAGAAGCGTCTTAAGCGACTTTTCATCCAACTCTCAGACTGAAGGGAATCACGCATGAAGATTCACGAGTACCAGGGTAAGGAAATCCTGCGGAAATTCGGAGTCGCGGTACCGCGCGGCAAGCCGGCGTTCTCGGTTGACGAGGCCGTCAAGGTGGCAGAAGAGCTGGGCGGCCCGGTGTGGGTCGTGAAGGCTCAGATTCACGCGGGTGGCCGTGGCAAGGGCGGCGGCGTGAAGGTGGCGAAGTCGATCGAGCAGGTTCGCGAATACGCGAACCAGATCCTCGGCATGCAGCTCGTCACGCACCAGACCGGCCCGGAAGGCCAGAAGGTCAACCGTCTGATGGTCGAAGAAGGCGCCGACATCAAGCAGGAACTGTATGTCAGCCTCGTCGTCGATCGCGTGACGCAGAAGATCGTTCTGATGGGTTCGAGCGAAGGCGGCATGGACATCGAGGAAGTTGCGGAAAAGCACCCGGAACTGATCCACAAGGTCATCGTCGAGCCGTCGACGGGCCTGCTCGACGCGCAAGCTGACGACCTCGCCGCGAAGATCGGCGTGCCGGCTGCTTCGATTCCGCAAGCACGCGCGATCCTGCAAGGCCTGTACAAGGCATTCTGGGAAACCGACGCATCGCTGGCTGAAATCAACCCGCTGAACGTCGCCGGCGACGGCAAGGTCATCGCACTCGACGCGAAGTTCAACTTCGACTCGAACGCGCTGTTCCGCCACCCGGAAATCGTCGCGTACCGCGATCTGGACGAAGAAGATCCGGCTGAAATCGAAGCGTCGAAGTTCGACCTCGCGTACATCTCGCTCGACGGCAACATCGGCTGTCTCGTGAACGGCGCAGGCCTCGCGATGGCGACGATGGACACGATCAAGCTGTTCGGCGGCGAGCCGGCGAACTTCCTGGACGTCGGCGGTGGCGCGACGACCGAGAAGGTCACCGAAGCGTTCAAGCTGATGCTGAAGAACCCGGACCTGAAGGCGATCCTCGTGAACATCTTCGGCGGCATCATGCGCTGCGACGTGATCGCGGAAGGCGTGATCGCCGGTTCGAAGGCCGTGAACCTGAACGTGCCGCTCGTCGTGCGCATGAAGGGCACGAACGAGGACCTCGGCAAGAAGATGCTGGCCGATTCGGGCCTGCCGATCATCTCCGCTGACAGCATGGAAGAAGCTGCGCAGAAGGTCGTCGCGGCTGCCGCAGGCAAGTAAGCGCGCTATTGAACACGCATGGCGGCGCGGCTTGCACGCGACGCCAATCGAACAGAGGTCAAAATACATGTCGATTCTGATCAACAAGGACACGAAGGTCATCACGCAGGGCATTACCGGCAAAACCGGTCAGTTCCACACGCGCGCCTGCCGTGAATATGCAAACGGTCGCGAAGCATTCGTCGCGGGCGTGAACCCGAAGAAGGCCGGCGAAGATTTCGAAGGCATTCCGATCTACGCGAGCGTCAAGGAAGCGAAGGCAGAAACCGGCGCAACCGTGTCGGTCATCTACGTTCCGCCGGCAGGCGCAGCGGCTGCGATTTGGGAAGCGGTCGAAGCCGATCTGGATCTCGCGATCTGCATCACGGAAGGCATCCCCGTCCGCGACATGATCGAAGTGAAGGACCGCATGCGTCGCGAAGGCCGCAAGACGCTGCTGCTCGGGCCGAACTGCCCGGGCACGATCACGCCGGACGAGCTGAAGATCGGCATCATGCCGGGTCACATCCACCGCAAGGGCCGTATCGGCGTCGTGTCGCGTTCGGGCACGCTGACGTATGAAGCCGTTGCACAGCTGACGGCACTGGGCCTCGGCCAGTCGTCGGCAGTCGGTATCGGCGGCGACCCGATCAACGGTCTGAAGCACATCGACGTGATGAAGATGTTCAACGACGATCCGGATACGGATGCGGTCGTGATGATCGGCGAAATCGGCGGTCCGGACGAAGCCAACGCCGCCGAGTGGATCAAGGACAACATGAAGAAGCCGGTCGTCGGCTTCATCGCGGGCGTCACGGCGCCCCCGGGCAAGCGCATGGGCCACGCCGGCGCGCTGATCTCGGGCGGTGCGGATACGGCCGAAGCGAAGCTGGAAATCATGGAAGCGTGCGGCATCACCGTCACGCGCAACCCGTCGGAAATGGGTCGCCTGCTGAAGAAGGCGCTGTAAATTCCGTCTGGTTTCGTCCTGCAGAAAACGCCGGCTTTGCCGGCGTTTTTTGTTATGCTCGCGCAATGAATTTGTAAGGCCCGGGCATGCGCGATGCATGTGCCGGCGATGAACCGGGTCGCCTGTCCGACAGTCGTTGCCCCGCACCTGATACCACTCATGCTTGAATTCCTGACGTCGCTGCACTGGGGCGCCGTGTTCCAGATCGTCATCATCGATATCCTGCTCGGCGGCGACAACGCGGTCGTGATCGCGCTCGCGTGCCGCAACCTGCCGGCCAACCAGCGGCTGCGCGGCGTCGTGTGGGGCACGGCCGGCGCGATCCTGCTGCGTGTCGCGCTGATCTCGTTCGCGGTCGTGCTGCTCGACGTGCCGTTCCTGAAATTCGGCGGCGGCCTGCTGCTGCTGTGGATCGGCATCAAGCTGATGGCGCCGGACGCCGACGCGCATGACAACGTGAAGCCGGCCGACCGGCTGTGGGACGCCGTGAAGACGATCGTGATCGCCGACGCGGTGATGAGCCTCGACAACGTGATCGCGATCGCCGGCGCGGCCGAGCAGGCCGAACCGTCGCACCGGCTTGCGCTCGTGATCTTCGGGCTCGTCGTCAGCGTGCCGATCATCGTGTGGGGCAGCACGCTGGTGCTGAAGCTGCTCGATCGCTTTCCGATCGTCGTCGCGTTGGGCGCCGGGCTGCTCGGCTGGATCGCCGGCGGGCTGATGGTGCACGACCCGGTCGGCGATCGCTGGCCGGTCCTCGATACGCCGGCCGCGATCTACGGCGCGAGCATCGCCGGCGCGCTGTTCGTCGTGGCGGCCGGTTACGCGCTCCGGCGCCGCCGCGGCGCCCCGCAAGCGCATTGAAGTTGGCCATCCGGCTGACTGCCGGGTTCGCGGCCCGCTGGCTACGATCGAAACGCCTGCCTCGTTCGGCAGGCGTTTTTCGTTTCCGGAGCCAGTCATGTTCGAAGCTTTTTCCGTTTCCCTGTTCCGCCGCATTGCCGCCGATCTGCGGCGCACGCGCCGGCCGGTGCCGCGCTGGCGGCTGGCCGGCTTCACGCTGATCGAGCTGATGATCGTGCTCGCGATCGTCGGCGTGATCGCCGCCTATGCGATTCCCGCGTATCAGGACTACCTCGCGCGTTCGCGTGTCGGCGAGGGGCTCGCGCTCGCGTCGTCCGCCAGGCTTGCGGTCGCGGACAACGCCGCGAGCGGCGCCGGCCTCGACGGCGGCTACAGCCCGCCGGCCGCCACCCGCAACGTCGAATCCGTGCTCATCGACGCCGACACCGGCGAGATCACGGTGGCGTTCAGCGCCCGCGTCGCCGCGGCCGGCGCAAATACGCTGGTCCTGGTGCCGTCCGCACCGGACAAGGCCGACACGCCCACGGCCCGCGTGCCGCTAAAAAAGGGCGCGATGCAGGCCGGCGGGATCGCGTGGGAATGCTTTGCCGCCGGCAAGGACGCGTCGTCACTGCCGGCGCCGGGCGCGGGCCCGTTGCCGGTCGAGGCCGCGACGTTGCCCGCGAAATATGCGCCGGCGGAGTGCCGCGCGTAGTGTCGGCCGCGTTCTGGCCGGTGCGGGGCCGCGTGCAGGGCAGGGCGCCGGCCGCTCCAGCCGGCCGCGCCGGTCGCGCGTCATCGTGTGACGGCGCGACGGGCCCGCACAGAGGGGGGAAAGTTTTGTATAGTGCGCCGGTTGCTGACATCCGGTTCGCTCATGCCTTCTACTTTTTCCCGTTCGTTGCCGCTCGTTGCACTGGCTGTCGCCCTGATCGTGCCGTACTCGATCACGAATCACACGTACCCGATCCCGACCTTCTATTCCGAGTTCTCCGCGCTGGTGCTGTATCTGCTGGTGGGGCTCTCCGTCGTCCTGCTCGCGCGCACTGGCCGCCCGGCCCAGCCGTTTGCTGCGCCGGCCGCGTTCGTCGCGCCGCTCGGCTTCGCGGCGGTGCTGATCGCGCAGGTTGCGCTGATGCCGCTGAAGGTGCCGTCGATGAACTGGCTGGCGGTCGGTTATCTGGCCGCCGCGCTGGTCGCGATGCAGGCCGGCTATGCGCTCGCGCGCGAGGGGCTTGCCGAAGCCACCGCGCCAATGATGGCCGGCGCGCTGCTCCTCGGCGGGATGCTCGCGGTTGCCAGCCAGGTCGTGCAGTTGTTCCACCTCGAGTCGACAGTGTCGCCGTTCGTCGTCATGTACAACATCGCGGTCGATCGCCGTCCGTACGGCAACATGGCGCAGGCGAACCACCTGGCGACCTACATCGCGTTCGCGCTCGCGGGCGCGCTGTACCTGGTGCAGACGCGCCGGCTCGCGGTATGGGCGTGGCTCGCACTGTCGATCGTGCTGTCGGCCGGGCTCGCGCTGACGGTGTCGCGCGGGCCGTGGCTGCAGGTCGCGGTGATGGTCGTCGCGGGCTTCTGGATGGCATGGCTCGAGTCGCGCCGCGCACCGGGCAACCGGCGCGCGTGGCTGCTGCCGGTCGTACTCGCAGTGGCTTTCGTCGCGGTGAACGTCGCGGTGCGCTGGGCCAACGTGCACTTCCATCTGGGGCTCGCCGAGTCGGCGGCCGACCGGATGCGCGACGCCGGGCAGATCGCGCCGCGCCTCGCGCTGTGGAAGTACGGGCTTGCGATGTTCCGCGAGCACCCACTGCTCGGCGTCGGCTGGGGCGAATTCCCGTCGCACCAGTTCGCGCTGGTGCGCACGCTCGGCGGCGTCGAGATCGCGAACAACTCGCACGACATTTTCATTGACCTGCTCGCGAAGTCCGGTCTCGCCGGCCTGGGCGTGCTCGTCGTCGCGCTCGTGACGTGGTTCGTGCGCGCGGTGCGCGCGCCGCAGTCGAGCACGCGCGTGTTCGGCCTCGCGCTGATCGGCATCCTGCTGATGCACGCACTCGTCGAGTATCCGCAGCAGTACATGTTCTTCCTGCTGCCGGCGATGTTTGTGATCGGCCTGCTCGAAGTGAAATCGCTGCGCATCCTCCCGGGGCGCGCGGCGTTCGGGCTGTTCGCGGTGCTGTCGGTCGGCGGCGTGCTGGCTGCGGTGCCGGTGCTGCGCGACTACCAGCGCGCGGAAGTGCTGTATTACGGTAGCGATCCGGCCGCGCAATACCGCGATGCGCCGTCGCTGCTGTTCGGCGCATGGGGCGATTACGGGGCGGCCACGCTGCTGACGATTTCGCCGGACAACCTGCCGCTCAAGCTTGCCGCGCACGAACGCGCGGTCGCGCTGCTGCCCGGCGAGACGGTGCTGCGCCGCTATGCGGCGCTGCAGGCGCTGGCCGGTCGCGAAGCCGACGCGCTCGATACGGTCGCGCGCCTGCAGGTATTCGCGAAGGAGCTGAAGGACTGGCCGCAGCAGTTGGCGTCGCTGTACAAGCTGTGCGACCAGCAACCGGCGCTGAAGGCGTTCAAGGCTGAGCTCGTCGCGAAGTACGGTGAGGTCCCGGCCGACGCGGACGACGACTCGGACGACGATTCGGAGTGAAGCCGGTCGGCGCCGGGCGGGGAATCCCGGCGCGGGTCGGATTGCCGTGAGGCAGGGGAGCGGTGGCAGCCCGTGACGGGGCGGCGATTGCTTCCCGCAGAGAATGGATGCCGGCCGAAATCGGCGTGATTCGCGTCAACCATTGTCAAATCGCCGCCACGTGCGGGGCGGCGCGTGCACAATGCGCGAAAGCGATCGCGAGCGTGACCGCCCGGTGCGGCTCATCGACGCGAACGCAGTCCCCGGCTATCCGGGAACCCGCCAAGCAGGATCGCGACCGCTGCAACCAACGGTCGCGCGGCCGTAACGGGGCGCCGGTCCGATGGCTGCGGCGCAGGGCGACGCATGCGATACGGCCGGGCGAGGTCCGCCGGCGTGGCGTTCGTCCGGAACAGTACTGAAGAACGATATTCGACCATGGCCCTTCGCTCGACCATCCTGATCCTGCCTGCCGTCGCCGTGCTGTTTTCCGGCTGCGCGATGCTTTCGTCATCGCAGGAAAGCAAGCTGACCTGCCACATTCCGCGCGCCGTCTATCCAGATGGCGCGAAGCCGCTTACGCGTCCGGTCACCGCACTCGTGCGCGCGCTGATGACGACCTCGGGCGAAGCGCAGAACGTCACCGTGACGACGAGCAGCCGCAACGCGGCGGCCGACCGCGCGGCCGTCGACGCGATGACGCATGCGACCTGCGCGCAGACCGGCGCCACCGCGAATCCGTTCCTGCTCACGCAACCGTTCGTGTTCGAGCCGCGCCGCGCCGAATGATGCGCGGCCGGCGCGGCCGGTCACGCCGCGTCGCACTTGCCCGGCCGGTCACGCCGGTTCGCGGCGCGATCGTGGGTCAGTGCTGCGGCATCAGGTTTGCACCGCGGCACGTCGGCTCGGCCGCATTGCGCAGCCCGAGCATCGTGAAGCCGTTGCGCTCCTGGCGGATCAGCGCGTAGCGTCGCGCGACCGTGTCTCCGCCCTTGCCCGTCAGATCCAGTTCGACCTGGAAGCGGTCCTTGCTGTCCGAGCAGCCGCGTACCGGGCCGTACGTGAATCCGATATCGGGCGCCTTGCTGTCCGCGTTGAACGCCTGCCGGGCTTTCAGCGCCGCTGCGGCCGCAACCGGTTCACTCCAGTCGCGCGCGAGCGCGTCGTCCGTCTTCAGCCATTCGTCGACGAAATCGCGGCCGTTGACTGCCGCAGGCTGCACGCGTTGCACGGTGTCGCCGTCGACGCGGTAGCGGAAGATGCCCGGCCGCGTCATCACGTCGCTGTCGAGCGAGCCTACCGTCGTGCGCATCTCGAAGCCGTCGGGGCGCACCTTGAAGCGGATCGCGTTGTCGTCGAGCACGTAGCCGTGTTCCGTATGGAACAACGTGCGTTGCGCGGCCGACCCGTTTGCGGGTGCGACCACGTCCGCGCCGAACCGGCTCCAGCGCGACGAGCACCACGGCGTGCCGTGGACCACCGCTACCTGCCCGCCGGGCAACGCCCCGAACCAGAAACCGCCGCCGTAGGCACCGCCGATGTCCTTGTAGTCGTCGGCCTGCCAGCGCAGCACGCGCCGCCAGCTGCCGTTTTCCCATGCATAGGCCGTGAGCAGGTTGTCGTCGCCGCACGCGATGTCGAAGCCGGCGCGCACGAAGAGCAGTGGGTGGGACGCGCCGTCGCGCGCGATATCGACGTCAGGGTTGCGGCCGAATGCCGATTCGCCGTTTTTCGGCTGGGTCGGTTGGGCCGGTACGCCGAGCGTTGCGGCTAGCGTGCGTTTCAGCGCAGCGGGTTCGACGTGTTCGTCGCTGCACGCAAGCCGCGCGTCGATCGCGCCGACGAGCGCCTGCTTGTATGCGCGCAGCGCATCGCGCAAAGGCGGTGACACGTCGACGGTGCCGCCGCCGTCCCCTTGAGGATTGCGGACCTGCTGGACACGGCGCTGCGCATCGAGCGCCGCGCGTGCGGCGGTGTCGGCGGCGGGGCAGGGGCTGGCGGCGAAGGCTGCCGGTAGCATGGAGAGTGCGCACAGCATCGGCGCGGCGTACGTCAGCGTCTTCTTCATCGATGACGTGTTGTTCTGATTTTCTATTGTTCGAAACGGGGAATCGTTACGGCCGACGATTCATCCCGAACTGCCCCGGGGATATGCGTGCTTCAGCCCGCCACATCCTCCGCCTTCCAGTCCCCCGACTTCCCGCCGCGCTTCTCCCTGACGCTCACGTCGGTAATCACCATCCCGCGATCGACGGCCTTGCACATGTCGTACACGGTCAGCAGCCCGACCTGCACCGCAGTCAGCGCTTCCATCTCGACACCGGTCCGCCCGAACGTCTCGACCTGCACGACGCAGTGCACCCCGGGCAGCGCGTCGTCGAGCTCGAAGTCGACGGCCACCCGCGTCAGCGCGAGCGGGTGACACAGCGGGATGAGGTCGGCGGTGCGCTTCGCGCCCTGGATCGCGGCTATACGCGCGACGCCGAGCACGTCGCCTTTCTTGGCCTTGCCGTCGCGGATCAGCGCGAACGTCGCGGGCAGCATCCGGATCGTGCCGCGCGCGATCGCGATGCGTTGCGTTTCCTGCTTGCCGCCGACGTCGACCATGTGCGCGTGGCCGGCGGCGTCGAAATGGGTAAGTCCTGACATGTCTTGCTCCGATCTCATGCTTCGCGGCCGGTCGACACACCGCATCCGGCGTCGTACCGCGATCACATGCAACGTTTCAACGGGCGCCTATCATAGCAGCGGGATACGCGACGCCGGGAGCGCAGACGGCGCATCCGCCGCACGGGACAGTCGCGATTGCACCGGTACAATGACCGGGATCTTCAGACCAAACGCCGCGATGCGCGCCCGGCGCGCGGGGCGTCGTCGTTTTCATCCTGCCATGCGTGTGAAACAGTTGCTTGCCGTGTTGCTGTCGACGGCGCTCGTGCTGCCGCCGAACGGCCATGCGCAGCGCACGTCCACGCTGCCGCTCGAGCCGGCGGCCGGCGATTCGCCGTCGATTTCCACGGTGCCCTCCGGCATCGCGACCGGCGTATTCGGCACCTACGGCGGCACCGAAAGCCGGTTCTCGGGCGGCGACGGCACGTCCGCGCCCGTCGCGGGCCTGCGCGCGCCGCTGCGCGCACTGGAACTGCCCGATCTCGGCGACGGCTCCGGCGGTTCGCTCACGCCCCAAGCCGAGCGCCGTCTCGGCGAGCGCGTGATGCGCGAGGTGCGGCGCGACCCGGACTATCTCGACGACTGGCTCGTGCGCGACTACCTGAATGCGATGGCGGCGCGGCTCGCGGCCGCGGCGGCGGCGCGCTACATCGGCGGCTACATGCCGGACTTCGACCTGTTCCCGGTGCGCGATTCGCAGATCAACGCGTTCTCGATGCCGGGCGGCTTCATCGGGATCAACAGCGGGCTGGTCATCACGACGCAGACGGAATCGGAACTCGCATCGGTGGTGGGCCACGAGATGGGCCACGTGCTGCAGCGGCACATCGCGCGGATGATCGGCGCGAACGAGAAGACCGGCTACACCGCGCTCGCGACGATGCTGCTCGGCGTGCTGGCGGGCGTGCTCGCGCGCAGCGGCGATCTCGGCAGCGCGATCGCGATGGGCGGGCAGGCGTATGCGGTCGATAACCAGCTGCGCTTCTCGCGTTCGGCCGAGCGCGAGGCCGATCGCGTCGGCTTCCAGCTGCTCGCCGGCGCCGGCTACGACCCGTATGGAATGCCGGGCTTCTTCGAGCGACTCGAACGCAGGTCGACAGGCGACGCGGGCGTGCCGGCCTATGCGCGCACGCACCCGCTGACGGGCGAACGGATCGCCGACATGGAGGATCGCGCACGCCGCGCGCCGTATCGGCAACCGCACCAGTCGGCCGAGTACGGCTTCGTGCGCGCGCGGCTGCGGATCCTGCAGAACCGCGCGCCGAACGACATCGCGGCCGAGGCGCGCCGGATGCAGCTCGAGATCGACGATCGCACCGCGCCGAACGTCGCGGCGAACGCGTACGGCATCGCGCTCGCGAATACGCTGCTCGGCCAGTACGACGTGGCCGACAAGGCGCTCGCGTCGGCGCGCGCCGCGTTCGACGCGCGCGAACGGCGCGCGGGCGATCCGGAGACGAGTTCGCCGAGCCTCGACGTGCTCGCCGCCGACATTGCCCGCCGCGCGGGCCGGGCCGACGACGCGGTGCGGCTCGCGGCGCTCGCGCAGCGGCGCTGGCCGGCGTCGCACGCGGCGATCGTCGCGCACCTGCAGGCGCTGATCGCCGCGCGCCGCTTCGCCGAAGCGCAGGCGCTCGCGCGCACGCAGGCGCAAGCGGACCCCGAGCAGCCGGACTGGTGGGACTATCTCGCGAAGGCCAGCGACGGCAAGGGCGACGTGCTCGCGCGGCGCCGCGCGCTCGCGGAGAAGCTGGCGCTCGACGGCGCGTGGCCGTCGGCGATTCGCCAGTTGAAGGAGGCGCGCGACGCGAAGGACGTGTCGTTCTACGACCAGTCGATCATCGGCGCGCGGCTGCTGGAATTCGAGGCGCGCTACAAGGAAGAGCGCGAGGACGAGAAGAACGGCCGCGGATAACGGCGGTCAGGCGGGCACGGCGATTGCGCGTCAGGTTCCGGCGCGGCCGTCGTCCGGCGCATCGCCGGCTCTCTGCGCTGGACTTGCGACGAAGCCGAACGTCGCCGGCACGTCGGCGCACGCGAGGTTGCCGAGCGGCAGCATGCGCCCGTCGCGCCAGCGCAGTACGGGCGGTGTCGCGTCGAAGTCTGCATGATCGGCGAACAAGCCGAGGTCGTGGTCGTGCAGCGCCGCGATGCGCGGCGGCGTGCCCGCCGCGCGAAACAGCACGCCGCCCGCGTCGTCGAGCCACGCGGCGTCCGGCTCGAACGGCGTGCCCGTCTGGTCGGCCAGCGCAAGCTGCCCGTCGCGTTCGGCCAGGCGCACGACCCACGGCGTATAGGCGAGCTCGACATACACGCGTTGCGGCCCGTTCTGGAAGAACCACTGGCCGTGCGCATCGCATTCGTAGTTGCGTCCGATGAACGCGTTCAGCGCCGCATGCCGGATCGGCGAGCCGAGCTCGCCGGCGGCTTGCGCGGCGTCGTCGCGCAGCCGCCATTCACCGCGCCGGTCGAGCAGCAGCCAGCCGGTGCAGTGCGGCACGTTCGGCCATTTGGCGAGGGCCTGCCTGACGATGTCATCCATGGTCGACGAATTTCGAGCAATAGCCGAACACCCGCGCCGACAGCCAGTCGAGGCGGCCGGGGAACGGCCCGGTCATGAATCCCGCATGGCCGCCTGCCGCGGGCTGGTCGAGCTCGACGGCCGGCGACACGTCGGCGGCGCTCGGCAGCGCGGATTCGGGCAGGAACGGATCGTTGCGGGCGTTGAGGATCAGGGTGGGCACGTCGATCGCGGGCAGCAGCGGGCGCGTCGTGGCCTGGGTCCAGTAGTCGTCGGCGTCCGCGAAGCCGTGCAGCGGCGCGGTCACGACTTCGTCGAAGTCGCGCATCGTCACCGCCCGCAGCATCGCGTCGCGGTCGAACAACCCCGGATACTGGTCGAGCTTCGCGAGCGCCTTGCGCTTCAGCGTCTTCAGGAAGCTGCGCGTATAGATCATCGCGAAGCCCTGCGACAGCGCACGACCGCCCGCATGCACGTCGATCGGCGTCGAGATCGCGGCGGCGGCATGCACGATCGACGTGTCGCTGCGGTGCTCGCCGAGCCAGCGCAGCAGCACGTTGCCGCCGAGCGACACGCCGGCCGCGACGATCGGCCCGCGATGCTGCGCGGCGAGCCGGCGCAGGATCCAGTCGACCTCGGCGCTGTCGGCGAGATGGTAGAAGCGCGGCTGCCGATTGAGCTCGCCGCTGCAGCTGCGAAAGTGCGGGACGACCGCGTGCCAGCCCTTCGCGCGCGCGGCGGCCATCATCGCCAGCGCGTAGTGCGAGCCGGAACTGCCTTCGAGGCCATGGAACAGCACGAACAGCGGCGCGTCCGGCGGCGGTGCCGCGCTGTCGAGATGCGCGACCCAGTCGAGATCGATGAAGTCGTGGTCGGGGGTTTCCCATCGCTCTCGTCGGTATGCGACAGCCGGACGCCGTGCGAACAGCGCAGGCACGATGGTTTGGGCATGGCTGTTCGGCAGCCAGCGCGGTGCGCGATAGCGCAATGAATCGTCGTCGGGGGCCGGGGCCCCGGTCAGCGGCGAGGTGGGCGGAGAAGCCGTACTCATGATCGCCCCGCTAATGCGTTGCTTCTTTCTTCGTCAGTGCAGCGGACCCTGCCCGTGACGGATCTTCGCGGCGAATTGTCCGGCCGCTTGTTCGGGAATCAGGCTCGCGTGAATATGCGCGATGCGCCACTCGCCGCGTTCGTGAATCATCACGTACGTGGCGAAAACCATGTCGGGTTCGGCCGTCAGGTCGGCCTGTTGATGCGCTTCGGCGATCGTGTAGACGACGGTGCCGAGACTGTCGTATACGCGGATGTCGAGCGGTTCGATCGTCACCGGGCGCGTCGCCAGACGGTTGGCCAGCCCGCTGCGGATCTGGTCGAGGCCGTGCAGATGCTCGCCGTCGGCCCAGACGCAGCTGGCGAAGTCCTCGTCGATCCACAACCCCAGCAGCGCGTCGAGATTGGCATCGGCGACGGCCTGGTAGTAGGCATTCAGCGTATCGGCAGCGGCTTCGAAGAGGCGGGCAAAACGTGGCATCGGGGTTATCTCTCGCGCGCGTCGCGCGCCGTATTCAGCACGGCGGCCCGCGTGGAGCCGCCGTACACCGGTGAATCGGATTGCCCGGCGCGTCGTGCGACGCTGCCGGTCAGGGTCAGCGCTGCCCGACGAGCATGCCGCGCAAATCGCCGAATACCTGCTCGGGACCGAGTTCGCGCAGGCAGTTCAGATGGCCGAGCGGGCACTCGCGTTCGAAGCAGGGACTGCATTCGAGATGCAGCCATTGTACCTTCGCCAGGTCCGACAGCGGAGGGGTGTGGCGCGGATCGGTCGATCCGTACAACGCGACGAGCGGCCGGCGCAGCGCGGCGGCGACGTGCATCAGCCCCGAATCGTTGGTCACGACCGCGTTCGCGCGCGCGATCAGCGCGCACGCTTCGGACAGCGACGTTTGCCCGCACAGGTTGCGCACGTTCGGCGCGTGGTCGGCGATCGCCTGCGCGGCGGCGGCGTCCTTCTGCGAGCCGAGCGCGACGATCTGCGTGTACGGGAACGACTGGTGGACGATCGTCGCGAGCGTCGCGAAGTGCTCGGGCGGCCAGCGCTTGGCCGGGCCGTATTCCGCGCCGGGGCAGAACACCACGAGCGGCTTGCGCGTATCGAGGTTGAAACGCGCGGACACGCGCGCCGTCTCGTTCAGGTCGGCGTCGAGGCGCGGCGCGGGCAGCGTCTTCATCGACTCGGGCAGCTTCGCGCCCGGCGCATACGCGAGCGCCGCGTAGTGGCTCGTCATCGGCGGACGCTCGCCCGACTTGGTCGGGTTCGCGTGCCGCACGTTGAGCAGGCCGTAGCGGTGCTCGCCCGTGTAGCCGATCCGCAGCGGGATGTTCGCGAGCCACGGGATCACCGCGGACTTCAGCGAATTCGGCAGCACGTACGCCGCGTCATAGCCGACGTCGCGCAGGTCGCTCGCGAGCTGCCAGCGCCGCAGCAGCTGCAGCTTGCCGTGCGCGAGGTCGGTCGCGTAGACATCGTGGATCTCGGGCATCCGCTCGAGCACGGGCGCGACCCACGAGGGCGCGACGGCATCGATCGCGATGCGGGGATGGAGCTTCTTCAGCAGCGCAAAAAGCGGCTGCGCCATCAATGCGTCACCGATCCAGTTCGGTGCGATAACCAGCGCTCGACGCATCAGGTCGACTTCCGATGTCGTAATGAAGCACGGCGCACATGCACCGCGTTCGGGTTGTCAGAACAGGAAAAGGGCGGCGCGCCGGGGCTCCCGGCTGCGCCGCCTCGCGAGCGGCGGGCCCGCAGGCCCGGCCGGGGCTCAGTGGCCCTTGACCACCTCGCCGTCGCGCAGCTTGTAGCGCGTCCCGCAGTACGGGCAGCGCGCCTCGCCGTGCGAGACGTCGATGAAGACGCGCGGGTGCGCGCTCCAGCGCGCCATGGCCGGGTTCGGGCAGTAAGCGGGGAGATCCTTGGCCGTCAGCTCGACCAGCGGCATTTCCTTGATTTCACTCATGAGACTTTCTCTTATCACTCTTTTGTAGGGCGGTCGGTGGCGCGGCGCGCTCAGACCTTCGTCAGCCAGTGCGCGTACTTCGCGTTCTTGCCCGACACGATATCGAAAAACGCCGACTGGAGCTTTTCCGTGACCGGGCCGCGCGCGCCGCTGCCGATCGTGCGGTTGTCGAGTTCGCGGATCGGCGTGACTTCGGCGGCCGTGCCCGTGAAGAACGCTTCGTCGGCCGTGTAGACCTCGTCGCGCGTGATGCGCTTCTCGATCACCTCGATGCCGGCGTCCTTCGCGAGCGTGATGATTGTGTCGCGCGTGATGCCGTCGAGGCACGACGCCAGGTCGGGCGTGTACAGCTTGCCGTTGTTCACGAGGAAGAAGTTCTCGCCGGAGCCTTCCGACACGTAGCCGTCGACGTCGAGCAGCAGCGCTTCGTCGTAGCCGTCGGCGGTCGCTTCCTGGTTCGCGAGGATCGAGTTCACGTACCAGCCCGACGCCTTCGCACGCACCATCGACACGTTCACGTGGTGGCGCGTGAACGACGACGTCTTCACGCGGATGCCCTTCGCGAGGCCGTCTTCGCCGAGGTACGCGCCCCACGGCCATGCGGCGATCGCGACGTGGATCGTGTTGCCCTTCGCGGACACGCCGAGCTTTTCCGAGCCGACCCAGATGATCGGGCGCAGGTAGCACGACTCGAGCTTGTTCTCGCGCACGACTTCCAACTGCGCGGCTTCGAGCGTTTCCCGGTCGAACGGCACGTCCATCTGGAAGATCTTCGCCGAATTCAGCAGACGTTTCGTGTGCTCCGGCAGGCGGAAGATCGCGGTGCTCCCGTCGGCCGTCTTGTACGCGCGCACGCCCTCGAAGACGCCCATGCCGTAGTGCAGCGTATGGGTCAGGACGTGGATCTTGGCGTCGCGCCAGTCGATCAGCTTGCCGTCCATCCAGATCTTGCCGTCGCGGTCGGCCATTGACATAGGATTCTCCTGGAAGCAGTGAGGTGCTGCGGGTTGTGTGCAGTGTTGAGCTGCAAAGACGCTTATTTTAGCGTCATTTGGTGTCGATCCGGTCGGTCGGCACGGGGCCGGGTCTATAATCGTCCGGCACCGATTCCAATAACGACGGGCCACGCCGGCAGGAGACGCCGGGGCTCGGACGAACCGCCCGCTGCGGCCCGCTTTCCCATGCTCGCTCGATTGTCCGCCACCGACCGCTTCGCGCTGATCCAGGGCGCGCGCGATTATTCCCCGACATTGATGGCGATCCTGTCCTGGGGGCTCGTCACCGGCATCGCGATGAGCAAGTCGGTGATGACGCTCGGGCAGGCGAGCGCGATGTCGATCTTCGTCTACGCGGGTTCGTCGCAGCTCGCGGTGCTGCCGCTCCTCGTCGCGAAGCTGCCGATCTGGACGATCCTGCTCACGGCCGCGATGGTCAACATGCGGTTCGTGATCTTCAGCGCCGGGCTTGCTCCCCATTTTTCCTACCTGCCGCTGTGGCGGCGCCTCGCGATCGGCTATTTCAACGGCGACGTGATCTACCTGCTGTTCCAGAAACAGGGCTTCGCGTACGGCCACGTGCCGGGCAAGGAAGCGTATTTCTGGGGGATGGCGCTCGCGAGCTGGGCGTCGTGGCAGGCGTCGTCGCTCGCCGGCATCCTGCTCGCGAGCTTCTTTCCCGCGAGCTGGGGCCTCGAACTGGCCGGCACGCTCGCGCTGATCCCGATCATGGTGTCGGCGGTCGCGAACCGCTCGACGCTCGCAGCCGTCGCGGTCGCGGGCATCGTGTCGCTCATCGCATTCGACCTGCCGTACCGGCTTGCGCTGCCGATCGCGGTGCTGGCCGCGCTCGCGGCCGGCTGCACGGCCGATTTCTTCGTCGAACGCGCCGACTGGCGGCGCATCCGCACCGAAACCGTGCACGAAAAGGAAGTCGAATGAGCGCGACGGAAATCTGGATCGTGATCGTCGGGATGACGATCGTCACGGCGGTCACGCGCGCGCTGTTCCTGATCGGCGGCGAGCGCACGGTGCTGCCCGAGCGCGCGCAGCGCGCGTTGCGCTACGCGCCGGCCGCCGCGCTCGTCGCGGTCGTGCTGCCCGACGTGCTCGAAACGCCGGCCGGGCTGTCGTTCGCGCTGTCCAACCATCCGTTCTACGCGGCGCTCGCCGGCCTCGGCTGGTTTTTGTGGCGGCGCAGCATGCTCGGCACGATCATCGTCGGGATGCTCGTCTTCACCGTGCTGCGCCTGATCTTCTGATTGACCACTGTTCAGGCCAGCCGGCCCTGAGCCGCTCGCGCACGCGCATTGTTGCGTTGCAGCAATATATCGCTTGCCGCGCGCGATCCCAAATAGGCGGAATTCGCCGCCGCACGGGTCAGTCTGCCGGGTGGATCGGCTAGAATGCCCGTTCGAGATTTTTTACCCGTGCGCGTCATGCGAACCGCCAGCCACGGCCGCATCCGGCGCCCTTACGCGGCAGCCCGCGCACGTCCAGCGTGAACCCCCTTTCCCCATCCACTACTTCAATCTGTTCAACATGAGCCAAGTCAAGCGTCTTACCGACCTGATCGCCGCCGGCCAGCTCGCCGGCAAGCGGGTGTTCATCCGCGCCGACCTGAACGTCCCGCAGGACGATCACGGCAACATCACCGAAGACACGCGCGTGCGCGCGTCCGTGCCGGCCATCCAGGCCGCGCTCGACGCCGGCGCGGCCGTGATGGTCACGTCGCACCTCGGTCGTCCGACCGAAGGCGAATTCAAGCCGGAAGACTCGCTCGCGCCGGTCGCGACGCGCCTCGCCGAGCTGCTCGGCCGTGACGTGCCGCTCGTCTCGAACTGGGTCGAGAACGGCGTGAACGTCGCGCCGGGCCAGGTCGTGCTGCTCGAGAACTGCCGCGTGAACAAGGGCGAGAAGAAGAATTCGGACGAGCTCGCGCAGAAGATGGCGAAGCTCTGCGACGTGTACGTGAACGACGCGTTCGGCACCGCGCACCGCGCGGAAGCGACCACCCACGGGATCGCGAAGTACGCGCCGGTCGCGTGCGCGGGCCCGCTGCTGGCCGCCGAACTCGACGCGCTCGGCAAGGCGCTCGGCAATCCGGCGCGTCCGCTGGTCGCGATCGTCGCCGGCTCGAAGGTGTCGACCAAGCTGACCATTCTCAAGTCGCTGGCCGGCAAGGTCGACCAGCTGATCGTCGGCGGCGGCATCGCGAACACGTTCATGCTCGCGGCCGGCCTGTCGATCGGCAAGTCGCTCGCGGAAGCCGATCTCGTCGCGGAAGCGAAGGCGATTATCGACGAAGCGCGCGAGCGCGGCGCGTCGGTGCCGATCCCGACCGACGTCGTGACGGCCAAGGAATTCTCGCCGACGGCCACGGCCACGGTGAAGCAGGTCGCCGACATCGAAGCGGACGACATGATCCTCGACATCGGCCCCGATACGGCCAAGGCGCTCGCGAGCCAGCTCGAGAAGGCCGGCACGATCGTGTGGAACGGCCCGGTCGGCGTGTTCGAGTTCGACCAGTTCGGCAACGGCACCAAGACGCTCGCAGAAGCCATCGCCAAATCGTCCGCGTTCTCGATCGCGGGTGGTGGCGACACGCTCGCGGCCATCGCGAAGTACGGCATCCACGATCAGGTCAGCTACATCTCGACGGGCGGCGGCGCCTTCCTCGAGTTCCTCGAGGGGAAGAAGCTGCCGGCAGTGGAAGTGCTCGAAACGCGGGCGGCCTGAGCGTGGCGGCGCGCGCAGGGGTGACCAGGGCCGCGCGCTCCGCGAAGGCGGAGCAGCCGGCCGGCGCGGGCAAGCGCAAACGCGCGCCCGCGCGGGCGAACTCAACCCCGCGCGCACCGGCGGCCGCCGGCGACGCGGCCGTGCAGCACCACGAGATTCAGAACAAAGCGATGCCGGGCGCAAGCACCGGCACGCCCCCCGGAACGGCCGCCGCTGGGCCCGCCGATTCCGGCTCTCGCAGCGTTTCACCCAGCGCATCCACCTTGATCCAGATGAGGAGTTTCATGCAGCGCGCCACCAAGATAGTCGCCACGATCGGCCCGGCTTCCAGTTCGCCGGAGATTCTGCTGCAGATGATGCAGGCGGGCCTCGACGTCGTGCGGCTCAATTTTTCGCACGGCACGGCCGACGATCACCGCCAGCGCGCCGAGATGGTGCGCGAGGCCGCCCGCAAGGTCGGCCGCGAGATCGCGATCATGGCCGACCTCCAGGGCCCGAAGATCCGGGTCGGCAAGTTCGAGAACGGCAAGACGACGCTCGTGCCCGGCCAGGCCTTCATCCTCGATGCTGGCTGCGAGCTCGGCAACGACGAGCGGGTCGGCCTCGACTACAAGGAACTGCCGCGCGACCTGAAGCCGGGCGACCTGCTGCTGCTGAACGACGGCCTGATCGTGCTGATCGTCGAGCGCGTGCTCGGTGACGAGATCCACACGATCGTCAAGGTGGGCGGCGAGCTGTCGAACAACAAGGGGATCAACCGCCAGGGCGGCGGCCTGTCGGCGCCTGCGCTGACCGCGAAGGACATGGAGGACATCCGCACGGCGATGTCGCTCGGCGCGGATCTGGTCGCGGTGTCGTTCCCGAAGAATGCCACCGACATGGAAATGGCGCGCCAGCTCGCGAACATCGCGGGCGCGCCGTACGGCATCAAGCCGAAGATGATCGCGAAGATCGAGCGCGCGGAGGCGATTCCGGCGCTGCAGAGCATCCTCGACGCGTCCGACGGCATCATGGTCGCGCGCGGCGACCTCGCGGTGGAAGTGGGCAACGCGGCCGTGCCGGCGCTGCAGAAGCGCATGATCCGGATGGCGCGCGAGTCGAACAAGCTCGTGATCACCGCGACGCAGATGATGGAATCGATGATCCACGCACCCGTGCCGACCCGCGCGGAAGTGTCGGACGTCGCGAACGCGGTGCTCGACGGCACCGATGCGGTGATGCTGTCGGCCGAGACGGCCGCCGGCAAGTATCCGGTCGTCACGATCGAAACGATGGCGGCCGTGTGCGTCGAGGCAGAAAAATCCGAGCACGTCGAACTCGACAAGGATTTCCTTGACCGCACGTTCACGCGGATCGACCAGTCGATCGCGATGGGCGCGCTGTTCACCGCCTATCACCTGGGCGCGAAGGCGATCGTCGCGCTGACCGAATCCGGCGCGACCGCGCTGTGGATGTCGCGTCACTACACGCACGTGCCGATCTTCGCGCTGACGCCGCGCGTCGGCAGCGAGCGCACCATGGCGCTGTACCGCAACGTGACGCCGCTGCACGTCGACTTCAACAGCGACCGCGACTCGGCGTTGCAGGCAGCGCTCGAGATCGTCGTCAAGCAGGGCTACGTGCAGCACGGCGACATGGTCGTGCTGACCGTCGGCGAGCCGATGGGGCAGGCGGGCGGCACCAACACGCTGAAGATCGTGCGGGTCGGCGAGCATTATTGAGCGCCGGAGCGCACCGGGCCGGTCCGTTGACCGGTCCACCGGCCGCCCGAGCTGATCGGGCACCGATTATTTGTCGAAAGCCGCGTGGGGTCCGATGCCCCGCGCGGCTTTTTTTCTGTTTTTTGCCCGCATTGTGCCGTGCGAAGGTAACAAAATGCGAGTACGCGCCACCGGGCGGTCGGAATCGGAGGCGCTTCGCGATAAAATGCGGCTATTCGACGCTCAGCCGCGCCGTGCCGCCCCGGTTTCGACGGGGGGCGAGCGCCGCGCCGGCGTCAGGGCGCACCGGTTTTCATTCCAAGGAGTTCCACAATGCCTCTCGTATCAATGCGTCAATTGCTGGACCACGCGGCAGAGCACGGTTACGGCCTGCCGGCCTTCAACGTGAACAACCTGGAGCAGGTCCAGGCGATCATGGCGGCGGCGGACCAGGTCGGCGCGCCCGTGATCATGCAGGCATCGGCCGGCGCGCGTAAGTACGCGGGCGAGCCGTTCCTGCGCCACTTGATCGAAGCGGCGGTCGAGTCGTATCCGCACATCCCGGTCGTGATGCACCAGGACCACGGCCAGTCGCCGGCGGTCTGCATGGGCGCGATCCGCAGCGGCTTCACCAGCGTGATGATGGACGGTTCGCTCGAAGCGGACGGCAAGACGGTCGCCTCGTACGAATACAACGTCGACGTGTCGCGCAAGGTCGTCGAGATGGCGCACTCGATCGGCGTGACGGTCGAAGCCGAACTCGGCGTGCTCGGCTCGCTCGAGACGATGAAGGGCGACAAGGAAGACGGCCACGGCGCGGAAGGCACGATGACCCGCGAGCAACTGCTGACCGATCCGGAGCAGGCAGCCGACTTCGTGAAGCTCACGCAGTGCGATGCGCTCGCGATCGCGATCGGCACGTCGCACGGCGCGTACAAGTTCTCGAAGAAGCCGACGGGCGACATCCTGTCGATCCAGCGCATCAAGGAAATCCACGCACGCATCCCGAACACGCACCTGGTGATGCACGGTTCGTCGTCGGTGCCGCAGGAACTGCTGGCCGAGATCCGCGAATTCGGCGGCGACATGAAGGAAACCTACGGCGTACCGGTCGAGGAAATCCAGGAAGGCATCAAGCACGGCGTGCGCAAGATCAACATCGACACCGACCTGCGTCTCGCGATCACCGGCGCGATCCGCCGCTACCTGTTCGAGAACCCGGGCAAGTTCGATCCGCGCGACTACCTGAAGCCCGCGCGCGAAGCGGCGAAGCAGGTGTGCGTCGACCGCTACCTCGCGTTCGGCTGCGAAGGCCAGGCCGCGAAGATCAAGCCGGTGTCGCTCGACAAGATCGCCGAACAGTACAAGTCCGGCGCGCTCGCGCAGGTCGTGCGCTGAGACTGTAGTACGATTGCCCCGCCCGGTTTTGCCGCCGGGCCGGGGCTGACTGCCCCGGGGCCCGATCTGATCCGGCCCCGGCAGCCGTTCCGTCCGGCCGAACGAGGGCCGGCCGGCAGCCACCGGGCATGATCGCCCGGCGGTTCGCCGACGCATTGCAAGACCGCCGTTCCCGCCTGCCGCGGGGAACGGCGTTTCCCTTTTTGTTTGGCTCCTTATCTGCGAAAAGACGATGTCTACCCTTTACGAATCCACGCTCCGCTCGCTGCCGCTCCTCGGTCGCGGCAAGGTCCGCGACAACTACGCGGTCGGCAACGACAAGCTCCTGATCGTCACGACCGATCGCCTGTCGGCATTCGACGTGATCATGGGCGAGCCGATTCCGAACAAGGGCCGCGTGCTGAACCAGATGGCCAACTTCTGGTTCGACAAGCTCGCGCACATCGTGCCGAACCACCTGACGGGCGACGCGCCGGAAGCGGTCGTCGCGGCCGACGAGGTCGAGCAGGTCAAGGGCCGCGGTGTGGTCGTCAAGCGCCTCGAGCCGATCATGATCGAGGCGGTCGTGCGCGGCTACCTGGCCGGCAGCGGCTGGAAGGAATACCAGGCGTCGGGCGCCGTGTGTGGCGTCCAGCTGCCGGAAGGCCTGCAGAACGCGCAGAAGCTGCCCGAGCCGATCTTCACGCCGGCCGCGAAGGCCGAGCTCGGCGAGCACGACGAGAACATCACGTTCGAGGAAACCGAGCGCCGCATCGGCACCGAGCTGGCCGCGACGATCCGCGACATCTCGATCAAGCTGTACAAGGAAGCGGCCGACTACGCGGCGACGCGCGGCATCATCATCGCCGACACGAAGTTCGAATTCGGCCTCGACAACCACGGCAAGCTGTACCTGATGGACGAAGTGCTGACGGCCGATTCGTCGCGCTTCTGGCCGGCCGACCAGTACCAGGTCGGTACCAACCCGCCGTCGTTCGACAAGCAGTTCGTGCGCGACTGGCTCGAGGCGCAGCCGTGGGGCAAGACCGCGCCGGCGCCGGCGCTGCCGGCCGACGTCGTCGAGAAGACGGCCGCGAAGTACCAGGAAGCGCTCGAGCGCATCACCGGCCAGCCGCTTGCCTGAGCGAGGAACGCACGACATGAGTGAAGTCCAGACCGCCCACACGCACAGCGCGCCGCTCGTCGGCGTGCTGATGGGTTCGAATTCCGACTGGGACGTGATGAAGAACGCGGTAGCGATCCTGCAGGAATTCGGCGTGCCGTACGAAGCGAAGGTGGTATCCGCGCACCGGATGCCCGACGAGATGTTCGACTACGCGGAGAAGGCGCGCGAGCGCGGGCTGCGTGCGATCATCGCGGGCGCCGGCGGCGCCGCGCACCTGCCCGGCATGCTCGCCGCGAAGACCACGGTGCCGGTGCTCGGCGTGCCGGTCGCGAGCAAGTACCTGAAGGGCGTCGATTCGCTGCACTCGATCGTGCAGATGCCGAAGGGCGTGCCGGTCGCGACGTTCGCGATCGGCGAGGCCGGCGCCGCGAATGCCGCGCTGTTCGCGGTGTCGATCCTGTCCGGCACGTCGGTCGACTACGCGAACCGGCTCGCCGCGTTCCGCGTGCGCCAGAACGAAGCCGCGCACGCGATGGTGCTGCCGCCGCTGGCATGACGGCGCACCGGCGGCCGCACTGCCATTCCGGCGGCCGCCTGACCCTCCCCACTGCGGCGGGCAGCGCCCGCCGCGATCGACCACTGACATGACCGCAACTCCTGATTCCGTTTCCCCGATCCTGCCCGGCGCGTGGCTGGGCATGGTCGGCGGTGGCCAGCTCGGCCGCATGTTCTGCTTTGCCGCCCAGTCGATGGGCTATCGCGTCGCCGTGCTCGATCCCGATCCGACGAGCCCCGCCGGCACGGTCGCCGACCGCCACCTGCGCGCGGCCTACGACGACGAAGCCGCGCTGGCCGAACTGGCCGAACTGTGCGATGCCGTGTCGACGGAATTCGAGAACGTGCCGGCCGCGAGCCTCGATTTCCTCGCGCGCACGACGTTCGTCGCGCCGGCCGGCCGCTGCGTCGCGGTCGCGCAGGACCGGATCGCGGAGAAGCGTTTCATCGAGGCCTCGGGCGTGCCGGTCGCACCGCACGTCGTGATCGAATCGGCGGCGGCGCTCGCCGCGCTCGACGATGCCGCGCTCGACGCGGTGCTGCCGGGCATCCTGAAGACGGCGCGCCTCGGCTACGACGGCAAGGGCCAGGTGCGCGTGAGCACCGCGCGGGAAGCGCGCGACGCGCATGCGGCGCTCGGCGGCGTGCCGTGCGTGCTGGAAAAGCGCCTGCCGCTGAAATACGAAGTGTCCGCGCTGATCGCGCGCGGCGCGGACGGCCGCTCGGCCGCGTTCCCGCTCGCGCAGAACGCGCACCACAACGGCATCCTCGCGCTGACGATCGTGCCGGCGCCGGCCGCCGATGCCGCGCGCGTCGAGGAGGCGCAGCAGGCGGCCGTACGGATCGCCGATACGCTCGGCTACGTCGGCGTGCTGTGCGTCGAATTCTTCGTGCTGGAAGACGGCTCGTTCGTCGCGAACGAGATGGCACCGCGCCCGCACAACTCCGGCCACTACACGGTCGATGCGTGCGCAACGAGCCAGTTCGAGCAGCAGGTGCGCGCGATGACGCGCATGCCGCTCGGCAACCCGCGCCAGCACTCGCCGGCCGCGATGCTGAACATCCTTGGCGACGTGTGGTTCCCGAACGGTGCGGCGGCCGATGCCGTCACGCCGCCATGGGACACGGTCGCCGCGATGCCGGCCGCGCACCTGCACCTGTACGGCAAGGAAGAAGCGCGCGTCGGCCGCAAGATGGGCCACGTGAACTTCACGGCCGAGACGTGCGACGAGGCCGTCGCCGCCGCCACCGCGTGCGCGCAGCTGCTGCGCGTGCCGCTCGACTGAGGCGCCAGCCGTGTCCATCGATCTCCCGAACTCCGTGACGCCCGCGCAGATCGACGCGGCTGCCGCGCTGCTCGACGTGGGCCAGCTCGTCGCGTTCCCGACCGAAACCGTTTACGGGCTCGGTGGCGACGCGGCGAATCCCGAGGCCGTCGCGCGCATCTACGCGGCGAAAGGGCGCCCCGCGAACCATCCGGTGATCGTGCATCTGCCGCCCGGCGGCGATCCCGGCTACTGGGCCGACGACCTGCCGGCCGATGCGCTGGCGCTGATCGATGCATTCTGGCCCGGTCCGCTCACGCTGATCCTGAAGCGCCACGCGCGCATCCCCGACGCCGTGAGCGGCGGCCAGGATTCGGTCGGCCTGCGCTGCCCGTCGCATCCGGTCGCGCAGGCGCTGCTGGCCGCGTTCAGCGCGCGGCGCGGCGGCCACGGCGGCGTCGCTGCGCCGTCCGCGAACCGCTTCGGCCACGTGAGCCCGACCACCGCACAGCACGTGCGCGACGAATTCGGCGACACGGTGCACGTGCTCGACGGCGGCGCGTCCGAAGTCGGCATCGAATCGACGATCCTCGACCTGTCGCGCGGCTTCCCGGCGCTGCTGCGCCCGGGGCACGTGACGCCGCAGCAGATTGCCGACGTGCTCGGCCGCGCGCCGCGCCTGCCCGACGGCAGCGACGCGACCGCGCCGCGCGCGTCCGGTACGCTGAAGGCCCATTACGCACCGCGCACGCCGCTTGCGCTGCTGCCGTTCGACGCACTCGAGCCGCTGCTGGCGGCCGCGCAGACCGACGGCGAACGCGTTGCGCTCGTCGCGCGCGCATCGCGCGCGGGGCGCTGGGCGCAGGCCGACGGCGTGCATTTCGTCGCGGCGCCGGAAGATCCGCAGGCGTATGCGCGCGACCTGTACGGCATGCTGCGCGCGCTCGACCGCGCGCAGGTCGCACGCATCCTCGTCGAGAAGCTGCCCGAGACCGTCGAGTGGATCGCGGTCAACGATCGTCTCGGCCGTGCGGCCGCGGCATTCGAAGCGCGCGACTGACACCGCCTGCCGCACTCGATCCGGAAATGAAAAACGCCCGACCGGCAAACCAGTCGGGCGTTTTCGTTTGCGCGCGTGACCGGCGGCTTACTTGCCGACGCCGGACTTCGCGATCTGCTGTTCGGCGTACTGCGCGAACAGCGCGTGCAGGTGCGTCGTCGGGTGGACCGTGTCGGCGAACATGTAGGTCTGGTCCGCGTTCGCGACCGTGTAGGTCTGCGGCGAGCAGAACAGCGACTGGCCGAATGCGGTCGGGTTCGCGACACCGTACTGGGTGGCCGCCGCGACCATCGCCTTCAGGTTGCACGCGGTGTCGGTATTCGACACGCTGAAGCCGTTCGCCTGGTAGTTGGCCGCGATGCCGTCCTGCCACGTGAACGAATCGATCACCGCGTACTTCGTCGTGTCGACCTTCAGCGCAGCCAGCGTGCCGACCAGAGTCTGGTTGAACAGCCCCGTCAGTTGCGTGAACACGGCCTGCGTGCCGCTCTGCAGCGCGAACGGTGTGCCGCCGATGTCAGGCACGTTCGCGACGAACACGTGCGTTGCGCCGGCCGCGACGATCTGCTGGACGATGCCGCCGAGCTGCTGCGCGGCGAGGCCGATCGCCTGCGCGGCCGCGAGTTGCGCGGCCGGCGTGTTGCCTTGCGCCTGCGCGACCTGCGCCTGATAGAAGATGTCGTTCGCGCCGCCGTTGATCAGCACGATCTGGCCTGCGTTGAAGCTGCCGTGCTGCGACAGGTACTGCTTGACCTGGTCGGCGACCGGCGTGGTCGTGGCCTGTGCGTAGTCGGCGTTCGGGACGCTTGCGTCCGCGTGGCCGAGGCCCGGCTGCTGCGTCACGCGCGAGCCGCCCTGCGCGTAGCCGAGGCCGCCCGTGGCCTGCAGCGGAATGCCGAAGCCGCCCTGGTTCGCGGGCTGCAGCGTGTCGCCGTAGTACTGCGCGACGTCCTGCGTCCATACCTGGCCGGGGTTGGTCGTGAAGCGGCCGCCGCCGAAGCCGAGCTTGATCTGCGAGTAGGTGCCGGCGTCCTGCAGGCTGTCGCCGAACGACACGATCTGCATTTTCACGCCGGACGGCGGCGTGTTCGATGCGCTGCTGTTGTTGTCGTCGCCACCGCCGCATGCGGCGAGCAGTGCGAGCGCGGCGCCCGCGATCGCGACCTGCGCGGTGCGCAGCAGGCGTTGCGGTTTGCGCGACGGGGTAGGTTGTCGTGACTGCATCGATGGATCTCCTCGTAGATATGGCCCGATGTATGGTGCATCTGTCGCGTGCCCGCTCAGGTTCGGGCTGCACGGCGGCCGTTGGCTGAAGTGGTTTATTGGTCGCGCACGGCCGCGGACGGCGCGGTGCGCGGATCGTGGTGTACGGCTTCGGCGCTCTGCGCATGATAAGTGCTCGCCCATTCGGGCGGGCCGAAAATCGCGCGCAGCTTGTTGCGCCATCCGTCGACGCGCAACGTGTCGGCCGCCATCGACACCCACTCGTGAAATGTCGCGACGAGCGGGTTGTTCGAGCCGAGCGGCTCGACGATGCCGTACTGCGGCGGATCGCCGGGCGATTCCTCGACGTAGCTGCCGAACAGGCGGTCCCAGATCACGAGTACACCTGCGTAATTGCGGTCGATGTAGCGCGGGTTGCGCGCATGATGCGCGCGATGGATCGACGGCGTGTTGAACACGTATTCGAGCCAGCCGAGCTTGCCGATTGCCTGCGTATGCACGAAGAACTGGAACGCGAGGTTGATCAGCACGATGCCGACGATCTGCTGCGGCGGAAAGCCGAGTAGCGCGAGC
Organism: Burkholderia cepacia GG4; assembly: GCF_000292915.1. Lineage (NCBI taxonomy): Bacteria > Pseudomonadati > Pseudomonadota > Betaproteobacteria > Burkholderiales > Burkholderiaceae > Burkholderia > Burkholderia cepacia. The sequence goes on from NC_018513.1 coordinate 897,802, forward strand.
GGCAGCCAGAACACCCACATGCCCGCGACGGGATACATCAGGCTCTGCCGGAACGCGGTCGAGAAATTCATCCGCTCGGACGAGTGGTGCACGACGTGCGCGGCCCACAGCCAGCGCACGCGATGGCTCGCGCGATGGAACACGTAGTAGAGGAAATCCTGGCCGACGAACAGCACGGCGAACGACAGCCAGCCGTCGTGCCACGTGAACAGCCGGAAGTGTGCGTAGCAGTACGCATAAACGGGGATCACGATCAGCCACGCGAGCTTGTCGGCGCCCTGGTGCATCAGCGCGAGGGCCGCGTTGCACAGCGTGTCGCGCCACGCATAGACATGGTCCTGCGCACGCGTGCGGGCGAGGTGCCAGGCTTCCCACGCGATGCAGAGCAGGAAGACGGGCGCCAGCGCGAGCAGAAGCAATTCGACGTCGAATCGCATGGACGTGTCTCCTCCTTTCCCCTGCAAGCCGTGAGGCCGGGCGTGTCGCCCGTTGTAGATATCGGTCAGGGCATCAGCCTACGCAATCGCCACGCGCTAGGCGAGAGGGGAGCGTAGAGGGTTCCCTCTGAGGACAGGGTTTCTACGGAAGCCGCACGGCACGGGGGCGGACGGTGCGGCCCCGCTTTACGGACGAGAATCGGGCGCGGGACGGGCGGCCGTGGCGGCCGATGGAAGGCGAGGCCGGCGCGCGCGTCGCCGCGCGTGCGCCGGCCGGGGCGTCAGTGTGCGCCCGTGTAGATCCATTCGAGCAGCGAGTCGTGCGCGGCGCGCGCGCCTTCCGCATGATCGTTGTTGATGAAGCTGACGACGATGTAGCTCTGGCCGTCGGCGCCGGCCACGTAGCCCGCGATCGCGCGCACGTCGCGCAGCGTGCCGGTCTTGATGTGCGCGTTGCCGAGCACGCCGGCGTTGGTGAGGCGGTTCTTCATCGTGCCGTCGATGCCGGCGATCGGCAGCGAATCGATGAACGCCTGCGCGACGGGGCTCGCGTTCGCGGCCTGCAGCAGCGCGGCGAGCGACAGCGCGCTCACGTGTTCTTCGCGCGACAGGCCCGAGCCGTTCTCGAGCGCAAGGTCGGGCATCGCGATGCCGTTCTTCTGCAGGAACGCCTGGATCGCGCGGCTCGACTGCTCGGGAGTCGCGGGCGGCTTGCCGGCGACCGCGCCGATCGTCAGGAACAGGTTGCGCGCCATCACGTTGTTGCTGAACTTGTTGATGTCGTAGACGATGCTGCCGAGCACCGGGCTGTGATGCACGGCGAGCGGCCGCGCGGTGGTCGGCACCTTGCCTTCGCTCACGGGCCCCGTGATCGTGCCGCCGTCCTGCTGCCACAGCGCGAGGAAGCCGCGTGCGAAGAACGTCGTGTGATCGAGGATCGCGAGATTGGTCGTGCGCGCGCCGCAGCGCAGCGGATAGTCGCCGGCGAACGACGCGGTCATGATCGGGCCGCCGGCCGACAGCGTCGGGCGCGCGGCCGCGGCGGCCGCGCCGCACGACCCCGTGCCTTCGTACAGCTGATTGTCGATCGACAGGTTCGCGAGCGGCGGCAGCACGTCGACGGCCACCTTGCCGTCGTCGCCCGGCGTGACCGTGAACGACACGGCCTTGAACGCGTACAGCAGCGGATCGGGGCCGACGTTGTACGGCGCGCTCACGTCGTCGTCGAACGACGGCAGGTCGCGCGTCGACGCGGCGAAATAACTCTTGTCGAGCACGAGGCCGCCGGCCACGCGCTTGATGCCCGCCTTGCGGATCTTGTCGACGAGGTCGATCAGTTCCTCGGGGACGAGCTTCGGATCGCCGGTGCCCTTGATGTACAAGTTGCCCTGCAGCGTGCCGTCCGGGTCGACCGGGCCGTCCGCATACGCGGTGGTGCGCCAGCGGAAGTCGGGGCCGAGGATCGACAGGCCCGAGAACGTCGTGACGAGTTTCATCGTCGACGCCGGCAGCATCGGCTGGCTTGCGTTCCACGCGATCAGCGGCTCGGGATTGCCGACCCGCTCGACGACGACGCTCATCGCCGATGCCGGCACGTTCGCGCGCTGCAGCGCGACGAGCACGGACGCCGGCAGGCCGGCCGCGCGCGCGGCCGGCGACACGACGGCGGTCTTGCGCGCTTCCTTGTGGGGCTTCTTGCGGGCCTGCGCGGACGGTGAGAACGCAAGGGCCGTGCAGGTGGCGACGACGGCGGCCGCGCGCACGCAGAGGCGGGCGCGGGGGGCGAACCGGGCGGAAAGATCGGAAATCGGCATGGGTGAATACGGGAAAAGCACGGTGCTCGGGCAGGGCGCGCGCGGCGCCGGAGCGCACATTGTAGAGACAAGTCCGCACGCGCCCCTCGCAACCGGCCTTTCTGTTGCATTGCAGGGGCCGCGCGCGCGATGCGCGGCGCTACAATGGTCGCCATGTTTTATTCGCCGATGGGTTCCAGTTCCGATGCGGATTCTGCTTGTTGAAGACGATCGAATGATTGCCGAAGGCGTACGCAAGGCGCTGCGCTCCGACGGCTTCGCGGTCGACTGGGTGCAGGACGGCGACGCGGCGCTCACGGCGCTCGGCGGCGAGACGTACGACCTGCTGCTGCTCGATCTCGGCCTGCCGAAGCGCGACGGCATCGACGTGCTGCGCACGCTGCGCGCGCGCGGGCTGTCGCTGCCGGTGCTGATCGTCACCGCGCGCGACGCGGTCGCCGATCGCGTGAAGGGGCTCGACGCGGGCGCCGACGACTACCTCGTCAAGCCGTTCGACCTCGACGAACTGGGCGCACGGATGCGCGCGCTGATCCGCCGCCAGGCGGGGCGCAGCGAGTCGCTGATCCGCCACGGCGCGCTGACGCTCGATCCCGCGTCGCACCAGGTGACGCTCGACGGTGCGCCCGTCGCGCTGTCCGCGCGCGAGTTCGCGCTGCTGGAGGCGCTGCTCGCGCGGCCCGGCGCAGTGCTGTCGAAGAGCCAGCTCGAGGAGAAGATGTACGGCTGGGGCGAGGAGATCGGCAGCAACACGGTCGAGGTCTACATCCACGCGCTGCGCAAGAAGCTCGGTTCGGACCTGATCCGCAACGTGCGCGGGCTCGGCTACATGGTCGTCAAGGAAAGCTGACGCGTGAGGTCGATTCGTCATCAATTGCTGATCTGGCTGCTCGCGATCGTCGTCGCGGGCGTGGGTATCGCGGGCTGGCTGATCTACCGGCAGGCGCTCGCCGAGGCGAACGAGCTGTTCGACTACCAGCTGCAGGAAATCGCCGCGGCGCTGCCGTCCGAACCGTTCTCGCAGGTGTTCGGCTCGCGCACCAACGGCGACGAAGGCATCGTGATCCAGATCTGGAACCGCAACGGCGTGCTGATGTACTTCTCGCATCCGCGCGCGCCGATCGCGCCGCGCGCGGAACTCGGCTTCTCGACCGAGCGCACCGATCGCGGCGAATGGCGCGTGTACGGCGCGATCGTCGGCGACAACGTCGTGCAGCTCGCGCAGCCGCTGTCGGTGCGCAACCGGCTCGCGGCGAACGTCGCGCTGCGCACGCTGTGGCCGCTGATCGTGCTGCTGCCGTTCCTCGGCGCGGCGGTCTGGATGATCGTGGGGCAAGGGCTCGCGCCGCTTGAGCGCCTCACGCGCGCGGTCGAGGCGCGCCGGCCGGAGGCGCTCGATCCGTTGCCCGACCAGCGTTTGCCGCTCGAGGTGCAGCCGCTCGTGCGCGCGCTCAACGGGCTGCTCGCCCGGTTGTCGGCGGCGCTCGACACGCAGAAGGCGTTCGTCGCCGATGCCGCGCACGAGCTGCGCACGCCGCTCGCGGCCGTGCAGATCCAGGCGCAGCTCGTCGCACGCGCGAAGGACGACACGTCGCGCCGCGAGGCGGTCGCCGATCTGCAGGACGGCGTCACGCGCGCGACGCGCCTCGCCGAGCAGCTGCTCGCGCTCGCGCGCGCCGAGCCGGACGGCGCGACGATGCGCGAGCCGGTCGACCTGCAGGCGCTGCTCGCCGAATGCGTGGCCGCGCATGCGCCGCTCGCGCAGCGCCACCACATCGATCTCGGCTTCGAGGAGACGCGCGCGGCGAGCGTCGTCGCGGACGTCGGCGCGTTGCGCGTGATGTTCGGCAACCTGCTCGACAACGCGGTGAAGTACACGCCCGACGGCGGGCGCATCGACGTGTCGCTGACGCGCGACGCGGCCGGGCGCGCCTGCGTGCAGATCGGCGACAGCGGGCCCGGTATCCCGGCCGACGAGCGCGAGCGCGTGTTCGATCGCTTCTACCGCGACAGCTCCGCGCGGGCGCGCACCGACGTATCGGGCAGCGGGCTCGGGCTCGCGATCGTCAAGCGCGTCGCGACGCAGCAGGGCGCGACGGTGTCGCTCGGCGACGCGGCCGCGGGCGGCCTGCTCGTGAGCGTCGTGTTCCGTGACGCTGCGCTGCCGGCGCAGGCGCCGCAGGCGTCCGAATCCGTGTGAAGAATGGCGCCGCCGGTGCGGCGCCAGCCGGCTTGAGCCTCGACCAAGGCCGATTAAGCCTCCTTTAAGTCAGGGTCGTTACGCTGCGACCTAACAACGAGGAGGTCCTACGATGAACACCCGATTCCTTGCGCGCGGCGCCGTCGCGGTCGCCGTGGCGGCCGCCCTGTCCGCCGGCTATGTCGCAGGCACCCGCCGCGCCGATCCGCAGATCATCACGCCCGCGCAGGCGGCCGCGCTGATGCCGGCCGAGGCCGCGGCGAAGACCGGCATCCCCGATTTCTCCGGGCTGGTCGAAACCTACGGCCCGGCGGTCGTGAACATTAGCGCGAAGCACGTCGTGAAGCAGGTGTCGCGACGCGTGCCGCAGCCGCAACTGCCAATTGACCCGAGCGATCCGTTCTATCAGTTCTTCAAGCACTTCTACGGCCAGATGCCGGGCATGGGCGGTGACGCGCAGCAGGACGACCAGCCGAGCGCGAGCCTCGGTTCGGGATTCATCATCAGCTCCGACGGGTACATCCTCACCAATGCGCACGTGATCGACGGCGCGAACGTGGTCACGGTCAAGCTGACCGACAAGCGCGAGTACAAGGCGAAGGTCGTCGGCGCCGACAAGCAGTCCGACGTCGCGGTGCTGAAGATCGACGCGGGCGGCCTGCCGACCGTGAAGATCGGCGATCCGGCGCAGAGCAAGGTCGGCCAGTGGGTCGTCGCGATCGGTTCGCCGTACGGCTTCGACAACACGGTCACGTCCGGCATCATCAGCGCGAAATCGCGCGCGCTGCCCGACGAGAACTACACGCCGTTCATCCAGACCGACGTGCCGGTGAACCCCGGCAACTCGGGCGGTCCGCTGTTCAACCTGCAGGGCGAGGTGATCGGCATCAACTCGATGATCTATTCGCAGACGGGCGGCTTCCAGGGCCTGTCGTTCGCGATTCCGATCAATGAGGCGATCAAGGTCAAGGACGAGCTCGTCAAGACGGGCCACGTAAGCCGCGGCCGCCTCGGCGTCGCCGTACAGGGGCTGAACCAGACGCTCGCGAGCTCGTTCGGGCTGCAGAAGCCGGACGGCGCGCTCGTCAGCTCGGTCGACGCGAACGGCCCGGCCGCGAAGGCCGGCCTGCAGCCGGGCGACGTGATTCTGGCGGTCAACGGCTCGCCGGTTGCCGACTCCTCGGCGCTGCCCGCGCAGATCGCCAACCTCAAGCCCGGCTCGAAGGCCGACCTGCAGGTGTGGCGTGACAAGTCGAAGAAGTCGATCAGCGTGACGCTCGGCGCGATGACCGACGCGAAGCTGGCGTCGAACGACGGCGGCCCGGTCGAGCAGGGGCGCCTCGGCGTCGCGGTCCGTCCGCTCACGCCGCAGGAGCGCAGCGCCAGCAACCTGTCGCACGGGCTGATCGTCCAGCAGGCCGGCGGCCCGGCGGCCACTGCCGGTATTCAGCCCGGCGACGTGATCCTCGCGGTCAACGGCCGCCCGGTCACGAGTCCCGAGCAGTTGCGCGATGCGGTCAAGGGAGCAGGCAACAGTCTTGCTCTGCTGATCCAACGCGACAATGCACAGATCTTCGTGCCGGTCGACCTGAGCTGACGGTCACCGTTGCGGGCCGGCCCCGGCCGGCCGTGGCGGGCGCCGTCGGCGTTCGGCCGCGTGGTGCTGTGTTCCGACCCGAAAGGAGAGAGCCATGCAATATCTACGCAACGTGTCCCGATTTGCCGTCGCCGCGGCACTGGCCGCCGGCTTCGCGGCCGCGCCTGGTGCGTACGCGCAATCGGACGGCTTGCCCGCGGCGAGCCAGCAGGGCGATGTCAGCTACGTGTCAGGCGGTATCGGCAAGGACCAGTCGACGGCATTCGAGAGCAACGAGTCGGTGTGGCCGCTGGCGCTGCGCTTCACCGGCAAGGGCGGCGAATACCTGGCCGACGTCCATGTGCGGATCGTCGATGGCCAGGGCACCGAACTGCTGAAGACGGATGCGCGCGGGCCGTACATGCTCGTGAAGCTGCCGCCGGGGCGCTACACCGTGCATGCGTCGTACCAGGGTAGCGATGAGGCGCGCGCGGTCACGGTCGGCGCGAAGGGCGGCGCGAAAGCCGCGTTCCAGTGGAGTGCACAGTAGCGCATCGCGCGCGGCGCCGGTCGGGGTCGCGCAATTGGATGAAGTTTCGCCCATAATGAAAGCCACGGCACTCGTGCCGTGGCTTTTTCGTTTCCTGCGCCCGGCTTGCCCGCCGAGGCCGCCCGGAGGAGAAACGATGTCCGATGCCGCCGACCCTCGCCTCGAAATCATGCCGAACCGCCATCGCGTGCGCGTGATCCATCGCGGCATCACGTACGCCGATTCGCACGGCGCGCTGACCGTGCGCGAAACGGGCTTGCCGGACATCCATTACCTGCCGCGCGGCGACGTCAACATGCGCAGGCTCGTGAAGTCGAGCATCACGACGACCTGCCCGCTGAGGGGGCGGGCCGTGCATTTCGATCTACAGACGGAAGACGGCGTGATCGAGAACGCCGCATGGAGTTACGAGGAACCGAAGGAGGCCGCGTTCGCGCTCGCGCACTACGTCGCCTTCGATGTCGCACGGGTCGACTGTCTCGTCGAGACGTCCTGATGCGGCGCGCGTTCATCGGGGAGGCATCATGGAACTGAACGACACGTTACGCGTACCGCTCGCGCCGGCGGTCGTGCGGGAGGCGCTCGAGGATCTCGCGTTGCTGCGCGCGAGTTTCGACCATTGCGAATCGTTCGTGAAGCTCGCGCACGGCGAGTTCGCGCTGACGATCACGGTGCCGCTCGGCCCGCTGCGCGCGCGCTACGACGTGCGCGCGCATTCGGCGAGCGAGCAGGGCGACGCGGAAGGGCAGCCGCGCCGCGTGCTCAGCTTCAAGGCGCGGGCCGACGGCCTCGGCGCGCTGCGCGGCCAGGTCGAACTCGTGCTGTTGCCGGACGACGACGCGGACGCGACACGCATCGAATACGTGGTCTGGACGACGGCGAGCGGGCCGCTCGCCGAACTGCCGGCACGGCAGATCGAGAACGCCCTGCACGAATGGACCGACGATTTCTTCCGTGAATTCTGCGCGGTCGTACAGGCGAAGCACGGTCTCGTGCCGAACCGCGCACGCTCGAGCGCGCAGCGTCGCCAGCATGTGTTCCTGCGGCCCGCGTCGTTGATGGCCGCGGCGAAGCGTCCGGTGCCGCCGCACCTCGGCGGCGCGCTGAGCGGCCGTGCCGCCAGTGCGCTCCATCATCGCGAATCGAGCCCGCTTCCGGTCTGGGCGTGGGCGGCGATCATCCTGTTCGTCGCGCTGCTGCTGTATGCGGCGGGCTGGATCAACGGCGGCTGAGCGCCGGCGCCCGCCGGCGCATTGCCCGGCCGCCCGGCACCGGCGCGGCGGCCGCTAGCGTCGCGCGTCCGCTCCGGCGCCGCGAAATTCCCTTCGATAGGCCGACGGCGAAGTGCCGAGCGCGCCGGCGAAATGCTGGCGCAGCGACACGCTCGAGCCGTAGCCGGCCGCCTGCGCGATCGCGTCGATCGACTGTCCGGTGGTTTCCAGCAGATGCTGCGCGCGCGTGAGCCGCTCCGCCTGCAGCCATGCGGTGACGGTCGTGCCCGTCGCCTGGCGGAAATGGCGCGTGAACGTGCGCCGGCTCATCAGCACGCGCTCGGCGAGCGAATCGACGCTGTGCGTGACGTCGAGATGCGCACGCACCCAGTCGAGCAGGCCCGCGAGCCGTGCGTCGCGCGGATGCGCGGCGACGGGCTGCGGCACGTATTGCGCCTGCCCGCCCTGACGGTGCGGCGGGATCACGAGACGGCGCGCGATCTGGTTCGCGGCGTCCGAGCCGAAACGCCGCCGCACGACGTGCAGGCAGCAGTCGAGCCCCGCGGCCGTGCCGGCCGACGTCATCAGGTTGCCATCGTCGACGTACAGCACGTCGGGGTCGAGCTTCACGCGCGGAAAGCGCTGCGCGAAGTCGTCGGCCCACGCCCAGTGGGTCGTGGCCGGGCGCCCGTCGAGCAGCCCCGCCGCGGCGAGCACGTACGCGCCGAGGCACAGGCCGACCACCTGCGCGCCGCGTGCGGCGGCCGCGCGCACGGCGTCGACCAGCACGTCCGGCGGTGCTTCGTCCGGATCGCGCCACGCCGGCACGATGACGATGTCCGCGTCGTCGAGCGCGTCGAGCCCGTACGGCGCGGTGATCGTGAAGCCGCCCGTCGTGGACAGCGGGCCGCGCTCGGCCGAACACACGCGGAACTCGAACGCGGGCGTCGCGGCCGCATCGCGCTCCTTGCCGAACACGACGGATGGCACCGACAGGTGGAACGGGCTGATGCCGTCGTACGCGATCACGGCGACGACGGTCGGGGCGGGGGCAACGGGCGACGTAGCGGTGCGCATGACGGGCTCCGGAAGGCTGATGGCCCGATTCTATCGAAGAATGGCTATCGGGCCACTGTCCGCGTATGCCGCGCGATCCGACAATGCATCGCATCGCGCTGCTGGCCGCCCCGTTCCGGAGCAGGGCAGCGCTGTCGAACCCGGAGCCTGTCATGTCGAATGCCGCGCCGTCTGCCTCTTCTGCTTCCTCGTCCGCTTCCCCGTCCGCTTCCCGCCGTGCCCTCATCGTGATCGACGTCCAGAACGAATACGTGACGGGCGACCTGCCGATCGAGTATCCGGACATCGACGTATCGCTCGCGAACATCGGCCGTGCGATCGACGCCGCGCAGGCGGCCGGCGTGCCGGTGATCGTCGTCCAGCACGTCGCACCGGCCGGCGCGCCGATCTTCGCGCCCGGCACGGACGGCGTCGCGCTGCACCCGGTCGTCGCCGGGCGGCCGTACGCGCACCTGATCGTGAAGGCACAGGCCAGCGCATTCGCCGGGACCGACCTCGCCGCGTGGCTCGACGCGCACGGCATCGACACGCTCGCGGTCGCCGGCTACATGACGCACAACTGCAATGCGGCGACGGTCTACCATGCGGCGCACGCGGGGCTGAACGTCGAATACCTGGCGGACGCGACCGGTGCGCTGCCGTACGAGAACGAAGCGGGCGCGGCGAGCGCCGAAGAGATTCACCGTGCGTACACGGTGGTGTTCCAGTCGAATTTCGCGGCGGTGATGTCGACCGCGGCGTGGATCGCGGGACTCGCCGGCGCGGCGATGCCCAAGTGCGATTCGGTGGCCGGGTCGAACCGGCGGGCCCGCGCGCAACGCGCGAAGGCGGCCTGAGCGGTTCGGGGGAGCGTCGTGGAAGGTATCGGGCGGAGCGACGCCGCCGCCCGCGCGCGGCCGGATGGGCCCGGCCGCTGAACATGAAACGGCGCGCGCCGCGCCGTCGGTGGGCTAGCCGGTCAGTCGCCAGTCTTCAGCATCGCCGGACTGAAGCGCAGCATGTCGAAACAGCCGTCGACGAGCTGTTCAGCATGCTGCTCGGCATCGATCTCGTCGGGCAGCATCAGCATGTCGCGCACGAAGCCGCTGACGAGCGTGTGCAGCATCAGCGTCGCACGCCAGGTGTCGAGCCGCTCGGGCAGCAGCTTGAGCCGCACGGCTCCCGCGAGATCGGCATCGATCGCGTGCAGCGTCTCGCTCATCCCCGCGCGGTTGCGCTGCAGCAGCGGCTCCATGTCCGCGACGTACTCGCACTTCATGAACAGGATGCTGAACACGCGCCGCAACTGCGAGTCGCGCTGCACGCCGAGCAGGCACCAGATCAGGATCTTGCGGATCTTCTCGAGCGGATTGCCGCCGGGTGCGTCAAGCGGCATCCGCTTGAGCTCGTCGATCGGCAGGAACACGCGGTCGAACATCGCGTCGAACAACTCGCTCTTGTTCGCGAAATGCCAGTAGATCGCGCCGCGCGTCACGCCGGCGTGCTGGGCGATGTCCGCGAGCGACGTGTGCGACACGCCTTTCTCGAAAAAGACGTGTTCGGCGGCGTCGAGAATGCGATTGCGCGTCTCGAGCGCCTCCTCCTTGGTGCGTCTGACCATGTGCAGGCCTGAATGGATCGATCGTAGGTGAATATAGGGTCTGCAACCCTCGTCGCCATCACGTGGACCGGATATGCTTGCGACTGGTAACAATTCGTAAGACTGGGCACCTGGCGACGGGCGAGCGGGCTTTTTACATACATTCGTGAATGTATATACAATACCACCCTACGATCGAATGACCCAAGTGGCAATCAGTTAATATCCCACTCTGCTGATTCCCGCCAAAGTACCCGTCCGCAGTTCGCGGCGTCTCGTCGGCATGGAGGTCTTCGTGCCGACTTGCTGTATCTAGTAGTCCAGTAATTCAGGTGTTCGATCTGCGCCGCGAGGCGCATCCGTGTGGCGCTCCGTCCGGGCGCCGCACTTATTCCATTGGTTATACACAGAGGTCGCTCCATGCGCGTCGAACGGGTTCCATACCGCTTACTCACTGTCGCGACGGCCGCCGTTTTCCTGGCCGCGTGCGGGAAAAAAGAATCGGCACCGCCGCCGCAAACGCCGGAAGTCGGCGTCGTTACTGTCCAGCCGCAATCCGTCGCGATCTTCACCGAACTGCCGGGCCGCACCAGCGCGTTCCTCGTCGCGCAGGTCCGCGCACGGGTCGACGGCATCGTGCTGCGCCGGGAATTCACCGAAGGCAGCGACGTCAAGGCCGGCCAGCGCCTCTACAAGATCGACCCGGCGCCGTACCTCGCTGCACTGAACAGCGCGAAGGCGACGCTCGCGAAGGCGCAGGCGAACCTGGTCACGCAGAACGCACTGGTTGCGCGCTACAAGGTGCTGGTGGCCGCGAATGCGGTCAGCAAGCAGGACTACGACAACGCGGTGGCCACGCAAGGGCAGGCCGCGGCGGACGTCGCGGCCGGCAAGGCGGCGGTCGACACCGCGCAGATCAACCTCGGCTATACCGACGTCGTGTCGCCGATCACCGGCCGTGTCGGCATTTCGCAGGTGACGCCGGGCGCCTACGTGCAGGCGAGCCAGGCGACGCTGATGTCGACGGTGCAGCAGCTCGATCCGGTGTACGTCGACCTGACGCAGTCGAGCCTCGAAGGGTTGAAGCTGCGCCAGGACGTGCAGAGCGGCCGCCTGAAGACGAGCGGCCCGGGCGCGGCGAAGGTGTCGCTGATCCTGGAAGACGGCAAGACGTACTCGGACGCGGGCAAGCTGCAGTTCTCGGACGTGACGGTCGACCAGACCACGGGCTCGGTGACGATCCGCGCGGTGTTCCCGAACCTGGGCCGCGTGCTGCTGCCGGGGATGTTCGTGCGTGCACGGATCGAGGAAGGCGTGAACGAGAACGCGTTCCTGGTGCCGCAGATCGGCGTTACGCATGACCAGAAGGGCCAGGCGGTCGCGATGGTCGTGAACGCGAGCAACAAGGTCGAGCCGCGTCCGCTGAAGACGACCGGCATGCAGGGTCAGAACTGGATCGTCGAAGGTGGTCTGGCAGCGGGCGACCGCGTGATCGTGCAGGGCGTCGACAAGGTGCGTCCGGGCGCGACCGTGAAGTCGGTAGCGGCGCAGTTGCCGGCTGCCGACGCCGCGTCGGGCGCCGCCGCCGCATCCGCCGCACCGGCCGCCGCCGGTTCCGGCGCCGCAGCCGCATCGGGTGCCGCCGCATCGGGCGCCGCTCCGGCGAGCGCCGCCGCTGCGTCGAGCGCGCAATAACAGGGAGCCTGTTTCATGGCAAAGTTTTTTATCGATCGCCCGATCTTCGCGTGGGTGATCGCCATCATCCTGATGCTGGCCGGGGTTGCGGCGATCTTCACGCTGCCGATCTCGCAGTATCCGACGATCGCGCCGCCATCGATCCAGATCACCGCGAACTACCCGGGCGCTTCCGCGAAGACGGTGGAAGACACGGTGACGCAGGTGATCGAGCAGCAGATGAGCGGTCTCGACAACTTCCTGTACATGTCGTCGACGAGTGACGACTCGGGCAACGCGACCATCACGCTGACGTTCGCGCCGGGTACCAACGCCGACATCGCGCAGGTTCAGGTCCAGAACAAGCTGTCGCTCGCGACGCCGATTCTGCCGCAGGTCGTGCAGCAGCTCGGCCTGTCGGTGACGAAGTCGAGCAGCAGCTTCCTGCTGGTGCTCGCCTTCAACTCCGAAGACGGCAGCATGAACAAGTACGACCTCGCGAACTTCGTGGCGTCGCACGTGAAGGACCCGATCAGCCGGTTGAACGGCGTCGGTACCGTCACGCTGTTCGGCTCGCAGTACGCGATGCGGATCTGGCTCGACCCGAACCGCCTGACGAACTACGGCCTCACGCCGGTCGACGTGACGAGCGCGATCACCGCACAGAACGTGCAGATCGCGGGCGGCCAGATCGGCGGCACGCCGGCCAAGCCGGGCACCGTGCTGCAGGCGACGATCACCGAATCGACGCTGCTGCAGACGCCCGAGCAGTTCGGCAACATCCTGCTGAAGGTCAACCAGGACGGCTCGCAGGTTCGCCTGAAGGACGTCGCGCAGATCGGCCTCGGCGGTGAAAACTACAACTTCGACACGAAGTACAACGGTCAGCCGACCGCGGCACTCGGTATCCAGCTCGCGACCAACGCGAACGCGCTTGCGACCGCGAAGGCCGTGCGCGCGAAGATCGACGAGCTCGCACCGTTCTTCCCGCACGGCCTCGTCGTGAAGTATCCGTACGACACGACGCCGTTCGTGAAGCTGTCGATCGAGGAAGTGGTCAAGACGCTGCTCGAAGGTATCGTGCTCGTGTTCCTCGTGATGTATCTGTTCCTGCAGAACCTGCGGGCGACGATCATCCCGACGATCGCGGTGCCGGTGGTGCTGCTCGGCACGTTCGCGATCATGTCGATGGTGGGCTTCTCGATCAACACGCTGTCGATGTTCGGCCTCGTGCTCGCAATCGGCCTGCTGGTGGACGATGCGATCGTGGTGGTCGAGAACGTCGAGCGCGTGATGGCGGAAGAGGGGCTGTCACCGAAGGAGGCGACCCGCAAGGCGATGGGCCAGATCACCGGCGCACTGGTCGGCGTGGCGCTCGTGCTGTCGGCGGTGTTCGTGCCGGTCGCGTTCTCCGGCGGTTCGGTCGGCGCGATCTATCGTCAGTTCTCGCTGACGATCGTGTCGGCGATGGTGCTGTCCGTGCTGGTCGCGTTGATTCTGACGCCCGCACTGTGCGCGACGATCCTCAAGCCGATCCCGCAAGGGCATCACGAAGAGAAGAAGGGCTTCTTCGGCTGGTTCAATCGCACGTTCAACAACAGCCGCGACAAGTATCACGTCGGCGTGCACCACGTGATCAAGCGGTCGGGTCGCTGGCTCATCATCTACCTGGTCGTGATCGTCGCGGTCGGCCTGCTGTTCGTGCGCCTGCCGAAGTCGTTCCTGCCCGATGAAGACCAGGGCCTGATGTTCGTGATCGTGCAGACGCCGTCGGGCTCGACGCAGGAAACGACCGCGCGGACGCTCGCGAACATTTCCGACTACCTGCTGAAGGACGAGAAGGAAATCGTCGAATCCGCGTTCACGGTCAACGGCTTCAGCTTCGCCGGCCGCGGCCAGAACTCCGGCCTGGTGTTCGTGCGCCTGAAGGACTACTCGCAGCGTCAGCACGCGAACCAGAAGGTGCAGGCGCTGATCGGCCGGATGTTCGGGCGCTATTCGGGCTACAAGGACGCGATCGTGATCCCGTTCAACCCGCCGTCGATTCCGGAACTCGGCACCGCCGCCGGCTTCGACTTCGAGCTGACGGACAACGCCGGTCTCGGCCACGACGCGCTGATGGCCGCACGTAACCAGCTGCTCGGGATGGCCTCGAAGGATCCGACGCTGCAGGGTGTGCGTCCGAACGGGCTGAACGACACGCCGCAGTACAAGGTCGACATCGATCGCGAGAAGGCGAACGCGCTCGGCGTGACAGCGGATGCGATCGACCAGACGTTCTCGATCGCGTGGGCGTCGAAGTACGTGAACAACTTCCTCGACACCGACGGCCGGATCAAGAAGGTGTACGTGCAGTCGGATGCGCCGTTCCGGATGACGCCGGAAGACATGAACATCTGGTACGTGCGCAACGGCTCGGGCGGGATGGTGCCGTTCAGCGCGTTCGCGACCGGTCACTGGACCTACGGTTCGCCGAAGCTGGAGCGCTACAACGGCGTGTCGGCAATGGAAATCCAGGGTCAGGCCGCACCGGGCAAGTCGACCGGTCAGGCGATGACCGCGATGGAAGGGCTCGCGAAGAAGCTGCCGGTCGGTATCGGCTATTCGTGGACCGGCCTGTCGTTCCAGGAAATCCAGTCGGGCTCGCAGGCGCCGATCCTGTACGCGATCTCGATCCTCGTCGTGTTCCTGTGTCTGGCCGCACTGTATGAAAGCTGGTCGATCCCGTTCTCGGTGATCATGGTGGTGCCGCTCGGCGTGATCGGCGCACTGCTCGCGGCGACGATGCGCGGCCTCGAGAACGACGTGTTCTTCCAGGTCGGCCTGTTGACCACGGTGGGCTTGTCCGCGAAGAACGCGATCCTGATCGTCGAATTCGCGCGCGAGTTGCAGCAGACGGAAAAGATGGGGCCGATCGAGGCCGCGCTGGAAGCAGCGCGCCTGCGGCTGCGTCCGATCCTGATGACGTCGCTCGCGTTCATTCTCGGCGTGATGCCGCTCGCGATCAGCAACGGCGCGGGTTCGGCCAGCCAGCACGCGATCGGTACCGGCGTGATCGGCGGGATGATCACGGCGACGTTCCTCGCGATCTTCATGATCCCGATGTTCTTCGTGAAGATCCGCGGGATCTTCAGCGGCGAGAAGGAAGACGTCGACGAGGCACTGCGCCTGGCTCAGGAGCACTCGCACCACGAAGAGAAGCCGGGCAACGGCGACCAAGGCAACAAGGGACAGTGATGATGCAAAAACACGCTTTGACTGCAATCGCGGTCGCGCTCTTTGCCACGGGTTGCACGATGGCGCCGCATTACAAGCGGCCCGATGCACCCGTCGCGCAGGCGTACCCGGCCGGCGGCGTCTATGCGACGCAGCCGGGTGCCGCCGGCGCGCGCAGCGCGAACGGCCAGGCGGCGACCGCCATCGGCTGGCGCGAATTCTTCGTCGATCCGCGCCTGCAGCGGCTGATCGAGATCGCGCTGAAGAACAACCGCGACCTGCGCGTGTCGGTGCTGAACATCGAGGCGGCGCGCGCGCAGTACCAGATCACGCGTGCGGGCCTGTTCCCGACGCTCGACGGCACGGGCACGGGCAACATCCAGCGCGTGCCGCGAGGCCTGTCGACGACGGGTGCGCCGTACATCTCGCGCGCCTACAACGTCGGGCTGTCGGCGTCGTGGGAACTCGACCTGTTCGGTCGCGTGCAGAGCCTGAAGGACCAGGCGCTCGCGGAGTACCTGTCGACGTCGTATGCACGGCAGGCGTCGGAAATCTCGCTGGTGTCGCAAGTGGCGGATCAGTACCTGACGCTGTTGTCGACCGACGACCTGCTGCAGGTCACGGAAAACACGCTGAAGTCCGCTCAGGCGCAGTACGACCTGACGAAGCTGCAGTTCGACAACGGCACGGGCTCCGAGCTCGAACTGCGTCAGGCGCAGACGGTCGTCGAGACGGCGCTCGCGAACCAGCAGGCACAGGCGCGTGCGCGTGCGCAGGCACTGAACGCGCTGGTGCTGCTGATCGGCGAGCCGTTGCCGGACGATCTGCCGGCGGGCATGCCGCTCGACGCGCAGAACCTGCTGACGGACGTGCCGCCAGGCCTGCCGTCGGACCTGCTGACGCGTCGTCCGGACGTGATGCAGGCCGAGCAGACGCTGCTGGCCGCGAACGCGAATATCGGCGCGGCGCGTGCGGCGTTCTTCCCGCGCATCTCGCTGACGGGCGCGTTCGGTTCCGGCAGCCCGACGCTCGGCGGCCTGTTCAAGGCCGGCACGGCGGCGTGGTCGTTCGCGCCGCAGATCACGATGCCGATCTTCGAAGGCGGGCAGAACATCGCGAACCTGAACCTCGCGAACGTGCAGAAGCGCATCGAGATCGCCAACTACGAGAAGGCGATCCAGTCGGCGTTCCGCGAAGTGTCCGACGGGCTGGCAGCACGCGGCACGTACGACCAGCAGATCGCCGCGCTCGAGCGCAACGAGCACGCGCAGCAGCGCCGCTTCGATCTGTCCGACCTGCGCTACAAGAATGGCGTCGACAGCTACCTGTCGGTGCTGACCGCGCAGACCGACCTGTACGCCGCGCAGCAGACGCTGATCAGCGCGCGTCTGGCACGCTGGACGAACCTGGTCACGCTGTACCGCGCACTGGGCGGTGGCTGGATTCAGCGGGCTGGCGAGACGCCGCGCGCGCCGGACGAGACGGTCGACTATGACAAGGCGGCCGCCCCGGCGCCTGCGTCGGCAGCCGCGACGAACGGGTAAGCACCGAGGCGGGCAGGGACGGGAGACCGTGCCGGTTCGCCGACGTTGCCGTATCCGGCACGCGACAACGCCACGGACGAGCGTCCGTGGCGTTTCTTTTTGCGCGGCCGGTTTGCAGCGAGCGCGGCGGGTTGGCGATGCGGCATGGGGCTGGCCGATACGCACCGCCACGGTGCGGATCGGATGTGTCGATCGGCGGAACCGATCGACGTCACACGATGCGATGTCGCTTGATGCCGGGCCGTTCCATTGCCTGGTTGCCTGGCCCCCGGCCTCCAGCCACGAGCCGGCGAACCAACGCGTCACCCGTCCGCCCCCCACAAAGCAAAACGCCACGGCATGCCGTGGCGTTTCTCCTTTACCGCATCGCGCCGGGATCCGGCGCGTCCGGGTCGGGCCGATCAGTGATGCACGTCGGCCGGGCGTCCGTCGAAGTCGTGTCCGGCGCGGCGGATGTCGCACCGCGCGTCCTTCTCGCCCTTCACGCCGTTGAACACGATGTTCAGGATCACGGCCGTGGCCGACGCGAGCAGGATGCCGCTGTGCAGGATCGGTGCGAACGCGGGCGGCAGCTTCGAGAAGAAGTGCGGCGACACGACCGGCACGAGGCCCATGCCGACGCTCACGGCGACGATGAACAGGTTGTGCGAGTTGTTCACGAAGTCGACCTTCGACAGCACCTTGATGCCGTTCGCAGCCACCATCCCGAACATCACGATGCCCGCACCGCCCAGCACGAACGGCGGCACCGACGCGACGACTTGCGCCATCTTCGGGAACAGGCCGAGCAGCACCAGGATCACGCCGCCCGTCGCGCAGACGAACCGGCTCTTCACGCCCGTCACGCCGATCAGGCCGACGTTCTGCGAGAACGACGTATGCGGGAACGAGTTGAAGATGCCGCCGATCAGCGTGCCGAGGCCGTCGACGCGCAGGCCGCGCACCAGGCGTTCCTGGTTGACCGGACGGTCGACCATGTCGCCGACCGCGAGGAACATGCCGGTCGATTCGATGAACGTGACGAACATCACCGTGACCATCGTCACGATCGACAGCGGGTCGAAGTGCGGCATTCCGAAGTGGAACGGCATCACGATGCCGACCCACGGTGCGTGCGCGACGCCGTCGGTATTCACGCGGCCGATCGCGAACGCGATCGCGAAGCCGGCGACGATGCCGAGCAGCACCGAGATGTTCGCGATGAAGCCGCGGCCGAACTTGTTGATCATCAGGATCAGCGTCAGCACGAGCAGCGACAGGCCGAGATAGACGGGGCTGCCGTACTCGGGGTTGCCGACGCCGCCGGCCGCCCAGTTGATGCCGACTTCCATCAGCGACAGCCCGATCACCGCGATCACGGTGCCGACGACCACCGGCGGGAAGAACCGCAACAGCTTGCCGATCATCGGCGCGAGCACGATGCCGATGATGCCGGCCGCGATCGTCGAACCGAAGATGTCGAGAATGCCGAGGCCGGGGTTCGTGCCGATCGCGATCATCGGGCCGACTGCCGCGAACGTGCAGCCCATGATGACGGGCAGGCGGATCCCGAAGATCCACAGGCCCAGCGTCTGGATCAGCGTGGCGATGCCGCACGAAAACAGATCGGCGCTGATCAGGAACGCGATCTGGTCTTTCGGCAGCTTGAGTGCGGCGCCAACGATAAGCGGCACGGCGACAGCGCCGGCGTACATGACGAGGACGTGCTGGAGACCAAGCGTTACAAGCTTGCCGGTCGGCAGCACCTCATCGCACGGATGGACCGTGTTCGATTGCATCTGTCTCACTCCATGATCTTGTTTTCGGGGTGATACGAAGTTATGCGGAATGAACCATCGCAACAAGAGCGCTGGGTTCTATTCCGTTCTTTGCTGGTTCGATATGCCATTTCGGCATGGAACAGGGGGTCGATCATCGGGAAACTGCCGCTGGAGTGAGGTTTCCCGGTTTTATAGCCCTTCAAAATAGTGCGGGCCCCCGTGTCAAATATAGGTGGCTTTATGGTGTGTATCGCGACTGCGGCATAGTGGCAAAAACGACCTGCGGAAAATCGTGCCGGGTTAACCCGCGAGCGGCCGGTTTTGCGGGCAAAGTGCAGCTCGGTGAAGCCGGTCGTTCGCGGCCGCGCGGTCGCGTCGCCGCGGCGGCAAAACGCGCTGCGTAAATCGGGGCGCAGGTCGCGATCCCGCTATCATCGATATCCGTTCATTCGAATCTGCGATCACGTCATGCGCCTGCTCGGAATCGACCTCGGCACCGGCTCCGTCAAACTCGTCACGCTCGATGCCGACGGCGTCGAGCGCGCGGTCGCGAGCGAACCTTATGGGTTGTCGTCGCCGCAGCCCGGCTGGGCCGAAATCGCGCCTGACGCGTGGTGGCAGGCACTCGTGCGCGCCGCCGCGCGGCTGCCGGCCGGCGAGCGCGAGCAGGTCGCCGCGATCGGCTTGTCCGGCCAGATGCATGGCGTCGTGCTGATCGACGCGGCCGGGCAGCCGGTGCGGCCGGCGCTGTTGTGGCCCGATACGCGCGCAGCGCGCGAAGCGGACGCGGCCGCTTGGCCCGGCGCGCCGAACCCCGTCGCGCCCGGCATGGCGGGACCGCTGTTGCGCTGGCTCGCCGCATACGAACCGCAGGTGCTGCGTGCCGCGCGCTGGGCCTTGCAGCCGAAGGACTGGTTGCGCGTCGCGCTGGGCGGTGAGGTGGCGGCCGATCCGAGCGACGCATGCGCGACCGCGCTCGCGACGCCGGACGGCGCCTGGGATCCGGCCTTGATCGATGCGCTGGGCCTGCCGGCCGACCGGTTCGCGCCGGTGCACGCGTCGCTCGCGCGCTGCGGCACGCTCGCTGCGCGGGCCGCGGGGGCGCTCGGGCTGCCGGCCGGCGTGCCGCTGGCGACGGGGGCGGCCGATACTGCGTGCGCGGCGCTCGGCAGCGGGCTCGTCGCGGCCGGCGATGCGCTGCTGACGACCGGCAGCGGCGGTCAGATCGTCGTGCTCGCGGATACCTTGTCGCCTGCGCGGCGCGGGCTGCATCGCTATCGCACGGCGGCCGGCGGCGGTTATTACACGATGGCAGCGATGCAGAACGTCGGGCTCGCGCTCGAAGCCGTGCGCGGCTGGCTCGGCTACCCGGGCTGGGCGGATGCGTACGACGACGCGTTCGCGCAGCCGGCGTCGGAGCGGCTCTGCTTCCTGCCGTACCTGACCGGCGAGCGTTCGCCGTGGATGAATCCCGATGCGCGCGGCGGCTGGCTCGGCCTCGGGCTCGGCGACACGCGCGGCGCGATGATGCGTGCCGCATTCGAAGGTGTCGCGTTCGCGTTGCGCGCAGGGCTCGACGCGATCCGCGACGCGAACCGTGCCGATCCGGTGACGACACTGCGTCTCGCGGGCGGCGGCTCGGTCGATCCGCGCTGGCGCCAGTTGCTCGCGGACGCACTCGGCGCGTCGCTCGATGCGGTCGATTGTCCGAACGCCGCGACGCGCGGCGCCGCGCTGCTCGCCGGTGTTGCGCTCGGGCACTGGCGCGAAGACGTGCTGCGCACGCTGGCGCCGGCCGCGTCGCCGGTCGCCGTGCCGCGCGACGCTCGCGCGCTGGCCACACGTCACGCGCGCTTCATCGATCTGTATGCGCGCACGGATGCGTGGTTCACGATCGGCGTTTAAACTCGGGCACTTGTCCTGACTTGTCCTGTCGCGACAGCGGTGACGCATCGCGGCAAGCCGGCGACCGTTTCCCGCACGCGATGGGCGGCGGGATCGGGGATCATGCCGGGCACGATACGGTTTCGCCGTGTCGCGCGGCACGGCTTGAACTGATCACGCACGCGCTGCCGCTCGAGAAGCTCGACGACGGCGTCGACCCGATGAAGAAGGGCGAATCGCTTCGCCCGATCGTGCTGTATTGAACGGAAGGGAACCCCATGCTCGAACTCGTTTCTTCGCATGCTTGCCACGGCGGCGAGCAACGCTTCTATCGCCACGATTCGACGGCGATCGGCCTGCCGATGAAATTCTCGGTGTACCTGCCGCCGCAGGCGGCACACGGCCGCGTGCCGGCGCTGTTCTACCTCGCGGGGCTCACGTGCACCGACGAGACGTTCGCGATCAAGGCCGGCGCGCAGCAATACGCGGCGCAGCACGGCCTCGCGCTCGTGATGCCCGACACCAGCCCGCGCGGCGCGGGCGTGCCGGGCGAGACCGACGCATGGGATTTCGGCGTCGGCGCGGGCTTCTACGTCGATGCGACCCAGGCGCCGTGGTCCACGCATTACCGGATGGAGTCGTACGTGACGGGCGAGCTGCGCGAGCTCGTCGCGGCCGAGCTGCCGATCGACGGCGCGCGGCTCGGGATCTTCGGTCACTCGATGGGCGGGCACGGTGCGCTGACGCTCGCGCTGCGCCATCCCGACCTGTACCGTTCGGTGTCGGCGTTCGCGCCGATCGCCGCACCGACGCGCTGCCCGTGGGGCGAGAAGGCGTTCTCGGGCTACCTGGGCGCCGATCGCGAAGCATGGAAGCAGCACGACGCGAGCGAGCTCGTCGCGCGCGCGGATGCGCCGAAATTCGCGGCCGGCATCCTGGTCGACCAGGGCCTCGCCGACCAGTTCCTCGCGAACCAGCTGAACCCCGACGTGTTCGAAGCCGCGTGCGCGGCGGCCGGCCAGCCGCTGACGCTGCGCCGCCATCCGGGCTACGACCACGGGTACTACTTCATCTCGACGTTCATCGCCGATCACATTGCGCATCACGCGCGGGTGCTCGCACGGTAAGCGCGGCACGCAGGTCATGCATACGGCGCGCTGCATAGCGCGTGCGCATGAAAAAACGCCGGCCATGCCCTCGGGCACGCCGGCGTTTTCATTTGCGCCGCGCGACGATCAGTGGCGCCGCAACAGGCTTGCGCCGTACACGAGCGCCGACAGCGCGGTAATCCAGAAGCTCGTCGGCCAGTCGGTGTGATATGCGAGCGCGATCCCGCACCACGCTTCGAACAGCGCGAACAGCGCGGCGAGCAGCACGCCCGTCGACAGCCGCGTCGACACGTTCTGCGCGGCGGCGGCCGGCCCGACCAGCAGCGTGAACACCAGCAGCACGCCGACGATCTGCGTCGCCGCGGCCACCGCGAGCGCGCACACCGCGAGGAACAGCATCGACACGGCGCGCAGCGACACGCCCTTGGCTTCCGCCAGTTCGGGCTGCAGCGACGCGAACAGCAGCGGCCGCGCGATCAGCGCGAGCGCGACGAGGCTCACCGCGCCGATGCCCGCGAGCACCGCGAGCGTGTCGTGGCTGACCGCGAGCACGTTGCCGAACAGCAGCGCGGTGACCTGCGTCGCGAACGACGTGTAGAAATGCAGGAACAGCAGGCCGAAGCCGAGCGCGCCCGACAGGATCACGCCGATCGCGACGTCGCGGCCCGCGAGCCGTTCGCCGAGCGCGCCCATGCCGATCCCGGCCGCGAGCGTGAAGCCGACCATCCCCCAGATCGGCGAGATGCCGAGCAGTACTGCGCCCGTCGCGCCGGTGAAGCCGACGTGCGACAGCGCGTGGCCGGCGAAGGTTTGTCCGCGCAGCACCAGGAAGTAGCCGACGATGCCTGCGAGCACCGCGACGATCCCCGACGCGGCGAACGCGTTGATCATGAAGTCGTATTCAAACATCGTGCGAATGCCCGGGATGAGCGTGTCCGTGGTGGTGATGGCCGTGGCCGCCGCCGCTGCCACCGCCGTGCGAGTGGCCGTCGTCGTCCTCGTGCTCGTGATCGTGCTTTTCGATTTCGACGTCGCCCGACATCACGAAGATCTTGCCGTTCACGCGCATCACGTCGATTGGCGAGCCGTAGAGCCGCGACAGCACCGGCTTCGTGATCACCTCGTCGACGGTGCCGAGCGCCGCGACGCCGTTGCCGAGATACAGCACGCGGTCGAGCGCGTTCAGGAGCGGGTTCAGTTCGTGCGCGGAAAACAGCACGGTGATGCCGAGCTCGCGCTGCACGTTGCGCACGAGTTCGACGACGCCGCGCTGGTGGTTCGGGTCGAGGCTGATCAGCGGCTCGTCGAGCAGCAGCAGCTTCGGGCTGCCGAGCAGGCACTGCGCGAGCAGCAGGCGCTGCCGCTCGCCGCCCGACAGCTCCGACAGCGGCCGGCGCGCGAGCGTCGGGCCGCCGACGAGGTCGAGCACGCGGTCGACGTCGCACCGCGTCGCGGCGTTCGTGTGCGGCAGCCCCCAGCGATGGCCGTCGGCGGCCATCGCGACGAAGTCGTAGCCGCGCATCCGGCGATTCGCGAGGCCGCTGCGGATCTGCGGCATGTAGCCGATCGACGCGTTGCCGCGCAGGACCGGCACGCCGCCGACCGACAGCGTGCCGCCCGTGACGGGCACGAGGCCGAGCACGGCGCGCATCAGCGTCGTCTTGCCCGCGCCGTTCGGCCCGAGCACGCCGACGAATTCGCCGGGTTCGATCGAGAAGCTCACGTCGCGCAGGATCGTGCGTCCGGCCAGTTCGAGCGTGACGTGATCGAGTGCGAGTGCGTGGGGAGTGGCGGTCATTTCGTTGCGTGGGTCATTTCTTGCTGGCGGAAAGCGCGGCCGCGAGCGCGTCGAGCTGGCCGGCCATCCACTGCTGGAAGGTCTTGCCGGCCGGCTGCGTCTCGGTGACGCTCATGCTCGGCACGCCGCCGTCGCGCGCGACCTTCAGCATGCGCTTGGTCATTGGCGCTTCGGCCTGGCTGTTGTAGATCAGCACACGCACCTGCTTCTTGCGCAGGTCGTTCTCGAACGCAGCGACATCCTGCGCGCTGGCTTCGGTGTCGTTCATCGTCGCGAGCTGGAAGCGCTGGTTGCGCATGTCGAGGCCGATCGCGTCGGACATGTAGCCGAACACCGGCTCGGTGGCCGTCACCGGCACGCCCTTGTACTGCGCGCGCAGCGCGGCGACCTTGTCGTCGATCGGCTTCAGCGACGCGACGAACTTCTGCAGGTTCGCGTCGTAGTCGGCCTTGTTCGCCGGGTCGGCGCGGCCGAGCTCGGCCGCGATCGCGCGCGCGGCGGCCGGCATCGTCGCCGGGTCGTACCACAGGTGCGGGTTGTCGCCGGCCTTCTTGCCGACCAGATCGGCGACGACGATCGTCGCGCGCTGCGCCTGCTTCGATGCGCCGAGCAGCTTGCCCATCCACGGATCGTAGTCCGCGCCGTTGTAGATCACGACCTGCGCGTGCTGCAGCGCGCGCGCGGTCTTCGGGCTCGCTTCGAACAGGTGCGGATCCTGGTCGGGACTGCTGAGGATGCTGGTCACCGCGACATGGCGGCCGCCGATCTGCGATGCGACGTCGCCATAGAAGTTCTCGGCGGCGACGACGTTGACGGTCGCGGCCTGCGTGAAGGCGGGCGCCGCGAACGACAGCGCGGCGGCAGCGGCGGCGACCAGGCGGGCAAGCGACAGGGCTCGCCGCGGCGCGCGCTTCAGGGCAATGGACATGAAACTCCTCGTAGGAAGGGGCGGCGGGGCGCCGCGCGATGCGGTGTCAGCGTTGCGCGGGCTTGCCCTTGCAGTGCCCGCACAGACCGTTCAGCTCGACGACCTGGTGGTGGACTTCGAACCCGTGCGCGGGCTCGCTCGCGGACAGCTGCTTCGCGAGGTCGCTGCCCGGAATCTCGACGGTCTCGCCGCACGAATCGCAGATCAGGAACTGGCCTTCGTGCGGCACGCCGATCTCGCAGCACGCGAAGAACGCGTTCTTCGATTCGATCCGGTGGATGAAGCCGTGTTCGACGAGGAAATCCAGCGCGCGATAGACGGTCGTCGGCGGCACGCGGCCGCGCTGCGGCTCGAGCTCGGCGAGCAGGTCGTACGCGCCGATCGGGCGCTGCGCGGCCAGCACGCGTTCGTAGACCTGGCGGCGCAGCGGCGTCCACGCGAGCCCGTGCTCGGCGGCGAATGCGTCGGCCCGGGACAGCCGGGCGTCAATGGGCGATGAGGTAGCCATGGCGTGAAGCAGGCAATGAAACGAAGTATGGCGATGATATAACGTATCTCCATGGCGTGCAGCCCGAATTCCTGCCCCTGCACCCGCTCCGTCCCCTTCATCGCCGTTTCAGCCGCGCTGCACCCAGCGCGCCGCGCCTTGCCAGGCGTGGGTCGCCGGCCGACGCCCGGGGCGGCCGTGCCGCAGCGCATCATCGAAAGCCGCCATGTCGCCTTGACAGCGTGAATCGCGTATCCGATCATTCGACCAACAACAGAGCAATTGATCGGCCAGCGAGCGTTCGCTCATCTCGCGGCCTTCGTGCAGCAGAACGAACCGGAGACAACCAGTGAGACTGGAACACAAGGTCGCGATCCTGACGGGCGCGGCAAGCGGCATCGGCGAAGCGGTCGCGCAACGCTATCTGGACGAGGGCGCGCGCTGCGTGCTGGTCGACGTGAAGCCGGCGAGCGGTTCGCTCGCGCAGCTGATCGAGGCGAATCCCGGCCGCGCGGTGGCCGTCACCGCGGACGTCACGCGCCGTGACGACATCGAGCGGATCGTCGCCACCGCCGTCGAGCGCTTCGGTGGCGTCGATATCCTGTTCAACAACGCGGCGCTGTTCGACATGCGCCCGCTCCTCGACGAATCCTGGGACGTGTTCGACCGGTTGTTCGCGGTCAACGTGAAAGGGTTGTTCTTCCTGATGCAGGCGGTTGCGCAGCGGATGGTCGAGCAGGGGCGCGGCGGCAAGATCGTCAACATGTCGTCGCAGGCAGGGCGTCGTGGCGAGGCACTCGTTTCGCACTACTGCGCGACCAAGGCCGCGGTGATCAGCTACACGCAGTCGGCCGCGCTCGCGCTCGCGCCGCACCGGATCAACGTGAACGGCATCGCGCCGGGCGTGGTCGACACGCCGATGTGGGAGCAGGTCGATGCGCTGTTCGCGCGCTACGAGAACCGGCCGCTCGGCGAGAAGAAGCGGCTTGTCGGTGAAGCCGTGCCGCTCGGCCGGATGGGCGTGCCCGGCGACCTGACGGGCGCCGCGCTGTTCCTCGCGTCGGCCGACGCCGATTACATCACCGCCCAGACGCTGAACGTCGACGGCGGCAACTGGATGAGCTGACGTGGCGCCGCTCGCACGCGCAACCCAGGCGGATCCGCTGCGCGCGGCCGCCGCCGCACGAGGGCTCGCATGATGGCCGAGATCGTGATCGCCGGCGAACTGCTGGCCGAATTCGTCGCCGCCGAGCGCGGCCAGGGTTTCGACACGCCGGGCCTGTTCACCGGCCCGTTCCCGAGCGGCGCGCCGGCGATCTTCGCCGACCAGGCCGCGCGGCTCGGCGTGCGCGTCGCGTATGCGGGTTGTGTCGGCCGCGACGCGTTCGGCGACGCGATCGTCGCGCGGCTCGAGCGTGACGGTGTCGACGTTGCACGCATCCGCCGCGTCGCCCGCCCGACCGGCACCGCGTTCGTCGCGTATCGCGACGACGGCTCGCGCAGCTTCGTCTTCAATCTGTCTACCAGCGCGGCCGCGTGCATCGACGCATCCGATGTCGCGACGGCGATGTTCGATGGCTGCCGTTACTTCCACGTGATGGGCTCGTCGTTGACGAGCGAAGCGGCGATCGCCGCGGTGCAGCGCGGCGTGATCGAGGCGGCGCGCGCCGGCGCGAAGGTGTCGTTCGACCCGAACGTGCGGCCCGAGATGCTGAGCTTCCGCCCGATGCGCGCGGCGCTCGATGCGATGCTCGCCGCGTGTCACCTGTTCCTGCCGAGCGAGGCCGACCTGCCGTTCTTCTGCGGGCCGCAGCCGGCCGAGCGCGCGATCGCGGGGCTGCTCGCGACGCATCCGCTGCTCGAGCGGGTCGTGCTCAAGCGCGGCGCGGCCGGCAGCGTCGCGTTCGAGCGCACGAGCCGCGTCGAGGCACCGGCCTGGCCGGTCGACGAACGCGATCCGACCGGTGCGGGCGACTGCTTCGGCGGCACGCTGGTCGCGAGTCTCGTCGCCGGCATGCCGATCGACGTCGCGCTGCGCCGTGCGAACGCGGCCGGCGCGATCGCCGTCACGCGGCGCGGCCCGATGGAAGGCAACAGCAGTGCGACTGAAATCGACCGCTTCCTGACCGAGCGAGGTATCGCATGTCCGGCCTGACCCCCACCGCTGAACGCTCGCGCTCCGCGCACGCCGACGCCGTGCTGCGGATGATCTTCGACGCGAACCGCGCGGATGCGCAGCGCGGCATCTATTCGATCTGCAGCGCGCACCGGCTCGTGCTCGAGGCCGCGTGCGAAGCCGCGCGCGCGGACGGCTCGCCGCTGCTGATCGAGGCGACCTGCAACCAGGTGAATCATCTCGGCGGCTATACGGGCATGACGCCCGCCGATTTCCGGCGCGACGTCGACGCGATCGCGCTGCGTTGCGGGCTCGCACCGTCGGCGCTCGTGCTCGGCGGCGACCATCTCGGACCGAATCCGTGGCGGCACCGCCGCGCGGCCGATGCGATGCGCGAAGCGGCCGCGATGGTCGCGGCTTATGTCGAAGCCGGTTTCGAGAAGATCCACCTCGACGCGAGCATGGCCTGCGCGGACGATCCGGTGCGGCTCGACGATCGTACGATCGCCGCGCGCGCGGCCGGGCTGTGCCGCGCGGCGGAGGACGCGGCGGCACGCGCCGGTGTCGCACCCGTCTACGTGATCGGCACCGAGGTGCCGACGCCGGGCGGCGAGGTGGCAGGCGACGCGGGCGGCGCCGCGATCGCGCGGATCGCGGTCACGCGCAGCGACAGCATCGCCGCGACGCTCGACGCGCACCGCGACGCATTCGCGGCGGCCGGGCTCGACGAAGCATGGGCCCGCGTGGTCGCCATCGTCGCGCAGCCGGGCGTCGACTTCGATGATCGTCACGTGCTCGACTACGACAGCACGAAGGCCGCGTCGCTCGGCGCGAGCATCCTGCACACGCCGCGCCTCGTGTTCGAAGCGCATTCGACCGATTACCAGACCGAAGGCGCGCTCGCCGCGCTCGTGCGCGACCACTTCGCGGTGTTGAAGGTCGGCCCCGCGCTGACCTTCGCGCTGCGCGAGGCGCTGTTCGCGCTCACCTTCATCGAGGACGCGCTGATCGACGACGTCGCGATGCGCTCGCGGCTGCGCGACGTGGTCGATGCGGCGATGCGCGCGCAACCCGAGCACTGGGCGCCGTATTACCGCGGCGACGAGACCGAGCAGCGGCTCGCGCGGCAGTTCAGCTACAGCGACCGGATCCGCTACTACTGGCTGCAGCCGGCGGTCGCGGCGGCGGTCGAGCAGCTGTTCGCAAACCTCGCGCGCCAGCCGGTGCCCGAAACGCTCGTCGCGCAGTGGCTGCCGGACGTGTACGCGGCGTGCCGCGCGGGCGGCCTCGCGAAGGAGCCGCGTGCTTGGGTGCGCCACCGGATACGCGACGTGATCGCGCACTATGCGCGCGCGTGCGGCATGCAGCGGCCGGCGTGACGGGCCGCGAAGGAAGCGCAGCAATACGAGACACGAGACACGCAACACCGACGACAGTTCGAACAATCACAGGAGACATGCCATGCAACGAAAGATGCGCTACGCCGCCGCACGCTGCTTCGCCGGAGCCGCGCTCGCGACGGCCGCGTGCGCGGCGTCCGCCGGCACGCTGACGATCGCGACGCTGAACAACCCGGACATGATCGAGTTGAAGAAGCTGTCGCCGGCGTTCGAGAAGGCAAACCCGGACATCAAGCTGAACTGGGTGATCCTCGAGGAGAACGTGCTGCGCCAGCGCGCGACCACCGACATCACGACCGGCAGCGGCCAGTTCGACGTGATGGCGATCGGCACCTACGAGACGCCGCAGTGGGGCAAGCGCGGCTGGCTCGCGCCGATGACGGGCCTGCCGGCCGACTACGACCTGAACGACATCGTGAAGACCGCGCGCGACAGCCTGTCGTACAACGGCCAGCTGTATGCGCTGCCGTTCTACGTCGAAAGCTCGATGACGTTCTACCGCAAGGACCTGTTCGCGGCGAAGGGGCTCAAGATGCCCGACCAGCCGACCTACGACCAGATCGCCGAGTTCGCGGACAAGCTCACCGACAAGGCGAAGGGCACCTACGGGATCTGCCTGCGCGGCAAGGCCGGCTGGGGCGAGAACATGGCGTACGTGTCGACCGTCGTGAACACGTTCGGCGGGCGCTGGTTCGACGAGAACTGGAACGCGCAGCTGACGTCGCCCGAATGGAAGAAGGCGATCGGTTTCTACGTGAACCTGCTGAAGAAGGACGGCCCGCCGGGAGCGAGCTCGAACGGCTTCAACGAGAACCTGACCCTGACCGCGTCGGGCAAGTGCGCGATGTGGATCGACGCGACGGTCGCGGCCGGGATGCTCTATAACAAACAGCAGTCGCAGGTCGCCGACAAGATCGGCTTCGCGGCCGCGCCGGTCGCCGCCACGCCGAAGGGCTCGCACTGGCTGTGGGCGTGGGCGCTGGCCGTACCGAAGACGTCGAAGCAGCAGGACGCCGCGCGCAAGTTCATCGCGTGGGCGACGTCCAAGCAGTACATCGAGATGGCCGGCAAGGACGAGGGCTGGGCGTCGGTGCCGCCGGGCACGCGCACGTCGACCTACCAGCGCCCCGAATACAAGGCCGCCGCGCCGTTCTCGGACTTCGTGCTGAAGGCGATCGAGACGGCCGACCCGAACGATCCGTCGCTGAAGAAGGTGCCGTACACGGGCGTGCAGTACGTCGGGATTCCTGAATTCCAGTCGTTCGGCACGGTGGTGGGCCAGTCGATCGCGGGCGCGGTCGCCGGCCAGATGACGGTCGACCAGGCGCTCGCCGCCGGGCAGGCCGCCGCCGACCGCGCGGCCCGGCAGGCCGGCTACAAGAAGTAACGCGGCCCGCACCGTGCGCATGCATGCGCACGGTGCACATCGCCGAAGCAGAAAGGCGGGCCGGCCGTTCGCGCCCGCGTCTCAACCGGAGGGACTCCGATCATGCGTCATTTACGTCTTCCCCTGAGCCACGCGCCGTCGGTTGGCGACGCGTCGTCGCCGCCGGGCGCGCCGCGCCGCGCGCGCGGCGGCGCGAGCTGGCTCGTCTCGCCGTCCGTCGCGGTGCTGCTGCTGTGGATGTCGATTCCGCTCGCGATGACGATCTGGTATTCGTTCTCGCGCTACAACCTGCTGAACCCGGACGTGAAGGGTTTCGCGGGCCTCGACAACTACCGCTTCCTCGCGACCGATCCGTCGTTCCTGCCCGCGATCTGGCACACGCTCGTGCTGATCGGCGCGGTGCTCGCGATCACGGTGGTCGGCGGCGTGCTGATGGCCGTGCTGTTCGACCGCAAGTTCTACGGGCAGGGCATCGCGCGGCTGCTCGCGATCGCGCCGTTCTTCGTGATGCCGACGGTCGCGTCGCTGATCTGGAAGAACATGATCCTGCACCCGGTGTACGGGCTCGTCGCGAACGCGATGCGCGCGCTCGGGATGACGCCGATCGACTGGTTCGCCGATTACCCGCTCACCGCCGTGATCATGATCGTCGCGTGGCAGTGGCTGCCGTTCGCGTTCCTGATCCTGTTCACCGCGATCCAGTCGCTCGACCAGGAGCAGAAGGAAGCCGCGCGCATCGACGGCGCGGGCCCGATCGCGATGTTCTTCTACATCACGCTGCCGCACCTGAAGCGCGCGATCGCCGTGGTCGTGATGATGGAGACGATCTTCCTGCTGTCGATCTTCGCGGAGATCTACACGACCACCGGCGGCGGCCCGGGCGATGCGACGACCAACCTGTCGTACCTGATCTACGCGCTCGGCCTGCAGCAGTTCGACGTCGGCCTCGCGTCCGCGGGCGGGATCATCGCCGTGGTGGTCGCGAACGTCGTGTCGTTCTTCCTGGTGCGGATGCTCGCGCGCAACCTGAAGGGAGAGTACGAGAAATGAGCGACCTGACTTTCGAAGGCCGGCGCGCGCCGGCTCCGTTCGACCGCGTGCGGCGCGCGCTGCCCGGCGCGCTGGCATGGCTGATCGCGCTGCTGCTGTTCTTCCCGATCTTCTGGATGGCGATCACCGCGTTCAAGACCGAGCAGCAGGCGTATGCGTCGACGCTGTTCT
Source organism: Burkholderia cepacia GG4 (assembly GCF_000292915.1). Lineage (NCBI taxonomy): Bacteria > Pseudomonadati > Pseudomonadota > Betaproteobacteria > Burkholderiales > Burkholderiaceae > Burkholderia > Burkholderia cepacia. The sequence goes on from NC_018513.1 coordinate 928,767, forward strand.
TCATGCCGACGCTCGACAGCTTCCGCGAGGTGTTCGCGCGCAGCAACTACTTTGCGTTCGCATGGAACTCGGTGCTGATCTCGGCGGGCGTCACGGTGATCTCGCTGCTGCTCGCGGTGCCAGCCGCGTACGCGATGGCGTTCTTCCCGAACCACCGCACGCAGAAGGTGCTGCTGTGGATGCTGTCGACCAAGATGATGCCGTCGGTCGGCGTGCTCGTGCCGATCTACCTGCTGTGGAAGAACGCGGGGCTGCTCGACACGGTGTCGGGCCTCGTGATCGTCTACACGCTGATCAACCTGCCGATCGCGGTGTGGATGACCTTCACGTACTTCAACGAGATCCCGAAGGACATCCTCGAAGCCGGGCGCATCGACGGCGCGTCGACGTGGCAGGAGATCGTCTACCTGCTGATGCCGATGGCGCTGCCGGGGCTTGCCTCCACCGCGCTCCTGCTCGTGATCCTGTCGTGGAACGAGGCGTTCTGGAGCATCAACCTGTCGAGCTCGAACGCCGCGCCGCTGACCGTGTTCATCGCGTCGTACTCGAGCCCCGAAGGCTTGTTCTGGGCGAAGCTGTCCGCCGCGTCCCTGCTCGCGGTCGCGCCGATCCTGATCGTCGGCTGGCTGTCGCAGAAGCAGCTCGTGCGCGGGCTCACGTTCGGAGCGGTCAAATGAGCGCGGCCGGCAAAGGCGCGGCAGGTGCAGGTGTGAACGTGCTGATCTGCGATTGCGACGGCGTGCTGATCGACAGCGAGGCCGTCGCCGCCGACGTGATCGTGCGCGAGCTCGACGCGCGCTGGCCGGGCGTCGATGCGCGGCCGGCCGTGATGCCGCTGCTCGGGCTGCGCATCGAGCGCGTGCTGGCCGGTGCCGCCGATGCGGTCGGCCGCCCGCTGTCGGCCGACGACGTCGACGCGATTCGCCGCGCGGTCGAGGCGGCGGCGGTCAACGCGCCGATGGTCGACGGCATCGATACGGCACTCGCGGCGATCAGGCTGACGACGGCATGCGCGAGCAACAGCTACCGCGCATATGTCGAGGCGGCGCTTGCGCGCACGGGCCTCGCGCGCTTCTTCAGCGATCGGCTGTTCTGCGCGGATGCGGTCGCCAGGCCGAAGCCGGCGCCCGACGTGTATCTCGCGGCCGCGCACGCGCTCGGCGCGGCGCCCGCGCAATGCCTTGTCGTCGAGGACAGCGTGACCGGCATCACCGCGGCCGCCGCGGCCGGCATGACCGTGCTCGGCTTCGTCGGCGGCGGGCATGCGTCGGCCGCGCAGATCGACGCGCTGCGCGGGATCGGCGCGCGTCACGTATTCGACGACATGCACGAGCTGCCCGGCTACGTCGCGCGCTGGCAGGCGACCGGCGCCGTGCTGCCGAGCTAGCAACCACGAACGATTGCGCGCCGCGTGCAAGGCGGCGCATCACGAACGAACGGAGACAGATCATGGCAAGCGTGCTCTTGCGCAACATCGCGAAGCGCTACGACGACACCGAAGTGCTGCGCAACGTGAACCTCGACATCGCCGACGGCGAATTCGTCGTGTTCGTCGGGCCGAGCGGCTGCGGCAAATCCACGCTGATGCGGATGATCGCCGGGCTCGAGGACATCTCGAGCGGCGACCTGCTGATCGACGGCGCGAAGGTCAACGAGGTGCCGAGCGCGAAGCGCGGCATCGCGATGGTGTTCCAGTCGTATGCGCTGTACCCGCACATGACGCTGTACGACAACATGGCGTTCGGCCTGAAGCTCGCCGGCGCGAAGAAGCCCGAGATCGACCAGGCGGTGAAGCAGGCCGCGAAGATCCTGCACATCGATCACCTGCTCGACCGCAAGCCGAAGCAGCTGTCGGGCGGCCAGCGGCAGCGCGTGGCGATCGGCCGCGCGATCACGCGCAAGCCGAAGGTGTTTCTGTTCGACGAGCCGTTGTCGAACCTCGATGCCGCACTGCGCGTGAAGATGCGGCTGGAGTTCGCGCGGCTGCACGACGAGCTGAAGACGACGATGATCTACGTGACGCACGACCAGGTCGAGGCGATGACGCTCGCCGACAAGATCGTCGTGCTGTCGGGCGGCGCGGTGCAGCAGGTCGGCACGCCGAACGAGTTGTACCACGCGCCGGCGAACCAGTTCGTCGCGGGCTTCATCGGCTCGCCGAAGATGAACTTCCTGAAGGGCACGGTCGAGTCGGTCGATGCGACCGGCGTGCTGGTGCGCTTCGGCAGCGGCGAGACGCAGCGCGTCGCGGTCGACTCGGCCGGGTTGCAGCGCGGCGCGGCCGTGACCGTCGGCGTGCGGCCCGAGCATCTGCTGGTGGGGGCGACGGCGACCGGCGTCGACGCGCGGACGATGGCCGTCGAGTCGCTCGGCGATGCCGCGTATCTGTATGCGGAGTCGGCGGTCGCACCGGACGGACTGATCGCGCGGATCCCGCCGCTCGACACGTACCGCACCGGTGAGGCACTGCACGTGCATGCGCAGGCCGGGCACTGCCACCTGTTCGACGAGCACGGGCAGGCGCTGCGCCGGCTGAGCGCGCACGCGAAGGCGGCTTGATGCACGAGCATGCGGCAGCGCGCTCGTCGCGCCTGCCGCGCGCCGCGGCACGCGCCGGCCGGTCGGCGTTTCCGGAGTCGCGCGCGGCCGCGGCCGCATGAAGGTGAGGGGAGGGTGAGCGTGCGGCGGCGTCAGGCCGCCTTCGCGTCGAGCGCCGCGCGCGCGCAGGTCTCGTCGGTGACGAGCCCCGACAGCCAGCCGCCGCGCAGCGCGGCGATCACCGCGTCGTGCTTTTTCGGGCCGCCCGCGAACGCGATCGTCGGGCGCTTCGGCGGCGTGTCGAGCGCGACGCTCGTCACGCGCGCACTGGTCGACACGTCGATCAGCTTGCCCTGCGCATCGATCGGCACGCCGAGCAGTTCGGCCACCGCGCCGAGCGCGGTCATCTCGTCGCGCTCCTGTTCGGTGATGAAGCCGTCCTCGTAGAGCGGGCAGTGCGGGCCGATGTTGCCGATCCCGACGAACGCGACGTCGGCCTGCGCCGACAGCGCGTCGACGATCCGGTACAGCCGGTGATTGCACCATTGCGCACGCTCGCCGTCGCTGTCGGCGAACAGCGGCGCGGGCAGCAGGAAGTGCTTGCCGCCCGTCTTCTCGGAAATGTACTGCGCGACGTCGTAGCGGTTCGACGAGCCGTCGGCCGCGATCGCGCCGACCATCGACACGAGGCGATGCTGCGGCCGCTCGATCTGCGCGATCTGCGCGACCGCTGCCTTCAGCGTGCGGCCGCTGCTGACGGCGATCACCATCGGCCGCGTTTCGTTCAGGTAGCGCTCCATCACCTGCGCGCCGGCGACCGCGAGCTTGCGGTCGATCGCGTCGGCCGCATCGGCATCGACGGGCACGACTTCGCACATCGCGAGCCCGTAGCGTTTCGACAGTTGCGCGCCGAGATCGAGGCAGTCGGCGAGCTGGTGATCGACGCGCACGCGGATCAGGTTCTTCTCGACCGCGAACGCGACCAGGCGCTGCGCGACCGGGCGCGACACCTGCAGCTTCTCGGCGATTTCGTTCTGCGTGTCGCCCGCGACGTAGTAGAGCCACGCGGCACGCGTGGCGAGATCGAGTTTTTCTGAGGACTTGGACACGATAGCGGTTCGGTTCGGATCTGGGCCGGCCATCGGGCCGCGCAACGGCATCCACTGTAACGCATGCCGGGCGCGGCCGATGGCCGCGGCGGCGCTTACGCGAGCCGCGCGCGCGACGGTTCGTAAAGCGGGCGCACGTGGTGATACAGCGCGCGGAATGCGTCGAGGCGCTCGCGCAGCAGTGCATGACGGGCGGCGTCGGGTGCGTATTCGGCGCGCACCGGCGGCTTGGTCAGTACCGTATGCGGATCGCCGCCTACGGCGAGCCAGCCCAGCCGCGCCGCGCCGAGCGCCGCGCCCGTTTCGCCGCCGCCGTGCTGGCGCGTGCGCACGTTCAGCGCGTCTGCGATCAGTTGCGCCCAGAACGCGCTGCGCGCGCCGCCGCCGATCAGCGACAGCCGGTCGGTTTCGACGCCGGCCGCGTGCAGTGCGTCGAGGCCGTCCGCGAGGCCGAGCGTCACGCCTTCGAGCACCGCGTAGCCGAGATGCGCGCGTTCGGTCGCATGCGTCATCCCGAAGAACACGCCCTGCGCGTACGGATCGTTGTGCGGCGTGCGTTCGCCGGACAGGTAGGGCAGGAACAGCGGCGCCGTCGCGAGCGCGTTCGCGTCGAGCGCCTCGATTTCGGCGAGCAGCGCCGGCTCGTCGGTGCCGGTCAGCTTGCAGACCCAGCGCAGGCAGCTCGCGGCCGACAGCACGACGCTCATCAGTTGCCAGCGATCGGGAATCGCGTGGCAGAACGCATGCACGGCCGATGCGGAGTTCGGCATGAATCGGTCGCCGACCACGCTCAGCACGCCCGACGTGCCGAGCGACACGAAGCCGTCGCCGGCGTGGATCGCGCCGATGCCGAGCGCGCTCGTCGCATTGTCGCCGCCGCCGCCCGCCACCACGACGGCCTCCGACAGCCCGAGCTCGCGCGCGACGTCCGCACGCAGCGTGCCGGACGGCGCGTTGCCTTCGACGATGCGGGGCATCTGGTCGCGCGTCATGTTGCACGCGGCAAGCAGTGCGTCGGACCAGTCGCGGCGCGCGACGTCGAGCCACAGCGTGCCGGCCGCGTCGGACGGATCGGACACCTTCGCCCCGGTGAGCCGGAAGCGCAGGTAGTCCTTCGGCATCAGCACGCATGCGGTCGCGGCGAACACGTCGGGTTCGTGCTTCGCGACCCACAGCAGCTTCGGCGCGGTGAAGCCGGGCATCGCGAGATTGCCGGCCAGCGCGTGGAGATCGGGCGCGCGTTCGGTGAGCAGCGCGCACTCGTCGGCGCAGCGCATGTCGTTCCACAGGATCGCGGGGCGCAGCACGCGGTCGTCGCGGCTGAGCAGCACCGCGCCGTGCATCTGGCCCGACAGGCCGATTCCGCGCACTTGCGCGAATGCCTGCGGATGCCGCTCGCGCAGCGCCGCGAGCGCGGCGAGCGTGCCTTGCCACCAGTCGTCCGGATGCTGTTCCGCCCAGCGCGGGTGCGGCCGCGACACGCTGAACGGCGTGCCCGCGGTGCCGACCACCGTGCCGTCCGGGGCAAGCAGCAGCACCTTCACTTCCGAGGTGCCGAGGTCGATGCCGAGATACATGAGCGTTCCGTTCCGTCAGTGAGGAGCCGCTACTTTAGCCGCGCGCAGGCGCGCAGCCAACGCAGGTTCGCCCGGATGCGCAGCCGCTCGCGGGCGGCCGGCTGCCGGGCGCCGGGGCCGCGCATCAGCGCTGCGCGAGCCATGCGTCGACCCGTGCGAGCCCGGCGCGCAGCGCTTCGAACAGCGCCGCGTTGCCGGCGAGCGAGCCCCACAGCGCGCGGCTCGCGCATAGCGCGACGACTGGGTCGTCGGCCTCGACGATCGCCCGAGCGGTGTTTTCGTCCATCACGCCGTCCTGATATGCATACGGCAGCAAGCCGCGCGCCCAGCGTTCGAGAAAGCGCAGGAACAGCGCCGGCAACACGGCGGTGGCGGCCGGCGTCACGCCGCGCGCGAACGATTCGACGAGCGTCGGTGCAATGAAGCCGGGAATCTTCGAGAAGCCGTCGGCCGCGACGCGCTGGTTCGTGTCGAGCACGTACGGGTTGCCGAAGCGTTCGAGCACGACGTCGCGGTAGCGTTCGAGATCGAGCGGGCTCGGGCTGAGGCACGGGATCACGTTTTGCGTCACGTAGTCGTGCGCGAAGCGGCGGATCGCCGCGTCGCGCGTGCCTTCGTGGATATACGTGTAGCCCGCGAGCGTGCCGGCCCACGCGATGCAGCTGTGCGTCGCGTTGAGGATGCGGATCTTCGCTTCCTCGTACGGATGCACGTCGTCGACCAGTTCCGCGCCGGCCAGCTCCCAGCGCGGCCGGCCGGCCGCGAAGCGGTCCTCGATCACCCACTGGATGAACGATTCGCCCATCACCGGGCACGCGTCGTCGACGCCGGTGGCCGCGCGCACGCGCTCGCGCACGTCGGCGGTGGGGCGCGGCGTGATGCGGTCGACCATCGCGCTCGGCGTCGCGACGTTCGCGTCGAACCACGCGAGGAGGGCGGTTTCACCGCGCCGCTCGAGGAATTCGCGCATCCCCGCGCGAAAGCGCGCGCCGTTGTTGCGCAGGTTGTCGCAGCTCTGCAGCGTGAGCGGGCCCGCGCCGCGCTTCACGCGTTCGGCGAGCAGCGCCGCGAGCGCGCCGTACAGCGTCGTGCGCGTGCCCTGCAGGTCGGCGGCGAGATCGGTGTTCGCGATGTCGAGCCGGTTGTGTTCGTCGAGGTAGTAGCCGCCTTCGGTGACGGTGAACGACACGATCCGGCACGCCGGATCGGCGCCGGCATCGATCAGCGCGGCGAGGTCGATCGACCACGGCAGCACGTGGGTGATCGCGCGGATCGTCTCGTACGCGCGCTCGCCTTGCGGCGTGACGGTTTCGAGCGTGTAGGCGCCGTGCTGCGCGGCGAGCGCGTCCATCGTCGCGCGCATGTCGTCGCGGATGTTGCCGACGGTCAGCGACCAGCGTTCGTCGGCCGGCACGGCCGCGTTCACGCGATGCAGATACCACGCCTGGTGCGCGCGGTGAAACGAGCCGGCGCCGATGTGCAGCAGCACGGGCGCGCGGGCGGAGGGCGATTCGCTCATCCGGTGTCTCCTGTTCGTGCCAGTCTTTTCAATCGAATACGATCATTTGCTCTTTGTGTGAGCGAATGATCGTATTCGGGCGAGCGAAAGTCAAGGCGGGGAAACGGCATTTCGATGGTGCGCTGCGGTGGGAAGGGAGGCCAGGGAGGGCGCGAAGGGCGCGAAGGGCCGCCGGCCTTGTCGCCGTCAGCGCCCCTCGCGCGTCAACGCGACGAGTTCTTCGAGCAGCTTGCCGGCCGGCCCCGGCAGGATCCCGTGGCGGCGCCGGAACGCGGTGAGCGTGCGCACCGCGACGACCTCGCGCACGGGCAGCGTGTCGATCGTGCCGGCGCGCTGCTCGGCGCCGTACATCGGCTCGGCCATCCAGCTCAGGAAGCCGGCATGCGCGACGAGGCTCTTCAGCGTCGTGACCGAGCGGGTCTCGACCGCGATGTCGGGCAGCGCGAGCCCGTGCGCGTCGAAGGTCGCGCGCATGTGGTCGAACGGCGCGGTGCCGCGCGGCGGGATCGCCCAGCGCGCGTGCAGCGTATCGGCGAGCGTCGGCGCGCGGCCGAGCGCGCGCAGCGGATGCTGCGGCGCCGCAACGATATGGCTGCGATCTTCCCAGCGGCACTCGGGAATCGCGACGATCTCGTCGGTGTCGGGCCCGTGCGCGGACAACGCGAGATCGATCTCGTGCTTGTGCAACCCTTCGGCGAGCCGGTCCCACACGCCTTCGAGGATCTCGACGCGCAGGTTCGGCCAGCGGTCGAGCACGCGGCCGACCGCGACCGGCAGTACGAGGCTCGCGATGCTGCCCACCGCACCGACCTTGATCGTGCCCTTCGCCAGCCCGCGCATCGCGTCGAGTTCCTCGCGCGCGTGCTCGGCCTCGTGCTGCAGCAGCGTCGCGTGCGGCAGCAGCGCTTCGCCGAACGCGGTGAGCTGCACGCCCTTCGAGTGGCGCTCGAACAGCGGCGCGCCGACCTGGTCCTCGAGCCGCTTCAGGATCCGGCTCAGCGCCGGTTGCGTCACGTGCAGCGCGTCGGCCGCGCGGCCGAGGCTGCCGCACGCGACGATCGTCGTGAAGGCGCGCAATTGTCGGAGATCGAAAGTCATGCCGGAATGTAATGGCTTATCGCAAAAAATACAGTATCCGAGAATGGCTTGCACTTCGATACTGTGGAAACCGCCAAGCCATCGAGGAGACAACCGAGCATGTCCGGCCATCCGCCCCCATCCGCCGCACCGGTCACCGTTCGTGATGCGGTGATCGACCTGTTCCGCCAGTTCGGCATCGACCGCGTGTTCGCCAATCCCGGCTCGACCGAGCTGCCGATGTTCCGCGATTTCCCGGACGATTTTCATTACGTGCTCGGCCTGCAGGAGGCCGTCGTGGTCGGGATGGCCGACGGTCATGCGCAGGCGACCGGCAACGCGGCGGTCGTCAATCTGCATTCGGCGGCGGGTGTCGGCAATGCGATGGGCAATCTTTTCACCGCATTCAAGAACCGCACGCCGCTGATCGTCACCGCGGGCCAGCAGGCGCGCGCGATCCTGCCGTTCGATCCGTTCCTCGGCGCGACGCAGGCCACCGAGCTGCCGAAGCCGTACGTGAAGTGGAGCATCGAGCCGGCGCGCGCGCAGGACGTGCCGGCCGCGATCGCACGGGCGTACCGCATCGCGATGCAGGAACCGCGCGGCCCCGTGTTCGTGTCGATCCCCGTCGACGACTGGGACCAGCCGGCCGAGCTGCTGCCGCGCCGCGAGGTCAGCAGCGTCGTGCGGCCCGATCCCGACGCGCTCGCGCGGCTCGGCGACGCGCTCGACGCCGCGCGGCGTCCCGCGCTCGTGGTCGGCGCGGCCGTCGATCGCGCGGGTGCGTGGGACGACGTCGTGCGGCTCGCCGAGCGGCACCGTGCGCGAGTGTACGTCGCGCCGATGTCGGGGCGCTGCAGCTTCCCCGAGGATCATCCGCTGTTCGCCGGCTTCCTGCCCGCGATCCGCGAGAAGATCGTCGCGCGGCTCGACGGGCACGACCTCGTGTTCGCGTTCGGCGCGCCCGCGTTCACCTATCACATCGAAGGCTTCGGCCCGCACGTGCCGCCGGGCGCCGCGCTCGTGCAGCTCGTCGACGATCCGGGCATCGCCGCGTGGACGCCGTCGGGCGACGCGGTCGTCGGCAACCTGCGGCTTGCCGCGCGCGACCTGCTGGCGCGTCCGGCGCCGCCCGAGCGGCCGATGCCCGCGCCGCGCGCACCGCGTGCGCGCGTCGACGCGCCGGCCGTCGGTGAGCGCATGTCGGTCGCATTCGCGCTGCAGACGCTCGCCGACGTGCGCGACGCGCACGACATCGTCGTCGAGGAGGCGCCGAGTGCGCGGCCGGTGATGCAGGAACACCTGCCGTTCACGCGCAGCGGCACGTTCTACACGATGGACAGCGGCGGGCTCGGCTACGGGATGCCGGCCGCCGTCGGCGTCGCGCTTGCGCACCCCGGGCGGCGCGTGATCGGGCTGATCGGCGACGGCTCGAGCCTGTATTCGATCCAGGCGCTGTGGAGCGCCGCGCAGCTGAAGCTGCCGATCACGTTCGTGATCCTGAACAATCGCCGTTACGCGGCGCTGCAGGATTTCGCGCCGGTGTTCGGCTTCGGTCCGGACGATCCCGTGCAGGGCACCGATCTGCCGGACCTGGATTTCGTCGCGCTCGCGCAAGGGATGGGCTGCCGCGGCGTGCGCGTGGCCGATGCGGCGCAGCTGCGCGATACGTTGACCGACGCGCTGCGTGCGGCGACGCCGGTCGTCGTCGAAGTCGAGATTGCCTGACGCGCGGTGCGCGTCTTTCCGGAGAATCCATGCAAACCGTATCGATGCTGATCGGCGGCGAACGCCGCCACTCGTCCAGCGGCGCGACCTTCGTGCGCCGTAACCCGCTCGACGGCGAAGTCGCGTCCACCGCGCCCGCGTGCACCGTCGACGATGCGCGTGCGGCGGCCGACGCGGCCGCCCGCGCGTTTCCCGAGTGGGCCGCGCTCGGCCCCGGCGCGCGTCGTGCGTTGCTGCTGAAGGCGGCCGCCGCGCTCGAAGCGAAGCACGAGCAGTTCGTCGCGGCGATGGCGGCCGAGACGGGCGCGTCCGCGTTGTGGGCCGGCTTCAACGTGCATCTCGCCGCGAGCGGGCTCGTCGAGGCCGCGTCGCTGACCACGCAGGTCGGCGGCGAACTGATTCCGTCCGACGTGCCTGGTTCGCTCGCGATGGGCGTGCGGCAGCCGGCCGGCGTCGTGCTCGGCATCGCGCCGTGGAATGCCCCGGTGATTCTCGCGACGCGCGCGCTCGCGCTGCCGCTCGCGTGCGGCAACACGGTCGTGCTGAAGGGCTCGGAGCTGTGCCCGGTCACGCACGGGCTGATCGTCGAGGCGCTGCAGGAGGCCGGGCTGCCGCCGGGCGTCGTCAACTTCGTGACGAACGCGCCGGAGGATGCGGGCGCCGTCGTCGATGCGCTGATCGCGCATCCGGCCGTGCGCCGCGTGAATTTCACGGGCTCGACGCGGGTCGGCCGGATCGTCGCGGAGGCCTGCGCACGCTACCTGAAGCCGTCGGTGCTGGAGCTCGGCGGCAAGGCGCCGTTCGTCGTGCTCGACGATGCCGATCTCGACGCCGCGGTTGCGGCCGCCGCGTTCGGCGCGTTCGCGAATTCCGGGCAGATCTGCATGTCGACCGAGCGCATCGTCGTCGACGCGTCGATCGCCGATGCGTTCGCCGCGAAGCTTGCCGACAAGGCCGCATCGCTGCCGCTCGGCGATCCGCGCAACGGGCCCGTCGTGCTCGGTTCGCTGATCGACATGAAAGCCGTCGAGCGCTGCAACGCGCTGATCGACGATGCACTCGCGCACGGCGCGACGCTGCTGTGCGGCGGCAAGGCCGACAGCACGCTGTTTCCGGCGACGCTGCTCGACCATGTGACGCCAGCGATGCGCATTTATGCGGAAGAATCGTTCGGCCCGGTGAAGGGCATCGTGCGCGTCGATGGCGAAGAAGCCGCGATCCGCTGCGCGAACGACAACGCATTCGGGTTGTCGTCGGCCGTGTTCAGCCGCGACGTCGCGCGTGCGCTGCGCGTCGCGGCACGCATCGAATCGGGTATCTGCCACGTGAACTGCCCGACCGTGCACGACGAGGCGCAGATGCCGTTCGGCGGCGTGAAGGACAGCGGCTTCGGCCACTTCGGCGGAAAAGCCGGCATCGCCGCGTTCACGGACCTGCGCTGGATCACCGTGCAGACCGCACCGCGCCACTACCCGTTCTGACGAGGCCGACGACGATGAAGATTGCGATTCTGGGCGCGGGCGCGATGGGCTCGCTATTCGGCGGGTTGCTCGCCGAGCGCGGCGAAACCGTCACGCTGATCGACGTGAACGACGCCCATCTCGACGCGATCCGCCGCGACGGGCTGCGCATCGACGACGACCGCGGCGAGCGGCGCATTCGCACACTGCAGGCCGTACGGCCGGAAGCGGCCAATGCGGATGCGCTGGCATCGCCCGACACACCGTTCGACCTGCTGATCGTTTTCACGAAGTCGCTGCATACGCGTACCGCGCTCGACGGTGTGCGTGCGCTGCTGTCGCCGAACACGATCGTGCTGACGCTGCAGAACGGACTCGGCAACGTCGAGACGCTGAATGCGTTCGTGCCGCTCGAGCGCATCCTGGTCGGCGTGACGACATGGCCGGCCGATGCGGCCGGCCCTGCACACGTGCGCTCGCACGGCGCGGGCACGATCCGCATGATGACGGCTGACGGCGCGGCGTGTCCGTTCGCGACGACCGTGGCCGATGCGCTGTCGCGCGCAGGGCTTGCGTGTACGCTGGACACCGACGTCTGGGCCGCGATCTGGGAAAAAGTCGCATTCAACGCGGCGCTCAACACGGTGTGCGCGGCGACCGGCTGCTCGGTCGACCAGCTCGGCCATCATCAAGATGGGCCGCGTCTCGCGCTCGCGATTGCTGCCGAGACGGCCGCCGTCGCCCGAGCGAACAGCATCGCCGTCGATGGAGAGCGCATTGCGCGCAACGTCGAGCATGCGATCAGCGAACATCGCGGCCATCGTCCGTCGATGCTGCAGGACGTGCTGGCGGGCCGCCGCACGGAAATCGACGCGATCGCCGGCAAGGTCGTGGCGGCCGCGCGCGAAACGGGCGTCGCGGTGCCGCATACCGAGACGATGCTCGCGCTCGTCCGGCTGATCGACGCGCGCACGGACTGAGCATCAGGCCGGCGGCCGGCTTGCGCCGCATCACGACACGAAAAGCGCCGCGCACAGGCGCAGGATCGAGACGAACCGGGCAGGATGCCGGCGCCGCCACGGCGACGCCGGCCGACCGCGCGGCACGAGATCCGGGCACGCGCCGATGCGCCAGCCCGGACAACTGGAGACGCCATGAAAGCCATCGAATGCCGTTGTCTTGCCGCGCGCCGCTCGCGCACGTTGCCGCCGATGGGCGGCGCACGGGAGGCCGCATGAGCACGCGCGACGGAGTGCCGCCGCCGTCGGTCGACATCGGCACGACGCTGGACGACGGGCCGTTCACGACGATGCAGCGCTGCGTGGTGCTGCTCGCCGCGCTCGCGATCGTGCTCGACGGCTTCGACGGCCAGTTGATCGGTTTCGCGATTCCGGTGCTGATCCGCGAATGGGGCATCACGCGCGGCGCGTTCGCGCCGGCAGTGGCTGCCGGGCTGATCGGGATGGGCATCGGCAGCGCGTGCGCGGGGATCGTCGCGGACCGCTTCGGCCGCCGCCAGGCCGTGATCGGCAGCGTGTTCCTGTTCGGTATCGCGACCTGCGCGATCGGCTTCGCGCCCGACGTCGCGGCGATCGCGATCTTGCGTTTCTTCGCGGGGCTCGGGATCGGCGGCGCGCTGCCGACGGCCACGACGATGACGGCCGAATACACGCCGGCGCGGCGCCGCACGATGATGGTGACGGCGACGATCGTCTGCGTGCCGCTCGGCGGGATGCTGGCCGGCCTGTTCGCGCACGAGGTGCTGCCGCGTTACGGCTGGCGCGGGCTGTTCTTCGCGGGCGGAGCGCTGCCGCTCGTGCTCGGCTTCGTGCTCGTGCGTGCGCTGCCGGAATCGCCGCGTTATCTCGCGCGGCGCCCCGCGCGCTGGCCGGAACTCGGCGCGCTGCTCGCGCGGATGGAGCGGCCCGTCGCTCCGGGCACGGAATTTACCGACATGAAGGACGCACGCGCGGCCGGCGGCCGCGGCGGCTTCGGCGCGCTGTTCGAGCGCGGTCAGGCGCGTGACACGATCGCGCTGTGGTGCGCGTTCTTCATGTGCCTGCTCGCCGTGTACGCGGCGTTCAGCTGGCTGCCGACGATGCTCGCGGCGAGCGGGTTGAGCGTGTCGGTCGCGGGGGCCGGGCTGACCGCGTACAACCTCGGTGGCGTGATCGGCGCGCTGCTGTGCGCATGGGCGATCGCGCATGCGGGGTCGCGCTGGCCGCTCGCGCTGTGCAGCATCGGCGGCGCGGCGAGTGCGGTGTGGCTGATGGGAGTCGATGCCAGCCGCCATACGAGCTGGCTGATCGTCGGGCTCGGCCTGCACGGGCTGTTCGTCAACGCGGTGCAGTCGACGATGTATGCGCTCTGCGCGTACATCTATCCGACCGCCGTGCGCGCGACGGGTACCGCGAGCGCGCTCGCGTTCGGCCGGCTCGGCGCGATCCTCAGCGCGTTCGCGGGCGCAATCGTGATCACGACGGGCGGCGCGGGCGCGTACCTGACGATGCTGGCCGTCGCGATGGGTGTCGTGTGCGTCGCACTGCTCGCGGTGCGGCGGCACATTCCGCGGCTGTCGCCCGTGCAGGCTGGGCCGCGCGAAGGGGAGGAGCTGGCCCGCACGTCATCGTGACGCGCGGGCGCATGGCGTGCGTTACAGCGTGGTGCGCACGTGCCAGAGCTCGGGGAACAGCACGACGTCGAGCATCTTGCGCAGATACGGCGCACCGCTCGTGCCGCCGGTGCCCTGCTTGAAGCCGATGATGCGCTCGACCGTCGTCACGTGACGGAAGCGCCACTGGCGGAATGCGTCTTCGAGGTCGACGAGCTCCTCGGCCATCTCGTACAGTTCCCAGTGCTGCTGCGGGTGGCGATACACCTCGAGCCACGCGGCTTCGACCGTCTCGTCGTGGCGCGTCGGCTGCGTCCAGTCGCGCTCGAGCCGCTCGGGCGCGATCGGAAAACCGCGCCGCGCGAGCAGGCGCACGACTTCGTCGTAGAACGACGGCGCCTCGAGCGTCGTGCGTACCTGCTCGAGGATGTCGGGGCGGTGCGCATGCGGCTGCAGCATCTGCACGTTCTTGTTGCCGAGCAGGAATTCGAGCTGACGGTACTGGTACGACTGGAAGCCCGACGACTGGCCGAGATACGGCCGCATCGCCGAATACTCGGACGGCGTCATCGTCGACAGCACGTTCCACGCCTGCACGAGCTGCTCGAGGATCCGCGACACGCGCGCGAGCATCTTGAATGCGGGCGGCAGCGCATCGGTGCGCACCGCGTCGAGTGCGCCGCGCAGTTCGAACAGCGCGAGCTTCATCCACAGCTCGCTCGTCTGATGCTGGATGATGAACAGCATCTCGTTGTGATCGGGCGACAGCGGATGCTGCGCGTCGAGGATCGCATTCAGCGACAGGTAGTCGCCGTAGCTCATCGACTTCGAGAAATCGAGCTGCGCGTCGTGCCAGCCGGTTTGCGCGGGGGCATCGCCCGGCACGTGCGGTGCTTCGTGGGCCGCCTGGGCCGGGTGCGTCGATTGTGCGGCGCGTGCGCCCGAGAACGGGCAGCCCGCCGGCGCATCGTCGCCGGGTGGCTGCATATGACCAGAATTCACGACTATCTCCAGATTTGAATGACGGGGGCGCGGCGCGCGGCCTGCGCGCGCCGGGCGACGCCGGTCAGGTCACCGCGCCGCGCTCGGCAAACTCGGGCGCCTTCCACGCATCGGTGGCCAGAATGTCGCGCAGCGTCTCGACGGCATCCCACACGTCGGCGAAGCGCGTATAGAGCGGCGTGAAGCCGAAGCGCAGCACGTGCGGCTCGCGGTAGTCGCCGATCACGCCGCGCGCGATCAGCGCCTGCATCACTTCGTAGCCGTGCGGATGCTCGAAGCTCGCCTGCGAGCCGCGCTGATGATGGGCGCGCGGCGTTACGAGCTTCAGCGACAGGCCCGCGCAGCGAGCTTCGACGAGCGCGATGAACGCGTCGGTCAGCGCGAGCGACTTGCGGCGGATCGCGTGCATGTCGGTCTGCAGGAACACGTCGAGCCCGCATTCGACCATCGACATCGACACGATCGGCTGCGTGCCGCACAGGAAGCGCGCGATGCCCGGATCGGGCGCGAAGCCCGGCTGCATCGCGAACGGTGCGCGGTGGCCCCACCAGCCCGACAGCGGCTGCGAGAAGTGCGCGTGATGGCGGTGCGGCACCCATACAAACGCCGGCGAACCGGGGCCGCCGTTCAGGTACTTGTAGGTGCAGCCGACCGCGCCGTCCGCATGCGCGCCGTTCAGGTCGACCGGTACCGCGCCGGCCGAGTGCGCGAGATCCCACAGCATCAGCGCGCCCGCATCGTGCACGAGCTGCGTGACGGCCGGCATGTCGTGCATGTAGCCGGTGCGGTAGTTCACGTGCGTGATCATCGCGACGGCCGTGTCTTCGCCGAGCGCGTCGGGCAGGTCCGCCGGATCGTCGATCAGGCGCAGCTCGTAGCCGCCGCCGAGCTGCTCGATCAGCCCTTGCGCGATGTACAGGTCGGTCGGGAAGTTCGAGCGCTCCGACACGATCACGCGGCGCTCCGGCGCGCGCTCGGCCTGGTGGCGCAGCATCGCCGACAGCAGCTTGAACAGGTTGATCGAAATGGTGTCGGTCACGACGGTTTCGCCGGGCGTGCCGCCGATCAGCGTCGCGAGCTTGTCGCCGAGGCGGCGCGGCAGCGCGAACCAGCCGGCGGTGTTCCAGCTGCGGATCAGGCCTTCACCCCATTCTGCGCCGATCACCTGCTGCGCGCGGGCGGCCGACGCGCGCGGCTGCGCGCCGAGCGAGTTGCCGTCGAGGTAGATCACGCCGTCGGGCAGCGC